>JACZJQ010000079.1 GCA_014860455.1 Bryobacteraceae bacterium | reverse complement strand
CAACGGCGGCCGGGTCCAATGTGGCCGGTGCGCTGGCCTGAACGGCGGGTTGGGGCGGGGCCTCCTGTTTGGGCATCAAGAGCCACATGCCGAATGCTCCGGCGAAAACCAATGCCGCACCTGCCAAGATCTGTGTAGGTTTCATCTCCAACCTCTTCATTGATTTAAACGCGCCGGAGGGCCGTCGCGTTTCGGTGGGAGAGATCACGTCTTTCAGTCCGATTCGGTTTCGGCGGCGGATGGTCCCGTTACAATAGAGACAGATGATCCCTTTTCCCACCGGTTACAGCATGGGAGGTGTGCGCATTGAACCAGCCACAGTTCTCGCGCCGATGGCCGGCGTTACAGATACGGTTTTCCGGCGGCTGATCCGCAACCAGGGCGGCTGCGGGTTGATCATGACGGAGTTCACGTCGTCGCACGGCGTGGTGGCGACGACGAAGGGGAGGACGAAGCGGTCGGTGACGGCGCATTACCTGCATTTCGAGCCCGAGGAGCATCCGATATCGGCGCAGTTGTTCGGGTCGGACCCGGAGGTGATGGCGGATGCGGCGAAGGTGTGCGAGGAGCTGGGTTTCGACGCCGTAGATATCAACTTCGGCTGTCCGGTGAAGAAGGTGGTTAGGTGCAACGGCGGGTCGGGTTTGTTGCGCGACATGCCGCTGGTGGACAGGCTGCTGAAGCGGTGCAGGGAGGCGATCGGGATTCCGCTGACGATGAAGTTCCGGTCGGGTTGGAACGAGCGCGAGCATGTCTACATGCAGATGGCGCGGATGGCCGAGGACAACGGGTTGCAGGCGATCGCGCTGCATCCGCGGACGCGGGAGCAGGGCTACGCGGGGCGGTCGAACTGGTCGCATATCGCCGAGGTGAAGGCGGCGGTGAGGATCCCGGTGATCGGCAATGGGGACGTCAATACGCCTGAAGACGCGGTGAGGATGATTCAGGAGACGGGCTGTGACGCGGTGATGGTGGGGCGGGCGGCGTCGTCGAATCCGTGGATCTTCCGGCAGATCGCGGAGTATCGGGCGGCGGGCAGCTATTTCAGGCCGTCGGAACAGGACCGCTACGAAATGATGCGGACCTACTACAGGATGCTGGTGGAGAAGGGCGGGCTGGATATTGTGGGCAAGATGAAGCAGTTTGCGACGTACTTCACGCACGGTGTGCGGAACGGCGCGAAGTTGCGGGTGGCGGTTTATCATGCGCGGACGGCGGAGGATATTCAAGCGTTGGTGGAGAGACATTTCGAGTTGGAACTGAACGCGGAGACGGCGGCGTGAAGCGGGTGCAGGTGATCACAGACGGGTCGTGTCTGGGCAATCCGGGGCGCGGCGGGTGGGCGGTGGTTTTGCGCTACGGCGCGAAGACGAAGGAACTGACCGGGGGCGAGCCGCACACGACGAACAACCGGATGGAGTTGACGGCGGCGATCGAGGCGCTGGCGGCATTGAAGGAGCCGTGCGAGGTGGAGGTGGTGACCGACTCCGAGTATGTGAAGAACGGCATCGAGCAGTGGATGAAGAACTGGAAGCGGAACGGGTGGAAGACATCGGCGAAGAAGCCGGTGATGAACCAGGATTTGTGGATGAGGCTGGACGAGCAGGTAGGGCGGCACAAGACGAAATGGGTGTGGACGAAGGGCCACGCCGACCACGCCGACAACAACCGCTGCGATGAACTGGCGCGGGCGGCGGCCGAGAAGCAGTAGGAGGGCTCAGCCTCCGGCGGAGAGGGGTTTGTCCGCTTCGCCGCCTTCCTTGCGGATGTAGAGGGTGCGGATGGGGAAGGGGATTTCGATGCCCTCGGCGCGGAAGCGTTTGAAGATGCGTTTACGCAGTTCGTGCTGGACGGGGAACTGATCGGTGAACTGGGCGACCCGGACGATCAGTGTGAAGTCGAGCGAGGATTCGCCGAAGCCGGGTATGAAGCGGACCATGGGTTCGGGGTCGCCCAGAAGTCCTTCCACCTTGCCCACAGCCTCGCGGGCCTCCTCGAGCAGGATCTGCTCGATCCTTTCAGGGTCGGAATCGTAGCTCACACCGACCGGGATCAAGAGCGACATGGGGGAATTAGGAAGGTGGAAATTCGTCAGGATGGCCTGGGCCAGCTTGGCGTTGGGCACGATGATCATGTTGTTCTGGAGGGCGCGGATTGAGACTGCGCGCCAGCCTATGTCCTCGATGGTCCCTTCCTGGCCGGTATCGAGGCGGATGTAGTCGCCGAGCTTGACCTGGCCGGAGAGGGAGACATAGAAACCGGCGAAGAGGTTGGCGAGAGTGTCCTGAAGGGCGAGGGCTACGGCGAGACCGCCGACGCCCATGGCGGTGAGGATGGGGGTGATGGTGATGCCGAGGCTATTGAGCAGGATCAGCAAGCCGATGGAGGCGACCGCCATGGAGACGATGTTCTGGGTGAGCGAGGTGCCGGGCACGGCGCCGCTGGAAGTGGATCCATAGTGGCGGACCACGGCGCCGGCGATGCGGGCGGCGGCGAGCGTCATGGAGAGGATCAACAGGACGAGCAGCACTTTCGAACTGAGCGCGGTGTAGCGTTCGCTGAGCGGCGCGACCCACATGGCGGCCATCAGCGAGATCATGAGCGACCAGAGCAGGAAGGGTGTGCGGATCGAATCGATGACGAAGTCGTCGAGGTGGGTGTCGGTGCCTTCGGCCCAGCGGTGGAGCCGGCGGAACAGAATGCCGCGGGCGAGGAGCAGGATGAGGAAAGCGGCGGTGAATGTTCCGAGAGGAATCAGGATGGCGGACCAGTTGATGTTTTGGATGTCGATGAGGTTCTGCATGGTTGGCGGAATCGAAGCGCGTGGCGCCTTCCTCCATGATCACCGCTGGAGAGGGGGAACGCCATACAGGGCAATTGGGACATGGGGGCCGGAAGCGCAGTAGGCGGTGGAGTTGGGGTAGAGTGTCCACAGATGAAACTCACGGTGATTTTCCTTGTCCTGAGCCTGCCGGTGGCGGCACAGCGGTTTCCGAAGCCCGAGCCCGACAGGGCGTTCGCGGAGATGAAGGTGTACGAGAATGGGTCGGCTGTACGGGCGGCGCGAGAGGATTGGGAGGGAGCGCGGGCGCGAGTGAAGGCGGATGCGGAGTGGACGGCGTGGTTGACCAAGAGCCGTGCGGAGACCGATGAATGGATCTCGGAGCCGCGCGACAAGGTGGAGTATGTCGCCGGGTGGTGGCACGATTTCGTGAACGAGAAAGACGGCGGGTTCTTAAGTTGGACGCCGATGCCGCCGAGTGGCGTGACGCCGAAGGTGTTTGGCGGGTGGGTGTTCGGATTGCGGTCGCGTAACGGCGACAGGATGGTGGAGGCGGCGAGGCTGTGGAGGTTGACGGGCGAGCGGAAGTATCTGGACTGGGCGGCGTCGCAGTTGGATTTCTACGCGGAGAACCTGATGAAGTGGCCGGCGCAGGGCGGGGGCAATGCGCGGCTGATGTACCAGAGTCTGGACGACGCCAACATGCTGGTGCGGTTTGTTCAGACGGCGAGGATCATTGGCGATGACGCGGATGGGGCGCGGCGGCGGGTTTGGGTTGAGAAGCTGATGCGGCCGATGGCGGCGCTGCTGGGCAAGTCGTTGCAGCGGGTGCACAATATCGCCTGCTGGCAGCGGGCGGCGATGGCGATGGCGGCGATGTATGCGAAGGACGACGAGTTGTGGAAGCTGTCGGTGGATGGAGAGTATGGCATCAGGCGGCAGGTGAGGGACGGGATCACGAGCGATTATCTATGGGTGGAGCAGTCGCTGCTCTACAACAGTTATGTTGTTTCGTCGTTTCTGACTTTCCTTGAGTACGCGGGGATGGCGGGACGGTTGGATGAATTGAAGCAGGAAGCGGCGGCGATCGAGAATCTGATGTTGGCGCCGGTCTATCTTCGCTTCCCGGACGGCAAGTTGCCGACGCCGGCGGATTCGACAGCGGGATTCAGGCGGGCTCCGGAGATGGGCATCCTGGCGCGTGCGCGAAGGGTGTTTCCGACCGCGCTGGGCGTTGCGGCGTCGGCGACGCAGAAGAGTTGGGACACGCTGCTGGATCCCGTGCCGGCGGTGAAGCCGACTGCGTTGCCGGAGGTTGTCAGCCGCAATTTCGAGTCGAGTCGGATGGCGCTGCTCAAGAAGGGTCCGTGGCAGGTGTACTTCCATTACGGGCAGCTTGATCCGTCGCACGCGCAGGCCGAGGCGTTGAACTACGAAGCGTATTTTGAGTCGATCGACGTGACGCATGACGCGGGCACGGTGGGGTATGGATCGCCGCTGCACAAGGGATTTTTCCAGACCGGCGCGGCGCACAACACGGTGCTGGTCGATGGGCAAGGGCAGGCGAAGTGGAACCCTGGGACGCTGATCGGATTTGATGGCGCGGCGGGGATGGCGGAGGCGCGACAGGACGAGTTCCGGCCTGGAGTGGCTGTCACTCGCAGGATTGAGATCGATGGCGACAAGCTGATTGAGAAGACGGACGTCAAGTGTACGGGCGAGACGGCGAGGCGCATCGGGCTTGTCCTGCAGGTGCAAGGCAAGGTGCAAGTGCCGGCGGGGGCGACGCCGGCGGCTGACGTTGAACTGCCGTATTGGCGCGAGGCACGCAGTTGGGATGGAGGGCGGAGAGTTGAGCTGACGTTCACGGCGGGAGGGCGGCAGTTTGCGTTGACCATCGAATCAGGTGATCCGTTGAGGGTGACACATGCGGTGACGCCGGATGCGCCGCCGAAGACGAGGGAGAGCCTGTATCTGGAGACGACGGGGCAGGCGGCCGCGTTCAAGACCACTTGGCAGCCGCGTTAGCGGCGGACGAGATAGACGGCGATTTCGGCGAACAGGTTGGGCATGAAGCCGATCTGTGAATGGCCGGCGAGGAAGCGCCGTTTTTCGACGACGAGTTTCTGTTCTGCGATGGATTCCTCGAAGTCGAGGACGGTGAGGAAGTGGATGTTGGGCGAGCTGTGCCAGGCGTAGGGGAAGGTGGGCGTGCGCGGGGAGCGGCCCGAGGTGAGGTGGTTCAAGCGGACGCGCCAGTGGCCGAAGTTGGGGAAGGCGACGATGGCGTGGCGGCCGATGCGCAGCATTTCGTCGAGGACGCGCAGGGGTTGGCGCGTTTCCTGGAGGGTCTGGGAGAGGATGACGTAGTCGAACGCCTGTTCTGGATATTCGCGGACTGACTCGTCGATGTCGCCCTGATAGACGGTGACGCCGCGGGCGACGGCCTTTTGGACGAGTTCGCGTTTGAGTTCGACGCCGCGGGCCTCGACCTGTTTGTGTTCGCGCAGCCAGGCCAGCAGTGCGCCGTCGCCGCAGCCGAGGTCGAGCACGCGCGCGCCGGGGGGGATGAGGTCAGAGATGAGTGCGAAGTCGCCTCGTCCAAGGATGTCGCGAACCTTCAATCGATTGTCTCCGGGAACGGAACAAAGCCAAGGTGGCGGAAGCTCGTGGGGGTCGAACCCACCGGCGCTCGCATCCGCGGCGCCCACTGGTTTTGAAGACCAGGCCCGGCACCGGCCGAAATGAGCTTCCGTGCCCTCCTTCGAGATTAGCGCATGGGCAAGTGAAGCTGGCGATGGCGCGTGGATTGCGGCCGGAAGCTAACGCTTGAGTTTGTAGAGCCGCAGTTCGGCGGTGGCCGAGCCGATGCAGACGAGTTCGAGACGGCCGTCGGAGTCGAGGTCCACGGCCTCGCAGGAGGCGGCGGTGAGTGAACGGTCGAGTGGCGTTTTCACCCACCCGGCTTCAGTCCGTTTGTGCATATCCACAACGCCGCCGCCCCCGCGGGCGCCGGAGATGATTTCGTCGATGCCGTCGTTGTCGAAGTCGGCGGCAAGGACTGTGTGGCCGTCGACCAGCGATGAGTTGAGGACTTCGCGGACCCAGGCACCGCGCCGGCGTGTGTAGACGGCGAGTTCATTGCCGTGCCAGGGTTCGATTGAGGCGATGAAGGGCTCCTGCTTGATGTGGCCGATGGCGATGTCGCTCGAACCGCTCTTCGGCCAGGGCAGGGGACTGCCCGAGGCGACCTTCTCGCGCTTCCAGGAGTTGCCTGAACGCTGGATGCGATAGATGCCGGCGAAGCTCGCGGCGAGGATCGAACAGGGTTTGTCGCGTTCGACGAAGATGCCGTGCATGACGCCCTGGCCGGCGTCTTCAACGCGCTCGGGCTTCCATACGCCAGGCCGGTAGAAGATGAGCGGGACCGGGCCGAGGAAGTCCGGCGGCACGGCTTTGGTGTCGGTGAGCGGCGCGTTGACGAAAGCGCCGTCGCAGACGCGGATGCGGTGGGACGTGGGGACGCGGTCGATTTCAGACACCAACCACGGCTGGCGCGGATCGCCCTGCGAGCGAAGCAGGGAGACCGTACCGATGCTCTTGGCGGCGATGTTTGAGAACTCGTGGGCGAGAAGCAGTTCGGGGATGCGGTCGCCGTCCAAGTCCATTGCCGCGACGTTGATCATCTGTCGGAAGCCAGTGGCGATGACGTGACGTGTCCACGAGGGGTTTTCGTACCAGACGAGTTCGGGGATTGACGAGGCCAAGGCGATGAGGTCTTTGCGGCCGTCGCGGTTGAGGTCGACGGCGAGCACCTGATAGCCGCCCTTGAGGCCGGTGGCGATGGTGGTCGTTTCGAACTGGCCATGGGCGGCCAGTGCGCTGAACAGCAGTGCCGCGGCGAGTTTCATGATTTGAGGATGGAGCCTTTGCGGTCGATGCCGCGTTCGCCGATGGGGAGTGGGACGAAGAAGTCAGTCCATTTGAGGTCGAGCGCCTTCACCATTTCGAGGCCGTATTCGCAGCGTCCGAGATTGGCGTCGGTGTTGTTGGTGCCGAAGGCGAACTTGAGGCCCTCGGCCTTGGCGGCCTGCAGGAAGCGCAGGCCAGGGAGTCTGTAGCGGTTGTTGATTTCGATTGCGACGCCGCCTTTTTTCGCGGCGCGGACGACTTTGGTGATGCGCTCGTCGGTCCAGAGCTGGTCGTAGTCTTTGGCGATGACGGCTGGGATGAAGGTGGGGTTGACGTAGATGTCGATGGGTTCGCGTTCGAGGATGCCGGTGGCGCGGCTGACGAGGGTTTCCATGAACTCCTGCGGGTCAGCGATGACGCCGACCTCATGCGGGAGCCAAGTCCTCATGCGGCGGCCGCGGTTGTCGGTCCAGGTCATCGAATCGGTGAAGACGTAGTCGAAAAGGCCGACAGTGCGGCGGTCGAACATATCCACCCATTCGCGGCCTTCGGCCTGCATGGCGGCGAAGACGGGCGAGCCTTCGAGCGACTGGAAGAACGTGCGGGCGCCGGCTTCGTTCTCGACCGGAAAGCCTTTGCCGCAGTTGACGGCGATGCCGTAGAAGATGCCGGTATGGCGCGACATGGCCAGGGCGCGCTGGATGTCGAGCTCGCCCTTGAGGTGGACGTGGTAGTCGACCATGGGATAGTTGCGGGCGGCGAGGTTGAGGATCTCCGTGGCGACGGAGTCGGTGGATGCGGCGGGGGTGGCGGGTTGCGCAACGTTGTCCGGGAGTGGGCGGACGCGGATGTTGCGGTAGCGGGCTTTCGAGCCGGGGTCGTGACCCTGCAAGGCGAACGTGCCTGAGCCGACGGCGCGGTCGCGGCCCTCGGGGTAGGCGGGGGCGGGCGTGGGTTCGGTGTAGTCGACGGCCAGCATCCCGTTCAGACGGACCTGCACGTTTTTCTGGCGGACGGTGATGTGGAGCTTGAACCACTCGCCGTCGTTGACCATCGCTTTATAGATGTTGCGGACGCCGTAGAGCGAGCAGGTTTTCTTGCGCTCGCGATAGGTTCCTTCGCCGGTGGCGGAGTTGTTCACCTGGATCTCGAAGCCCTTGGCGGGCCAGCCTTTTTCCTGATAGGCGGTATGGAAGTAGATGCCGGAGTTGGCTAGAGGCTGGCTCATCACCTCGGCTTCGAGTTCGAAGTTGCGGAAGTTGGCGCCGCTGACAGGACCCTCGTAGAACAGGTGCGAGCGCGGACCATCGGCGGCCAGGCAACCGTCGATCACCTTCCACGACGCCTTGTTCTCGCTCGCACGCCAGCCCTTGAGGCTGTGGCCGTCGAACAGACTGACCCAGCCTTCATCGGCGGCGTTCAACGCCGGCGCGGCTGCGGCCAGTGCGCTCATCATGGCGGCGAAGCGGCGGCGCGAGATCTCTTGAATGCTGTCCATAGTTTGCTCCGTGTTCATCCTACTACTTCGAGCGGCGGCAGCAATGAAAACGCCGGGCGGAGCATCAAGCCCGCGCCCGGCGCGTTGAATCAGTCTTGTTCGATGTGCGATCTAAGCGTGGAGCTTTTTGGCGTTGGCCAAGCAGCGCTCGACGGTTTCAAACGGTGGCAGGTCGTAGCCTTCCTGTTCGATGAGGTAGAACTCGACGCCGCCCTTGCTCTCGGCGGCCTTGAAGATCTCCTTCCAGGGAGCGTCGCCTTCGCCAAACAGGACGCGGTACTTCTTCGTTGCTGAATAGTCCTTGCAGTGGACGCAAGTGATGCGGCCGGGGTTGTCGTTGATCCACTTCACCGGATCCTGGCCGGCTTCGATGCAGGTGCCTACATCGAGTTGCATCATGACTTCCTTGGGCGTGCCCTTGGCGATCACCGCCAGCGGCAGCGTGCCGTCGATGGCTTTGAACTCGGTGGCGTGGTTGTGGTAGCCCACCGAGAGTTTCGCGGCTTTGGCCGTCTCGTAGGATGCCGCCAGCTTTTCGGCGACGCCCTTCCAGCCGTCGAGGCCGGTGACGCGGCCGGCGCTGGCCTGGACAATGTATTTCGAGCCGAGGATGGTGTTGATCTCGATCGCCTTGCCGATGCCTTCGGGCGTGAAGACGTTGGCGCCGTTATGGGTGGAGTAGCACTTGACGTTGAGATCGTCGAGAACCTGGCGGACCTGCTTGGCGAAATCGATGGTCCACTCGGTGTAGTTTCCGTAGAACTCAAAGCCCGGGTAGCCCATCTTGGCGCAGGTCTTCACGGAGTGAATGACGTCCTTGGCCATCTCGGTCCGGACCGAATAGAGTTCCAGGCCAAAGGGGATTTTCTTGGCTCCAAACGCAGGCAGCGCGGCCGCCGCAGTGGCCGCGGAGAGAAAGGAACGGCGTGAGAATTCGCGTGTCATCGATTGCACGATAACACAATCCCGGCGCCCGTTCCCAAAACACAAGATGGTCTGATACGCTTCTATCCGAAAGAGAGAGGGAACCCGCCATGCATCCTCCGAATCGCCGCCAGTTCGTTCACTCCGCCGCAGCCGCGCTGTTCGGCGCTCCGGCGCTGCTCGCCCAACCCAGACGGCCGCCGAACGTGATTGTCCTGTTGACCGACGATCAGGGGTACGGAGACTTTGCGTGCCACGGCAACCCATTGTTGAAGACGCCGAATATCGATCGTATCCACGGCGAAAGCGTCCGATTTACAGACTTCCATGTTGCACCGATGTGCACGCCAACGCGCGGCGAACTGCTGACCGGCGTAGACGCATTGCGTAACCGTGCAACGTCGGTCACCGCGGGCCGGGCGGTGGTCCGGCGCGACATTCCGATCATGAGCGACTATTTCGCGCAGTCCGGGTATTCGACCGGCCTGTTCGGTAAGTGGCACGTCGGCGACAACTTTCCCTACCGGCCGATGGACCGCGGCTTTCAGGAGTCGGTCTACTTCCTGGGCTGGGGGCTGAGTTCGGCGCCAGAGTTTGACAACGACTACTTCGATGGCCGCTACCGCCACCGCGGTGCGGTGAAACAGTTTCCGGGTTACTGCACCGATTTCTGGTTCTCGCAGGCGATGGACTGGATGGGACAGCAGTCGGCCAAGAGGCAGCCGTTTTTCTGCTATCTGCCTACCAATGTCCCGCACGGGCCGCAGTGGGTGGATCCGCGGTACTCCGATCCGTATCGCCGCAAAGGTGTGCCCGCCGAGTTCTTCGGGATGATCGCCAACGCCGACGAGAACGTGGGCCGCCTGGACGAATTCCTTTCGAAGTCCGGCCTCCGCGAGAACACAATTGTGGTCTTCATGACCGACAACGGCGGCACAGCCGGAGTGAACTTCTACAACGCAGGCATGCGCGGCCGCAAGACGCAGTACTGGGAGGGCGGCCACCGTGTCCCTTGCTTCATACGGCATCCCGCGGGCAAGTTCGGTGCGCCGCGCGACGTGACAGGCGTCTCGCAGATCCAGGACATCCTGCCGACCATGATCGACCTCTGCGACCTCAAGCGCCTTCCATCGCCCGTGCCCCACGACGGAACCAGCCTGGCGCCGGCGCTTCGCGATAGCAAGAAGGCACTCCCTGACCGGACCGTCGTCGTCCAATACGGCCAGCACTTGAAGCCTTTCGATTGCTGCGTGGCCCAGGGACGCTGGCGCCTGGTCGGCCGCGATGAACTCTACAACCTGGACACCGATTTCGCCCAGGCCAATAATGTCGCTGCTCAGAATCCTGAGGTGCTCGCCCGGCTCAGAGGCCGCTACGAAAAATGGTGGGAGGGCGTCGAACCGCTCACCCGCGGCTTCCTGCCGATCTCGATCGGTTCAAGCCGTGAGAACCCCGTGATGCTCTCCTCGTCGGACTGGCAGGATATCTACCTCGACAACCACCGGACAGTTTCAGCCGGTGACGGCGGCGCTGAGGGCGGTCCCTGGACCATCCGCGTCGAATCTTCAGGAACCTATGAGATCTCGCTTGCACGCTGGCCTTTTGAACGCGCGCTTGCGCTCGACGCCCCGTGTCCGGAGAAAAAGATGAGGGTCGCCGTCCTGCCCGCGGGCAAAGCCCTGCCCATCGCCGGAGCCCGCCTCAGAGTGGGCAGCCACGATCTCAGCGCCAAGACGAAGCCGGGCGATCTGTCGGCATCATTCACCGTCAAACTCTCCGCCGGGCCGCCGTCCACCATGCACGGATGGTTCCTGGATGGTGCGGGGGCCGGTATTTGCGGCGCCTATTACGCGAAGGTGAGGACGGTCTGAGGCCGCCCTCACTGATCTCTCGCTAAACCTTGGCGTGAGGCGGGCTGGCCCCTATCCATCCGCCTCCACATCCTGATATGTTTCTTAAGACGCGGCTGGGCTTCATCCGCGCCGCACGAATTATCGTTGGAGGATGAGATGAGCAAGAGAACTTCGATCGGCTCATGGGCCTACACGATCGGCCCATATGCCGCGAACCCGATCGATTTCGATACGGTTTGCGAAAAGCTGAAGGAACTCGGCTTCGACGGCGTCGAACTCGGCGCCTTCCCGCCGCATCCGAATCCCGGCAACCCGTCGGGCGACGACTCGGCGTGGCCCGGCGCCATGCCCGACGCCGCACAGCGCGCGGAGCTAAAGGCCAAGATGGCCGAGCGCGGCATGGGTTTCAGCGGCATCGCCGCCAACCTATGGGGCGAGAAGCTGATCAACACCGACGACCAGACCAAGTACATCTCCGAGTTCAGGAAGAACGCGAAATTTGCCGCCGACCTGGGCATTCCGTCGGTCCGCGTCGACTGCGTCCAGCCGCCGACCATCATCCGCGAAGTGGACTATGCGACGGCACTCTCGCGCGTCGTCAACACCTGGAAGGAATGCTGCGAGATCGCCGCAGGCCACGGAGTGCATGTCACCTGGGAGTTCGAGCCGGGCTTTGCGTTCAACAAGCCAAGCGATATCCTGCGTGTGCACGACGGCGTCAACAAGCCGAATTTCGGCCTGCAGTACGACACATGCCACGGCCAGATGGTGGGCGTGAACGGCGCGCGACAGGAGGGCGAGAAAGAGACCTTTCCGTCGCAGGTGGAATTCATCGCCACGCTGGACGGGCGCATCAACCACATCCACGTGATCGATTCCGACAACTCGTGCCATAAGGACGCAAACGGCGAGGACGAGACCTCCGCCCATCCGCCGTTCGGCCTGGGCGTGATCGATTTCGATGTGGTGATGCCCGCGCTGGTGAAAGCCTCCCGCATACCCCACGACTTCTGGACGATCGACCTCTGCTTCTGGCCCGACGCCTGGCAGGCGACGGCCGATTGCAAGAAGAAGCTCGATGAACTGATCGCCGTTTACGGATGAGGAGCGAGTCATGTCAAAACAATTGAGAGTTGGAATGATCGGCTACGGGTTCATGGCCCGTACGCACTCAAACGCCCACAACCGCCTGAACAATTTTTTCCCCGTCGAGCACAAGATCGTGCTCAAGGCCTGTACGGGCCTTGAAGCCGACAAGGTGTCGCAGTTCGCCGCCACCTGGGGCTACGAACGGACCGAAGACGACTGGCGCAAAATCGTCGCTGCCGATGACATCGACATCATCGACATCTGCACGCCGAACAACACGCACGCCGAGATCGCCATCGCGGCCGCCGAAGCCGGCAAGATGGTGTTCTGCGAGAAGCCGCTGGCGCGCACGGTGGCCGAGGCCCAGACCATGGTGGACGCCGTCGAAAAGGCCGGCGTGCCCAACATGGTTTCGTTCAACTACCGCCGCGTGCCTGCCATCACGCTGGCCAAGCAGATGATCGACGCCGGGCGCATCGGCCGGCCCTTCCATTTCCGGGCGAACTTTTTGCAGGACTGGACGATTTCGCCCGACGTCCCGCAGGGCGGCGACGCACTGTGGCGGCTTGATGTGAAAGCGGCAGGCTCGGGCGTCACCGGCGATCTGCTGGCGCACAATATCGATGTCGCCATGTGGCTGAACGGTCCGATCACGCGCGTGACGGCGAAGACCGAGACGTTTGTCAAAGAGCGCATGCACAACATCACGGGCAAGATGGAACCGGTGGGCATCGACGATGCCTGCCTGTTCATCTGCGAGTTCGCCAACGGGTCACTGGGCCTGTTTGAATCGACGCGGTATGCCCGCGGCCACAAGGCGCTGAAGACCTTCGAAATGAACGGCGAGAACGGCTCGCTGGCCTTCAACCTGGAAGAGATGGAGTATCTCGATTTCTTCGAATACAAGGGCACCGAGGCCGATACGCGCGGCTGGCGGCGGATCCACGTCACCAACGGCGAGCACCCCTATATGAACCGTTACTGGGTGCCTGGCCTGGTGATCGGCTACGAGCATTCGTTCCTGAATGCGCTGGCCGATTTCGTCGCCGGCGTTGAGTCAGGCGTCCCGGCCGAGCCGACCTTCCGCACGGGTTTGCAGACTCAGAAGGTCTGCGAAGCCGTCCTGAAGTCGGGCAGGACCGGCGCCTGGGAAGAGACCGGCGTCGAACTGTAGTCGATCCAGCCGAGCAATAGAGAGTGAGCGTGAGGGAGCGTCCTGTTGGGCGCTCCCTTTTCACTTGGGTCCGCCCCGCCATCGAACGCAGGGCGGAGTTCAAAGACGTTTGCAGCCGAATTTCCGAACCCGCACCGGCCCTACTTCGTATTCATGGAGGAACACGGAGGTTCAATGCAATTCCACGTGAAGTTGCTGGCGATCCTGCATATCGTTTTCTCTTGTCTGGCGATCCTGGTAGGCATCGGGCTGTTCGTTATGTTCGGGGGCCTGGCGGCGATTGTGGCGTTCAATGAAAGCGGTTCCGACGCCGCTGCCGGCATGGCCGTGCTCGGCGCCATCGGCACGTTCCTGCTTGTCCTGTTGCTGGTGCTTTCTTTGCCCGGACTCATCGCCGGAATCGGGCTGCTCTACCTCAAGCCCTGGGCCAAGATCCTGGGGCTTGTCGTCTCGGCGCTCGACCTGCTGAGCTTCCCGTTCGGAACGGCTCTGGGCATTTACGGGCTGTGGGTGCTGGTGAATCCGGAGACCGACCGGCTGTTCAACCAACGTCCGGCGCCGGTTCGCGCTGCTTGATGAAAAACCGCTGAGACATCTCCCGTCCCGATCCAGCTATCGTGGATAGAGAGATTCCGGCTTGCGCAGCTTCGTTTCCATCCTCAAGTCGAACCGCAACTACCGCTACCTGTGGACGGGGCAGGCGGTCAGCGAGATTGGCGACCACTTCAACACCATTGCGGTGTTGAGCCTGTCGTTGCGCATCACGGGCTCGGGCTTCGGGGTCGGCATGGTGATGCTGTCGCGCATCATTCCCGCCATCCTCGCCGGACCGATCGCGGGCATCGTGCTGGACCGCATGGACCGGCGCAAGGTGATGCTCGCCAGCGACCTGTTCCGCTGCGCCATCGCCCTGGCCCACATCCTGCTGGTGGTCTACCCGGAAGCGTGGCTGATGTATCTGCTCAGCGCGCTGCTCACCTTCGCATCGCCGTTTTTCACTGCGGGGCGCTCGGCGATTCTGCCGCGCGTGGCCAGCAAGGAAGAACTGCACACGGCCAACGCCCTCACCCAGACCACGGCCTGGCTGACGCTTTCGATCGGGACGATGTTCGGCGGCATCTCGGCCATGCAATTCGGCTTTGGCTGGGCGTTTGCGGCCAATGCCGTTTCGTTCCTGATCTCGGCCTGGGCGGTGTGGCGGATGAAAAGCCCCGACGGCCATTTCCGGCCGGGGCGCGGTACGCGCGTCCTTCAGCATCGTTTCGCCGGCTGGAGCGAGTTCACCGAAGGGTTGCGCTACATGCGCACCCGGCCGCTGATTCTGGCCATCGGCATGGCCGGCGTTGGCTGGGCGACGGGCGGCGGTGCGGCACAGATCCTATTCACGCTGTTTGGCGAAGTTGTCTTCGAGCGCGGGCCGGCGGGGGTCGGGCTGATCTGGTCGTTCGCCGGCATCGGCCTGGTCATGGGAGGGCTGACCGGCCACCGCCTGGGCAACCGATTGAGCTTTGTCGGCTACAAGCGACTGCTGGGCGTCACGTTCCTGGTCCACGGACTCGCCTACACCGTTTTCGCCATGATGCCCACCATCTGGCTGTCGCTGATTTTCATCACCATGTCCAGGATGTGCGTCGGCCTGAACAATGTGCTGAACAGGACGATCCTGCTCACCCACGTCCCGGACGCATTTCGTGGGCGCGTCTTCACCACCATCGACACCATGCTGCAGGCCACGATGATGATCTCGCTCGGCATCGCGGCCTGGGCCACGGGCGTTTTCCCCGTACGCACCATCGGCATTGTCGCCGGCATCCTGAGTTCGACCACGGCCATCTATTGGGCCTGGGCCGAGGCGACCGGCAAGCTGGTCAGGCCGCCGGCAAACGATATGGGCGAGGATATCGAGGAGCCCGAGCCGGTTACTTCCGCGTAAGGTCTTCGCGGATGGCCGCTAACAGTGCGTCGCGGCAGTTCTCGATATAGAAGTGTCCGCCAGGGAAGACGCGGTGGCCGAACCGGCCGGTGGTCATCCCGGCCCAGCGCATCGTGTGCTCGGCAATGATGTTGAGATCGCTCTCGCCCCGATATGCGGCAATAGGAATGCTGAGCGGCGCGCCGGGCGCGTGGACGTAACGCCGGTAGAGCCGGGCGTCGGCTTTGAGCGCGGGCAGGGCGAGTTCCAACAATCGCGGATCTTCGAGCACTTCGGTCGGGATGCCTTGAAGACGTTTCAACTCGGCGACGAACTGCTCCGGCGACGGGTCTGACGGCGGCTGGTGTCCGATGCGGAAGACGGGCGCCCTGGCTGCCGACGCGATGATCAGGCGCGGACCCATCGCGCCCTTGTCGCGCAATCGCCTGGCCACCTCGAAGGCCATCACCGCGCCCATACTGTGGCCGAAGAGCGAGAACGGCGCGCCGGCGTGGCGGATGAACTCACCGGCAAGCGCCTCGACCGCCTCTTCCATCGATTCAAGCGGCGTCTCCGATACGCGGTCCTCGCGACCTGGGAGCCGGATGGCGATGACGTTCGCCACGCCTGCGAGCGCCTGCTTCCAGCCGAGATAGGTGGATGTTCCGCCGCCCGCCCAGGGGAAGCAGAAGAGGCGTTCGCCGGGGGCATCGAGGTCGCCGGCAAACCACCGGCTCGACTTCTTCTCGACGGCCTTCTTCTTCAACATCAGCGCCAGCAGCTTGCGGCGGTCGTCGCTCAGGACGCGCGAGGCGGCTTCCGGGGCCGGACCTTGCTTGGGTTTGCCGAGCATGGATTGGAGGAATCCTTCGAAGGGCAGGACGTTCAAGGTCGCAGCGTATTCAAGCGACGCGCGGCGGGACTGCCCGGCGATTTTGCTCCAGTGATCGTGGTCAGTGGTCAGGCGGTCCAGAACCTCGACCCAAGGCTCGACATCCTGCTCCGGCACCTCAGCTACCGGGACCATGCCGGATCCCACCGCCGGCTTGTAGCGGCGGATCAGATTCACCTTCAGCAGGTGCGGTACGCCGAGCATCGCTTCATGGATGCCGCCCGCGTCACTCGCCATCACCGGGATGCCGCGCGACATCGCTTCCAGCACAATCCGGCTGCGCGCTTCGGCCCAGAGGCTGGGGACCAGGACAACGCGCGACAGTTTCAACAGATCGTCGATGTTGTCCACCGGATCCAGCAGCGTGATGTTCGGCCGCCGCCGCAGCGCATCCAATTCGGCGGCTTCAGCGCCCCAGGTGGGCACGGCGGCGAATTGGACATGCGTCATACGATCGGCCAGGCCGAGCAGGATCGAAATCCCCTTCACCGCGCAGGGGTTCACCATCGTCACGTAGGGGTTGTCGAAATGGCCCAGCAGCGGGTAACCGGCCTGCGGTTCAAGCAGAGAGATGGGCAGATGGATGGCCGGGATACCGGCCCACTGGCGGACGTATCCGGCAACGTAACGGCTGACGCCAACCACGCCGTCAGCCCGGCGAAGCAGTTCCCTCTTGCGCTCGTTGACGCTTGAGCTGTCAGGCCCGAACGGCACTGCGATGGTGGCGCGGACCAGATAGACAACCCTGGCCAGCGGTGCCTTTACAGCGAGGTCGAAGAGCAACTGGCCGGGATCGTCAGTAGAGGTGACGATGATGTCAGGACCGAAATCATCGATGTGATGCTGGAACGCCGCCCGGAGTTCGGGCCGGCAGGCGAGCACGCGGACATCGACTCCGCCGAGGCGGAATCGGACCTCGCCCGCCTCTGTGTCGATTTCATACGCCTGGCCTCTGCGGTCCAGTTCGGCGAGATACCGCGCCTGCTCGGCGTCGCCGAAACGTTCGGTGCGGGTGAACACCCTCACCTGATGGCCGCGCCCGGCGAGGGCTTCCATCAGCAGGCGGTTCGACTTGTCGCCGCCGCCGTGCGCCGGGAAGTAAGTCGAGTTGTGCGCCAGCAGGATCTTCACTCGCCGCCGCGCCTCTCCTTCAGCTTCCTGCGCAGCAGTTCGATCTCCTTCGGACCGAGCCGCTTCACCGTCCCGGCCGGGCGCGGAGATGGCGCCTCGCCCAGGCCAAGCAGGAGGTTCTCGAACTCCCCCGCGTCAAGGTGCGAGACAAATTCCAGTCCCGCTGTTCTTGACGTTTCGGCCTCGCGCCAGTATTCGGTTTCGTCTTCGAGCAGCGTCCTGAGCGCTCTGGCCCAAGGCTCGATGTCCTGATCGGGAACCACCGCCACGGGCATGCGCGTGTCGTCAAACTCGCGGAGCCATTGGCGGATCGGGTTGGCATCGACGACATAGCCGGTGCCGCGCTTGGCGTCCACAAGCCCGCCCGACGTGCTCGCCAGCACCGGCAGTCCTCGCAGCATGGCTTCCATGGCGATCAGCCCGAAGCCCTCGTACCACAGCGACGGCATCAGCAGCAGGCGCGCCTGGGCGAGCGCGTCCTCGATGTCGGGCACGGTTTCGAGGATGCTGACGTTCGGCCTGGCGAGCATCGCGGCGCGGTCGGCCGCCGTCGTACCCCACCCGGCCAGTCCGGCGAACTCGACCTGGGGAAACCGCTCCGCCAGTGCGAGGAAGATTGAAATCCCTTTGGCGGCGCAGGGATTCACCAGCAGCACGGAACCGTCGCCGAAGCGGCCGAGCTTGCGGTAAGGCGGCGTCCCGTAGATGGGCGGGTGAATGATGCTGGCCCGCCGTCCGAGATGGGTTTCGACGTAGGCGGCCATGTGCCGGCCGATGACGACGACCGCCCTGGCTTTTCTGACAAGATCCGCCGCGGCCGGCTCCGGGTTCCAGCTTTCCGGCCCAAAGGGAAACCACTGCGGCGTATGCGCCACGTAAACCAGACGGTCCGGCGCCGCGGAGGCCGCTTTGCGCAGCAGGATGTGGCTCAAGTCCTCGCTGCTGACCAGGACGTGGTCCGGCGCGAATGCACGGATCTCGGATGCGAGCTCGTCGGCGCGGAAAGAGAGATTGCGCACGCCGCGGATCGAGATGCCGTCCATGACCGATTCGGCGTCGCTGTCCGCGGCCGACACGACGCGCACCTGATGGCCGGCGCCGGCCAGGTGCTTGAGCCACGCCAAGTTGCTTCGAGTCGAACCGCCCTTGGGCGGATCGTAACTCGCATTCGAGGTCAGCAGAACCTTCATTCCTGCGCCTGCTGTTCGGACTCAGCCTGTTCAAGCAGCGCCTGAACTTCCTCGTCCGACATCCCTTCCAACTCCCTCAACAGTTTCTCGTACTCATCATCGCCGCCGCCCAGCCTGGCGGCATCGATCATGCCGGCCAGTTCCGAAAGCGTCAGCGTGGCCGAGTAGACATCGTCCACCGAGAGTTCGACGCCGAACTCCTCCTTGATCCGCATCAGCAGCAGCACGGCCAGCAGCGAGTGGCCGCCAAGATCGAAGAAATTGTCGGTCGCCGCCACCGATGGCCGCCGCAGCAGTTCGGCCCAGATCCTGGAAACCGCCGCCTCGGTCTCAGTCGCGAATGAGCCTCCGGCGCCTGCCGGGGAAGCGGATGCAAACTCGGAGCGCAGCGCGTCAAGCACCTGCCTGGCCGTACCGAGGTGAGTGGCCACGGCGGAGTAATCCCAGAACCGGCGGCCTGAAACCGGGTGGTGGCCGCGGACGTAGTGGCCCGAACCCGCCGGCGCGGGCTTCCACGACAACGCGACCAGGCCGGCCGCGCTGAAACGGTATTTCCGCGTTCCGTTCATCGACTCCACCCGGCCGCCGGGGATCGAATCCAGGAACTGGCTCGCCGGCGCATTGCGCGCGCTGGCGGTGTAATCGACGGCCACCGTCTCCAACCCGAAATCGAACGCCGTCTGCCCGGCGAAGCGCATGATCCTGTGCTCCACGCCACGGCCCAGCACCCGGCAGCTCAGCATAAAGCTGTCGATGCGTAACTCAGCCGCCTGGCGGTGCATGATCAGCAGCGCCGTGACGCCGTATTCGCCGAAGCGGTCGGCCACGGTGGCCGTGTAGACGTGCCACGACGGGTCGGCCACCAGGCGCTCGATGTCGGCCTCGGTACGGCGAATCGTCGTCGTGTTGAACTGGTTGGTCCGCTGGGTCAACTGCGCGGCGCGTGGCAGGGTTTCGGCCTGCAAGCCGGTGACGTGCACGGCCAGGCCCAGTTTGCTGATGAAATCGTCGAGGCTGGCAGCGCTGCGGATCTCGCGGGCGAAGTCGCGGCCCTTGGCGTATGATTCGCTGCGCTTGCGGTCCTCTTCGGTGATGACGGGATGGTCGAAGGCCCAGATTCTCTCCAGAAAAGCCCTGGTCTGGGCGGGATCGGCCGGCAACGGGATGGTGAGGACCTCCGGCGCGGCGTCGGATACTTCGGCGCACTCCTTCGGATTGTCGTCGATGAAGATGAAGCTGTCCAGGCCGAGATTCAATTCGCCGGCCAGCTCGGCCAGGTTGTCTTCCTTGGGCTGCCAGTTGATCCGCCAGGCGGCGAAATGTTCAGGCCGCAGCGGAAACTCCGGGTGAGCGGCGAAGGTGTCGTGGACATCGCGCTCGTTGTTCTTGCTCACCATGGTGAGCACCATGCCCGCCTCGCGCTGTTTGAGAAGCAGGTCGTGCAGGCTGCGGTGGGCCTCGTCGAGCCGGACGTGCTCGGGACCGTCCTCGCCGCAGATTCCAGCCCACAGCGTGTTGTCGCAGTCCACCGCGATCACCTTGTAGGGCGGGCGCGTGAGCGCATCCCAGTGCCGGACGGCGGCGGTGGCCAGGGCGGCGAAGAACTCGTCGGTGTAGGGAATGCGTCCCAGCCGTTCACCCTCCTCGTTGAAGGGAGTGGCGACGGGGTAGAGCGCCTCCAGGTCAGTCCAATCGGCCACCACCAGGTTGCGGATGCCCTTCAAACCGTCCTTCAATTTTGCCGCCTGCCGTCGGCTGAAGCCTCCGCCAGATCCGGATTCGAAACCCGGCGACGGCGCGCAGACCGCCAGCAGCACCGGAGCGGCAAAGCCCGTGGCGGCGGACGCCAGCGCCTCGGCCAGGTGGTCGACATTGCCGCCGATCTGGCGCAGAGAGTCTTCATCGATGCGGATGAACTGGCCCAGATCCTCGATCCTGGCCAGCATCAGGTTCAGGCCGGAGGGGTTGGCCGCGAATTCGCCTGCCGGATCGTGCAGCGTCTGGAGAAGCTGGTTGTAAGGCGCGAAGCGCACCTCGAAGTCGCGGTTGAGCCGTTTCGCCCAGTACCGCAGCGCCGGGGCGATGGGCTCGGCGGTGAAGGTGGCGCTGACGGCGAAGCGCACTGGGGGCGCGGCCTGCTGCTGGTGTTCCTGAGTGGGTTGATCTTCGGTCACGTTACTGATCGAGCCGCCGGACTGATGTGTCACTTTGAACGCCGGCTGTATCCATTTCACCATATGACGAATCCACCATCGGGCCTTCTATTCTTGTGGATTCTTCATCTGGTCAACTGGTGTACAGGAATTCGCCATCGGGGTTGTGGCGGAGGTACCGCTGCCGCGCCGCGGCACGGTTTGTGACGGCGTAACAGTAGACGCAGCCGTGCGGGCATGTGTCGTAGTCGCCTATGTCGCGGGACTGGTAACAGGCGCAGCCGGGCCTGACGCCGCGCATTTTCGCGCCGATCAGCCGTCCGGCGATATCCGACAGTCTGATCGCATCGATACAGCGGGCCTCGCCGGCGACACCTTCGATCAGCAACTCGGGTTGGGTGCAGACGGTCAGCGCCATGCCGCGCGAAGTGGCGATAGCCGACAAGTCAGTGAGCAGAGCACGCTTTTCGCCGGCGTGGGGATCGTGCCATGTGAACTTGAACAGCCGGGCGGCGGCGTCCATGTTGCGGCGGGTCTTTTTGTATTCCTGCAGGAAGCTGACCACAACCTCGTCGGCCGTGCCTTCCAGCATCCGCGCAAGACGTTCGAAGTTCGCACGGTGGAAACCGGCGTCCGTGATCGACGACGTCACGATGGTGTCGTACCGCCAGACCGCCGCCCGCTGACCGAACGAACCGGCGATCCGCTTCATGTGCTCGGCCGCCTTTGCCGCCGGCACAACGGCCCATTCCAGTTCCCGCCCGTAGCCGTTGATTGCGTATTGGACGGCAAACGGATAGCCGCGCCGGCGCACCTCTTCCAGCGTGTCCAGAAACGGCCCGGCGTTCTTGGTCCAGAAGACGAAGCCGTCCACGTCCTCCGGCCTCAGGCCGACATGGTAGATCTGCCCGCCATAAGGGTTCCGCATCTTGCAGTACCCGGCGTCGAGGCGGCGGCGGAACCACTCGCCGTAGAACGCCGGGATGTCGGTCTTGTAGCTTGCCGATACGATCATTGGCCCTCGGCGCGCAACGCCACGTTGGCCGTCGCCGCCTTGCCCTTGCCGTCGCGGGCGTAGACAAACAACCGGTAGTTGCCCGGCTCTTTCGGGATCACCACGTTCGAGCCGTCGATGGCCCCGTCGATCGGCGCGACGGCCGGTTCGCGGTCTCCGCCCGTATTCGGATTGTCGCTGACGTCCTTGCGCAGATCCCAGGTGATGAACAGCAGGTCGCCGTCGGGATCGTCGGCCTTCACCGAAACCGGCAGCTTCTGCCCCGGCTTCACCCGCGCCCACCCGCGGCCCGATTCAATCGCCCCGGTCAGTTCGATCCGCCCGGTGCGCGGCGCACGGTTCACTGGCGGCTTGCCCGACCAGCCTTCCGTCATGACGTCCACTGGATTCAACTGGTCGCCCTCGGGCAGGAACAGCCCGTACCAGGTGTGCGTCTTTTCCTGCTTCTGCCCCCATTGGAAGACATACGATCCCAGGCACGCCGGCTGGCCCTTGATGCCCGACTGATAGGCCTTGGCGTAGAACTCAGCCTTCTCCGTGCTTGTGTCCTCGATGGGCAGTCCCCACGGCGTCTTGTCCACCTCCCAATGGCCGCGCGGGCCGAACTCGGTCACCATCCAGGCCTTCTTCCAGCCTTGCGCCTGAACCGCTTGCGGCAACTTCAACATCCCGCCATAGGTATTGATGCCCACGGCGTCCAGCGTCGGGCAGTGCTGGATGAGTTCAACCAGATTTGACCGCCCGGCTCCGGCCAGCACCGTGATCACCGGATGCGACGAGTCTTCCTGCTTCACGATCTTCGCCAGTTCCTCGATTTCCTTCCAAAGCACGATGCGCGTCGCTTCGTCGGCCCGGAGTTCGCTTTCGTTGCCGAGGGCCCAGATGAGCACCGCCGGATGGTCTTTGTACTTGCGGACCAGTTCGCGCACCCGTTCACGCTGTTTCTGGACCGCGGCGGTGTTTGAATAATCGAAGCCCTGGCGCGGCTTGCCCACCGGCAGGCCCACCATCACGCTGAGGCCGAGCGAGTGGGCTTTGTTCATGTCGGCGTCGGTGGGCGGGCTCCAACTGCGGACCGAATTCGCTCCGGCAGGCGGCAGCAGTTCCATCGACCGCATTCCGCCGGCGCCGTTGATGAAGTACTTCTGACCGTTGCGCAGCAGTTGGAAACCGCCGCCCGCGGGGACAATCTTGACATCCGCCGAAGCCAGGGGCAGAAGCGTGAACAGCAGGATGAAGAGATGGCGCATGGTTTTGTGACCTGCAGTAATGATATGACTGGAAGGTGATGAAGTGGAGCCTATCTCTCGCCCTCGCCGCCCTGGTCTTCTCCCCGGCGGCGTTTTCCGAACCCAGAACCCCGTCCAGGACCGTGAAGCTGTTCAATGGCAAAGACCTCTCCGGCTTCTATGTCTCGATGAAGGAGAACAAGCTCAAAGACCCTAAAGGCGTCTTCAGCGTGAAGAACGGCGCCATCCATGTGACCGGCGAGGAGTGGGGCGGACTGACGACCGTCGATGAGTGGACCAACTATCATCTGGTGATCGAATGGAAATGGGGCGGCAAGAACCTGCCCCCTCGCGCCGACCGCGCCCGCGATTCCGGCATCCTCGTTCACGGCGTCGGCGAGGACGGCGCGGCCGGCAGCGGCTGGCTTGAGTCGATCGAATACCAGTTGATCGAAGGCGGCACAGGCGACATGATCCTGGTCCGTGGCAAGACCCGGCCCGCGGCCTCGGCTGAAATCGAGAAGGGCGCAAACAACCAGATCTACTGGAAGAAGGGCGGGGAAAAGGTGACCCGCGACGGCGGCCGCATCAACTGGTATGGCCGCGACCGCAACTGGCAGGACAAGCTCGGCTACCGCGGACCCGTCGATGTCGAAAAGCCGGTCGGCAAATGGAACAAGAGCGAGATCATCGCCCGCGGCGACACCCTGGAGTTCTACCTCAACGGCAAACTTGTCCTGGAAGCCACAGGCGTGCGGCCCACCGCGGGCAAGATCCAGTTGCAGTCCGAAGCGGCGGAGGTGCTGTTCCGCAAGGTCGAGATGCGGCCTTTGAAGTAGACTTCTACCGGCGCTCGCTCGACGGCGGCACCAGTGCCTTCATGCGCATGTAGGTGACCAGGTTGCCGTAGTGTTCGTAATCGTGGGCGATGTTGAGTTGAAGCGCACCCATCCGCGGCCGCTCGCGTCCGAACATCTTCACCGTTTCGGCGCCCGAGGTGTCGGTCAGGGCATCATAGACGGCATCGCAATAGGCCGTGGACTCGGCGAGCGCGGCGATCAACTCGGCCTTCGTTGTCTTCGATTTCTCGATCCCCAGCATCTTCTGCTCGCCCTTGGCCGCGCCGCAGATCATGTATTGGGCGTCGGCGATGTGGCCGAGCAACTGGCCGTAGCTGCGCACCTCGGGCGTGGGCTTGAAGGAATATTGTTCTTCAGGCATTTTCTCGGCGGACTTGGCGATATAGCCCTTGATCTGGTTCCAGGTTGATTTCAAGTCGGCGCTGATCGGGTTAGCCGGCGCTTGGGCCATCACCGGCAGGCAGAACAAAACGGCCGCGGCAAGACGTTTCATCAGAATGATCCTCCTGTTGGAATCATCCTTTTGTAGCATCCTGGCGGCGGCCGGTACCACGGTTTTAATCCGCGGCGGCGTAAACAAATCAAATTGGGTGGCCGGACTGTAAGCCGGTTCCTGTACCCCTTTTGGGGGTGGCAGTCATTCATCTCAGGCCCGCCATTGCTGACGGGCTCTAGCAGCCTACCCGGAAGTCGAGCGCGGCGGGCCGCCGCAT
Source organism: Bryobacteraceae bacterium (assembly GCA_014860455.1). Classification (GTDB taxonomy): domain Bacteria; phylum Acidobacteriota; class Terriglobia; order Bryobacterales; family Bryobacteraceae; genus PNKE01. The sequence continues at coordinate 4,248 of JACZJQ010000079.1, read as the reverse complement.
CCTCCCCTATTTGGCCTTGCTCCGCGTGGGGTTTGCCCTGCCACACCGGTTGCCCGATGCGCGGTGCGCTCTTACCGCACCATTTCACCCTTACCTGCCACCCCGAAGGGCGGCCGGCGGTATATTTTCTGTGGCACTTTCCGTGAAGTCCGCTTTGAGCGAACCCCCCCGGCCGTTAGCCGGCACGCTGCCCTATGGAGACCGGACTTTCCTCGACCCGCTGCACCCAGCCCAAATGAGCCAGGCAAACACGGGCCGCGACTGCCCGTCCGGCCACCCCTTCCATTGTTGCACTGTTCTCGGATATACTCTGAAACAAGTCCGAAGTACTATGACCGGGCGTTTGTGCACGGCCAAGGAGGAGGGAAACGGTGACTACTGCAGCCTCGCGCGTAACCAGGATACTGGTTGTTCTGCTGGCGATTGCCGGTATGGTGACAGGGCAGTTCCTGGTTGATAATGCTTCGAAGAACGACTGGGAAGAAATCAACTTCGATTTCGACTCGGCCATCCTGACAGACGGATTCCCCAGCCTCCTGCGGCTGGCGGAACTTCTGAACCAGAATGCGGCTTTCAAGGTCAAACTGGACGGCCATACCGATTCCATCGGCGGAGAGAAGTATAACGAAAACCTCTCCCAGCGACGATGTGAAGCCGTCAGGGCCTTTCTGCTGAAGTACGGCGCCCGTGCGGCGCAGATTGAAATCGTCCCTCGCGGCAAGCGCCGGCCCCGTGTCGAAAACTCCACAAAAGCAGGCCGCTGGATCAACCGCCGCGTGGTGATGACCGCCCTCGACGCCCAGGGCAACGCGATTGGCCCGGCGGGCAGCGTGGGCGAGGCGATCAAGGCCATCGAGGCGAAATGCCCAGACTATACCCAGAGTCTCAACGATATCCTTCGTAAACTCGACAAACTCGACGACATCGCCAAGATGCTCGGCGATCTGAAGAACGATAACAACAGGCTCAAGGCTGAAGTCGATGCCCTCAAAGGCGCCGGCGCAGCCACCCAGGCTGCCGTCCAGGCCTTGCCCAAGGGCGCCACTCCACAGGAAGTCCAGCGCACTGTCGAGACCGAGTTCCGCAAGGTTCAGGATGAGAATCCTCGCTTCTCCATTCTTGGCGTCAACCTCGGCGCGGACCAGGACCGCAAGGTCACCTTCCAGGGTCGCGGCCGCTACTTCGCGCCGTTCGGCGACAAGTACGCCTTCCAGGGCCAGGGCGAGTATTTCTACTTCCGCGACCGCCAGGAGGCCCAGGGCGACTTCGGTCTGGTCAACCGCTTCCATCAGCGGGCCCAGTTCGGCGCGTTTGCCAGCTTCAAGCACGTCCGCCTCGATCAATTCCAGCAGGGCGGCACGCTCGGCCAGGCGGCCTTCACCCTCGACTACATCTTTAAACGCGGCCGAGTCGGCTTCTTCGGCACCAAGGCCTTCATGAACGAGGCCGTGATGGGTCGCGCAGCGATTTCGCGCAACGTCTTCCTCGAGTCCTATCTGCGGACCGTAGACCAGGCCGGCGGTTCGGCGTCGGTGGTCCTTGGCCGCAATACCACCCTCGAAGGCAACCTCGGCTACCTGAATATGCACGGCGGCAGCGATAAGCCCGGCGGCACCATCCGCCTCATCCAGCCCATCAATAACAGGGTGGCCGTCAGCATCGAGGGCGGCTGGAACGAAACCCTCGTCGCCGTCAACAAGACCTATGGCCGCATCACCGGCGGCGTCCTGTTTGGCGACTACTCCGGCGCCAAGGAGATGTTTGCCTCAGACCGGCCCGTCCCGGTCGACGTGCCCAGGGTGCGCTATGAATTGCTCACCCGCCGCGTCCGCACCGGCAACGATGCACCCATCGCCGACGCCGGACCCGATCAACTCGGCGTCGCGGCTGGCACCATCACCCTCGATGGTTCGGCATCCTACGATCCAGACGGCGATTCGGTTACCTACCAGTGGAATCAGATCGCCGGCCCGTCGGTCAGCCTGACCGGCAGCAACGAGTCCAAGGCCACCTTCACCGGCGCTGAGGGTCAGAACTACAGCTTCCGCCTCACGGTGACCGACTCGCTCGGACTGGCTGCGCTTGCCCGTACCTCGGTCAGCGTCCGCGAGACGCCGAAGGTTGCGGTCACTAAGTTCACCGCCACGCCGTCGCGCATCAGGCCCGGCGAGACGGTCACCCTCACCTGGCAGGCCCAGAACGCCGATTCGGTTGAGATCTCCGGGGTCGGCAGCGTCAACGCCTCCTCCGGCTCGATCCAGGTGACCCCGACCGTGACGACCACCTACACCATCACCGCCAAGAACAAGGCCGGTGAGGTGAAGGATACCGTCCAGGTCATCGTCGACCAGCCCACGGCCCGCGTGGTCAGCTTCACTGCCGCGCCGTCCACAATCAAGGTTGGCGAGTCCTCCAACCTGGTCTGGGAGACCGAGAACGCCCAGACGGTCAGCATCTCCGGCTTCGGCCAGGTGAACCCCACCGGCACACTCTCGGTGTCGCCGAAGGAGACCACCACGTACACCATCACGGTAACCAACCAGACCGGTGAGACCAACTCCACCGTCACTGTCACCGTCACCCCGGCCGGCTCTGCGCCCACCATCGGCACCTTCACTTCAACGCTGGTGGATATCGGCGACGGCGAAGGGACCACGCTGACATGGCAGGTGGAAGGCGCCGACAGTGTCGAGATCACCGACCTCGGCAAGGTTGCCCCCAGCGGCTCCGCCATCGTCCGGCCCACGGAGACCCGGACCTACACGCTCACCGCCACCAACCAGTACGGCACCTCCACCGCCGGCGTCACCATCACGGTCCAGCCCACGGCCCGCGTGCTGTCGTTCACCGCTTCGCCGTCGCAGACGGTCAATCCCGGCGATCCGGTGCGACTCACCTGGGCCACCTCCGGCGCGGTCGAAGTCTCGATCTCCGGTATCGGAGCCGTCACGCCGAACGGACAGCTTGACGTCACGCCGCAAGCCGACACCACCTACACTCTCACCGCCCGCGGCGCAAGGAACACCGCGACGCAGTCGATCACGGTGAGGGTAAGCGGCCAGCGGCCGCCGAACGTGGTCCTTAACATTGCGCCCTACTTCACGACGCAACTGCTTGACCACGTCTTCGACGCCTCCGGATCCACCGATCCCGACGGCGGCGCTCTCACCTTTAAGTGGGAGTACATCGGAGGCAACGCGCCTCGCAACGTCACCTTCGGCAGCCCCAACTCGGCCGCCACTACGGTGAAACTCACCCAGAACACCGGTGAGTACCTCGTCCAGTTGACCGTCACCTCAAGTAGCGGCGTCTCGGTGACCAAGCTGATCCGCATCATGCTTGTCACTCCGGCTCCGTACTACTAAACCCATCCTGCAGGCACAAGAAGAGCCCCGCCTCCGAGCAATCGGCGGCGGGGTTTTTCTCTAGGTTACGAACGCTGAGGCGCCCGGTGGGCGAGTCCGCGCTGCCGCCCTTTAGAGTGAAGCGGCAAGAATCGCCCGCAGCGTTTCCTCGGTCAGCGCTACCGGGTTGGGTTTCATGCTCGACGCCGCAGCCGCCTTGGCGGCAATCTCCTCGAAGTCCCCTTCGCCCACGCCCCATGCCCCCAGCCCCGGCACGCCCGACCTCCTGACCAGTTCGGCGGCGTCCACCCACCTTTCGATCAACGCATATCGCCATGCCGCTGGATGTCCGGCGGGCAGCGCCGCTATGTTCGCCGCCATCACGTGCGGCAGCATCGCCGCGCACACCGCCCCATGCGGCGCGCCATACATCGCACCCACCGGCGCCGCCAGTCCATGCACCGCGCCCAAGCCCGCGTTGGCCAGACAGATGCCGCCCAGCAGGCTCGCCCAACTCATCATCGCCCGCGCATCGGCGTCGACGCCGTTGCGGAACAGCCTCGGCAGCGCCTCGGCGACAAGGTGGATCCCCTCGGCACACAGCGGGTCGGTGATCGGATTGGCCCTGCTGCTGACAAACGGTTCGATCAACTGCGTCAGCGCGTCCAGTCCCGTTGCCGCCGTCACCTGCGCCGGCGCGGATAGTGTCAGGTCCGGATCGATCAACGCAATCGCCGGGACCATGGACGCATGGCGGATGCTCGCCTTCACCTTGCGATACTCGTCCTGTAGCACGGCGTTGCGCGTCGCCTCGCTGCCCGTCCCGGCGGTGGTCGGAATGGCCAGCATTGGCAGCGCGGGGCAGGGAAGCGGTTCGCCCTTGCCCACCACCTCGATGTAGTCC
>JACZJQ010000078.1 GCA_014860455.1 Bryobacteraceae bacterium | reverse complement strand
GCTCCGGAACGAAACCTTCGGATTGTTCTTGGCCAGAACCTTCGTGATGGCCGCCGTCAACGTCGTCTTGCCATGATCGATGTGCCCGATCGTGCCAACATTGACGTGCGGCTTGCTGCGATCAAATTTCTCTTTCGCCATACCTTGTCTCCTCTAGCGAACTCGTACCTGCGTGCCTCTACCCGGCCCTGACGATCGGGCCTACTGGCCCTTCATCCGGCTGACCACCTCTTCGGCGATCGAGGCCGGCGCCTCTTCGTATCTCGCAAAATGCATCGTGAAGCTGCCGCGGCCCTGTGTGCGCGACCTCAGCTCCGTGGCATAGCCGAACATCTCCGACAGCGGAACCATCGCCTTGATGATCTGCGTGCCGCCCTTCATCTCGACGCCCTCCAACCGGCCGCGCCGGCTGATCAGATCGCCATTCACAGAACCCATATACTCGTCCGGCACCACCACTTCGACGCTCATCACCGGCTCAAGCAGAACCGGCTTGGCCTTCTTGACCGCATCCTTGATCGCCATCGATCCGGCGATCTTGAACGCCATCTCCGAGGAGTCCACGTCATGGTAGCTGCCGTCGTATAACTCGACCTTCACATCCACCATCGGGTAGCCGGCCAGAATGCCGCCCTCCAGGGCCTCGACGATCCCCTTCTCCGCCGGCCCGACGAATTCCTTCGGCACCGTGCCGCCCACCACGGCGTTCTTGAACGCGTAACCCTCGCCGGGATTCGGCTGAACCCGGATCTTCACATGGCCGTACTGGCCTCGGCCGCCCGTCTGGCGCACAAACCGGCCCTCGCCCGGCGAAGCGTTGCGGATCGTTTCTCGGTAGGCCACTTGCGGCTTGCCAACGTTGGCGCCCACGTTGAACTCGCGCTGCAGCCGGTCGACGATGATTTCCAGGTGCAACTCGCCCATGCCGGCCAGAATCGTCTGGCCCGTCTCCTGGTCGGTGGAGATGCGCAGCGTCGGGTCCTCATTCACGAGCTTGGCAATCGCCATGCCCAGCTTTTCCTGGTCAGTCTTCGTCTTCGGCTCGATGGCCAACTGGATCACCGGCTCAGGGAAAACGATCGACTCAAGCAGCACCGGCTTGTTCCGGTCGCAGATCGTATCGCCCGTGCCGACAGACTTCAGTCCGACCACGGCGGCAATGTCGCCCGCCCACAATTCCGAGATCTCCTCGCGTTTGTTGGCGTGCATCTTCACCAGACGGCCGACCCGCTCTTCGCGGTTCTTGGCAACATTCAGAATCGTCTCGCCCGCCGACAGCTTGCCCGAATACACCCGGATGAAGACCAACTGGCCCACGAACGGGTCGGTGATGATCTTGAAGACCAGCGCCGAGAACGGCTCCTGGTCGTCGCAGTTGCGGACAATAATCTCTTCCGGATTCTCGATCGAGCGGCCTTCCACCGGAGGAACTTCCAGCGGGCCAGGCAGCAGGTCGACAACAGCGTCCAGCATGTTCTGGACACCCTTATTCTTGAACGCCGAACCGCAGAACACCGGGAAGATCGTCTGCGCGATGGTGCCTTTCCTGAGGCCCATGATGATCTCGGCCTCGCTCAACGGCTCGCCGCCCAGGTATTTGTCCATCAGGTGGTCGTCGCTCTCGGCGGCGGCCTCGATCATCTTCTCGCGAAATTCATTGGCCTTCTCAACCAGTTCGGCCGGGATCTCGCCGTCTTCATACGCGGCGCCGAGGGTCTCTTCCTTCCAGATCCGGGCCTTCATCGTGATCAGATCCACAATGCCCTTGAACTGGTCTTCAGCGCCCACGGGAATCTGAATCGCCACCGGCCGCGCCTGCAACTTCTCGACGATGGTGTCCAAGGCGTGGAAGAAGTCGGCGCCCATGCGGTCCATCTTGTTGATAAAGCAGACGCGCGGGACAGAATACTTATCCGCCTGCCGCCACACCGTCTCGGACTGCGGCTGGACGCCCGCAACGGCGTCAAACACCGCCACGGCGCCATCCAGCACTCTCAGGGAACGCTCAACCTCAGCCGTAAAATCCACGTGGCCTGGAGTGTCGATGATGTTGATCTGGCAGTCGCGCCAGGAGCAGGTGGTCGCTGCTGAAGTGATCGTGATACCACGCTCCTGTTCCTGCACCATGTAGTCCATCGTGGCCGTGCCATCGTGGACTTCGCCGATCTTGTAGTTCCGGCCGGTGTAGTAAAGGATGCGCTCGGTCGTGGTGGTCTTACCGGCATCAATGTGGGCCATGATGCCGATATTTCTCATCTTCTCGAGTGCGATAATGCGTGGCATACGTTCAGTTCAAGCGCGTCGGCCTGGAATTTCTCCTCTTGCTTTGGTCTACCAGCGGAAGTGGGCGAAGGCCTTATTGGCTTCGGCCATGCGGTGGACGTCATCCTTCTTCTTGATCGCCGCGCCGCGCATGTTGGCGGCATCCAGCAGCTCACCGGCCAACTTCTCGGCCATGCCGCGCTCGGCCCGCGAACGGGCGCCGTTCAGGATCCAGCGGATCGCCAGCGAAGTGCGGCGGTTCTGCGGAACTTCGATCGGAACCTGATAGTTGGCGCCGCCCACGCGGCGCGTCTTCACTTCCAGCAGCGGCTTGGCGTTCTCCACGGCCTTTTTGAAGAGCTTCAGCGGATCGTCCTGCGCCTTCTCCTGGATCGCCTCCAGGGCGTTGTAGAAGATGCCCTGCGCGATGGTCTTCTTGCCCTCCCACATCATCGAGTTAATGAACTTCGATGCGAGAGTCGAGTTGTAAACCGGATCCGGTTGGATCTCTCGGGATTCTGCCCCACGGCGTCGAGACATATCTCTACTCCCTCTTCCTTACTTCTTCTTCTTAACCTGCGCGCCGGCTTTCGGACGCTTCGCGCCGTACTTCGACCGGCTCTGCATGCGGCCCGAAACTCCCGCCGCGTCCAAAGTCCCGCGCACGATGTGATAGCGCACGCCCGGCAAATCCTTCACGCGGCCGCCCCTGATGAGCACGATCGAGTGCTCCTGCAGGTTATGCCCGACGCCTGGGATGTAGGTCGTCACTTCAATGCCGTTGGTCAACCGCACACGGGCCACTTTTCGCAGCGCCGAGTTCGGCTTCTTCGGCGTCGTCGTGTAGACGCGGGTGCAAACACCGCGCCGCTGGGGACACTTCTGCAGGGCAGGACTGGCAGTCTTGTAGACCGTCGGCTTTCGCCCCTTGCGAACAAGCTGATTAAACGTTGGCACGCACTAACCTCTGCCTTTTGCTGTCTTCTGATGCGTCGTTGAGCCTTGCAGCCGGCCGCGCACTTGCGCACACATGCCGATGCCTGGCCTCAGTTCAAAACAAAATCAATAATCGGGAGGATCCCGCTTCTGTCATGGCCCGCAACCGGTAACCGGCTACAAGCCAAATCTAGAGGGTCGCTTCGGGACTCGCCCATGCCCTGCCAGTAGCGCTAAGTCCACCGGGGCCTCGGGGCGGGCTCCTAGTCGGCTTCCCGTTCGGACTGTTTCCAACCCACAGGAAGGGTCACCAGGAGCGGAAGAACGCACTCCGCAAACCTTCCCAGAATACACAACGCGCCCGTGGGGTGTCAACATGACCACGCAAAATCGGTGCCATCGACTGCGCCGCGCGTTTGCAGGATCAACGTATGTGCCCTTATGTCAATTACTTATGCGAATATCCCAAGTTGATCTCGCGCGTACGCAACTGACACCGTCACGTTCTCAAACTCCGCCTTCAACTGCATTCCCCGGTCCAATCCCGTCACCCGCGCCAGCGGAGAGGCCCCTTTCTTCTTTCGCACCTCCGCCAGCGCCCGCGCCAGATGCCTCCCATTCCGTTCGGTGAACGTCACCCAGTACTTTTCGGTCAGGCACGGGATCTTCAGCGGGTCCCTCGTCAGCATGTCGAGCGAAAACCGCACCTTCGGCTTCACCCGCCTCACCGCCGCCACGCACCGTTTCAAATCCACAATCCCCCGCCCCAGCGCCACCTCGGCCAGCAGGAACCCGTCCTCGTACTCCTCCACCGCCATATCCTTGATATGGGTGTTCACCACAAACGGCGCCAGCGCCTCCACCAACTCTTCGGCCCCGTCGAGCAGCGACATATTGTTGCCGAAGTCAATGCACGCCCCCAGATACTCGCTTGAATAGCCCTTCAGCAGCGGGACCATCTCCTCAATCGTCCAGTCTTTGTGGTTCTCCAGCCCGAGCGGGAACCGGTGGCGCTCGACAATCTTCACCGCCCTGGCCAATTTCGCTCGCGAATCCGCGACAAACGCCTCCCACTCTTCCAGCGTGTTGAATGTCTCATAGCGCCGCCCCGACAGGCAGACGCTTCTCAGACACTCCGCCCCTGCCTCCTTGGCCGACTTCACCGTGGCTTCAAACTCAGACGTATCCTCGCCCGGCAGCCGGGTGGCGATCTCCAGATACATCCCCCGCTGCTCAAGCGTCGCCCTGACTTTCTTCAAGTACTCCGCATCGTGCGACGCCAGCGCCGACTGCACCCCCGCCGCCCCTGCCGATGCGGCTTTGTCCAGATACTCCAGAGCCGTCCTCGGCGGCCTGGCGATCACGAAACAGTCCGGCGACAATCCCAGCCCGCTCCGCCGGCTACCCTGCATCGCCGCCACACTCGCCGATCCGACGAACTCCCGCCGTGTCACAGCTTGAAACTCCTCAACACGTCGTCCCACGGCTTCCGGTACGGCCTCACCAGATGCGTATTGGCCTCCCGATCGCCGATAACCTCTTCTTTCTGCGCATCCCAGTTCAATTTCCGGCCCAATTTCATCGACAGATTCGCCAGATGACAGGCCACTGAGATCTCGTGCCCGTCCTCGACATCGGCGTTCGGCCGCTGCCGTGACTTGAGGCAATCCAGGAAATGCCGGGCATGGAGGTCGATCGGCTCGGGCGACGTTCCCCGCCCCTGCTTCGCCTCACCGTAGAGCGACGGCTCGATCTTCGCCGGTTGCGGATGCAGCGCCGGGTTCGACCATGCCGGGATCGCCGACTCGGGCGCAATCCGCGCATCCGGGACATACTGATATCCGCCCCTCGATACCGCCAGAATCCCCTTGGTCCCGCACAGATGCACCCCAGCCAGACTCGCCGATGTGCCCGTGCCTGTCCGCTGCCTGCCGCTGCAAGCCTCGCGGATCGACGCCTCGACAATGAACCCCGGATACTCCCAGATCGCATCTTGCGTGTCGGGCGTCTCGCCGTCGTCCTCCAGCGCATACCTGCCGCCCGCCGAGTAGACAGACTTCGGCGCCTTCACCCCCAACAGCCAGTGCACCAGGTCCATGTCGTGCGCGCCCAGGTTGGTCATCTGCCCGCCCGAATAGTCCCAGAACCAGCGGAAGTGATACAGCCCGCGGTGCGGCGAATAGGGCCGCGCCGGCGCCGGACCCAACCACAGGTCATAGTCCAATCCCGGCGGAGGAGCCGAAGCCACCGGCCGCCCAAAGCCCGGCATGACATTGCGGTAGGAACTGAACCGCACCGAATGGATCTTGCCCGCCACGCCGGCCTTGAGCATCGGGATCACCTCCTGGAAGTGCGTCCCGCTCCTGCCCTGCGTCCCCACCTGGACTATTCGGTTGTACCGCCTCGCCGCGGTCGTCATCCACCGGCCCTCTTTGATGAACAGCGTCATCGGCTTTTCGACGAACACATCCTTGCCCGCAGCGCATGCCATGATCGTCTGCAGCGCGTGCCAGTGATCCGGCGTCGAGATCACGACGGCGTCCACCTGCTTGTCGTCCAGCACCTTGCGGAAATCCTGGAATCCCCGCGCCTGCTGCCCGGCATCGGCCCTCGCCTGATCGACACGCGCCTGATAGACGTCGCAGACGGCGGTGATCTCGCAGTCCGGCAGCCTCTTGAAATCCGCCAGATGGCGCAGGCCAATCAACCCGCAGCCGATCAGGCCCAACCTTACCCGTTCGTTCGCCCCCATCACCCGCGCATACGATGCAGCCGTCATGGCCGACAGAAAGGTTCGTCTTGATCCGGACATAGATTGCACTCTATCACTCGTTCCGCATCCGTCAATACCCTTCCCTTGGTATCTTGAGACCATCATGAACCGGCGATCCTTCCTTTCCCGCGCCACCTCCACCGCCTTCGCCCTCTCGCTCGCCCGCGGCGCCGCCCGCCGCCGCATGATCGTCGACGCCGACACCGCCAACGAAATCGACGACCTCTACGCCATCGCCCGCGCCCTTCTCGAACCCTCCTTCGACGTTGCCGGCCTGTCTTCCGCCCAATGGCACACCCGCCTGTCGCCGGCCAACTCCGTCGAACACAGCCAGCGCCTCAACGACGACATCCTCCGCCTCATGGGCCGCCAGTCCATCCCCGCCCCCATCGGCGCCGAAATGATCATGGGCCAGCCCTGGGGCGGCGACGATCCGCGCGACACCCCCGCCGCCCGCCTCATGATCCGCGAAGCCCTGGCCGCCAAGTCCGAGAAGCTCTCCATCGTCTCTATCGGCGCCGTCACCAACGTCGCCTCTGCCCTCAAACTCGCCCCCGAAATCGTCTCCAAGGTCCGCTGCTATTCCATGGCCGCCCATTACGACTCCTCGACCGGCATCTGGAACAAGGATGAATTCAACGTCCGCAACGACCTCAACGCCTTCAACTACCTGCTAAACCTCGACGGCCTCGAGCTCCACATCATGCCCGCCAACGTCTGCAAGAAGCTCGTTTTCGAACAGGCCGATACCCTGGCCCGCCTCTCCGGCAAGGGCGGCGTCTGGGACTACATCGCAGCCCGCTGGCTCTCCCACAGCCCGCAGGCCAGCTCCTGGATCATGTGGGACCTCGCCCTCATCGAAGCCCTGGCCCGCCCCGATCTCGCCAAGGAGGGCTTGTTCAAGACCCCGCCCGAAAACCGCTCCCGCGACGTCCATGTCTACACCGATATCGACGGCGAGGCGATGAAACAGGACTTCTGGCGCGCCTGCGGACTCAAATGATCCAGTACGAACCGTCGGCGTCCGGTTTCATCCAGTTCTGCGCCGCCCTGTACGAACGTCCCGGCGTTGCCAAAACCTGCCTCGCCCTGCAGGACTCGCGCGGCTGGAACGTCAACTGTCTCCTGCTCTGCGCCTGGGCCGCCCACCTCGGCCGCGCTCTCACCCCTGATTTCTGGCCCCACGCCCGCCGCGCCATCGAAATCCTCGACTCCGACGCAGTCACGCCCATCCGCCAGCTCCGCCGGTCCATCTCCAAGCACCGCAAGCTCGACGAGGATCTCAAAGCCGGCATCAAGCGACTGCTCTGGTACGCCGAACTCCGCGCCGAACAGGCCGTCGAATCCGCACTTCACCGCGCCATGGTCGCTTACGCCCCCGCCGGCGCTTCCGATCCACTGTCGAATCTCATCGCCTGTACCGGCGAGGATTCGCCGGATGTCCGCCGCCTCGCCGATTTGTTCAGCGAATCGATCTCAAACTGAGCGAATCTGGAAAGTGACATGCCCCAACGGCTGATCGTCGCCATCACCGGAGCTTCCGGCGCCATCTACGGGATCCGCACCCTCGAAGCCCTCCGCTCGCGCCCTGAGATCGAAACCCATCTCGTGCTCACCGCCGCCGCCCGAGCCACCATCGCTCAGGAGACCAGCCTCTCGCCGCGCGACGTCGAGTCGCTCGCCTCCGTCGTCCACCCGCCATCCAACATCGGCGCGCCCATCGCCTCCGGGTCCTTCGAAACCCTTGGCATGATCGTCGCCCCGTGCTCCATCAAGTCGCTGTCGGCCATCGCCAACTGCTACTCCGCCGACCTGGTCAGCCGCGCCGCCGACGTTCAACTCAAGGAAGGACGCCCGGTCGTCCTGATGGTCCGCGAAACGCCGCTCCATGCCGGCCATCTGCGGCTGATGTCGCAGGCCGCCGAGAACGGAGCCGTCATCATGCCCCCGGTCCCGGCCTTCTATGCCCGCCCCACGACCATCGACGATATCGTCAACGTCACGGTCGGACGCGCCCTGGCCCGCCTCGGAATTCAAAATGTCCTGTTCAGTGAGTGGCGCGGAATGTCGAATCCACGCTCAGACGCGCCAGGCGGTTCTTAGCGGCTCCTCAGCCTGTGCCCTGGCATCGCCGCGCATGTCGGTTTTCCAAACACCCTCGTTGGTTCGCGCATCCACAAGCTCGGCCACCAGCACCCCTGGCGCCGCCTCGTAACGCAGCAGCAGGTCCGGATCCACGCCATCCGGCGCCCGGTACAGCCCGGCGTCTTCCAGCACCATCTCCAACTCGGCGTCGATCCGCTCCCGCACCAGCGAGTCCCGTTCCACAAGCGATGCCGACACCCATCGCCACAGCGAAAGCCCGTAGGTGGTGTATGTCTTGTTCAGCGTCGCCGGCATGACTGCCTCCACCTTATTGGACTGTGCACGGAATGACACCGTTTCATCAATAGACCACCCTCCGGTCCAGTTGAGTACGGCTCTTCCGCCGTCGGACCGATTCTTCAATGATTTGACTGCTGTTACCCCACTCATCGGGCGCACCCCGCCCAGTCTGCACTAACAATTCAGGACCACCCGTCCGCAGCTACTTCCGCCTCACATGGAAGTCCCACGCCTGCGTCTTGCCTTCCCCCTCGACATATTCGATCCACGCATAGTCGCCCGGCTCCAGATCCTTCACCGGCCATACTTTGTACAACCCCTCGCGCATCTCCTGACGGAAGATCTCCACCTCCTGCCGGTCGGCGAAGACGATCTTGCTCATCGGCTCGATGCTCCAGGTCTCAAGCAGCCGGGCTTGTTTCCTCGGCGTCATCTTTACCAGCGTGAACCTCTCCATCCTCGCCAGCCGGAAGTAAAACTGCGGCCTCGGCTCGTCCACCTCGTACGCCGCCTTGACGCCCGCAATCTCCACGAACGTCTTGCCCGGCACAATCGGAACCGGCGTGATCAGCTTCAGAATTGTCCGCTTCCTGCTCGACTCCAGCCGCAACTCCGCCTCTTTGATCACGTCCATCCTCTCGCCCACCGCCCGGTAAACCCCTGCCTCCAAAGGCACCCGCCCGATCTCCTCCTTCTGTGCCCGGTCGAACTTTTCCTCGGCATCGAGAATCGCCGCCTCTTTCCGGTCCCGCTCCACTGCCGCCTTGATCTCGGCCTCTGTCTTTTTCAGGTCCACCAACTCCGCCGGCATCTCCTCCCAGTCGCGCCGCTCGGTGGAGTAATACCTCACCCGGTCCTCCACCAGTTTGTACTCGCGCACTTGATGGAAGCTGCCGTCCTTCAGATACAGCCGGATGCTCTGCGCCCAGCCGCCCGTGGCCAGCAGAATTGCCGCCAGCATGATCCTCAATGCCATCGCCCTATTCTGCCATTCCTTCTTCAGCCCTTCATCCAGCTTCCAACAGCCATGATGCACACCCGGAAGATACGGTTTCATCCCCCACGCCAAAGGGCTACGATGAAGACAATGAAAAAACGGACTCTTGGACGGACTGGCCTGGAAATCTCCGAAGTCGGCTTCGGTGCCTGGGGCCTCGGCGGCAACCAATGGCGCGGCCACACGGAAGACGATGCCGTCGCCGCTCTCCGCCACGCTCTTGAAAACGGCCTCACCTTCATCGACACAGCACTGGCCTACAACGACGGTCACTCAGAAAAGCTGATTTCACAGACTCTGAAGGAAACCGGCATCGCCGCCACCGTCGCCACCAAGGCCCCGCCCAAGAACCGCGTGTGGCCCGCCCAACCTGGCATCCAGCTCAGCGAAGTCTTCCCCTACGACTACATCGTCGAATCCACCGAAACCTCTCTCCTCAACCTCGACACCGATTGCCTTGACCTCCAGCAGTTCCACGTCTGGAACCCTGAATGGCTCGACAGCGACGACTGGCGCCGCGCCATCGAAGATCTCAAGAAAGCCGGCAAGGTCCGTTTCTTTGGCATCTCCATCAACGACCATCAGCCCGATTCCGCCCTCTCCGCCATCCGCACAGGTCTCATCGACACCGTCCAGGTCATCCACAACATCTTCGACCAGTCGCCCGAACGCAACCTCTATCCACTCTGCCTCGAACACAACATCGGCGTCCTGGCCCGCTGCCCGCTCGACGAAGGCGCCCTCACCGGCTCCATCGTGCCCGGCATCCAGTTCGACCCCGAGGAGTTCCGCGCCTTCTACTTCCGAGGCGACCGCGTCCAGGAGGTCTTCGAGAAAGTGAACGCCCTGCGCGCCGATCTCGATGCCGCCGGCGTCATCGAACCCCTGGCCTCCACCGCTCTGCGCTTTGTCCTCACCCACCCGGCCGTCTCCACCGTGATCCCAGGGATGAGAAAAATCCGCAACGTTCAGGCCAACATCTCCGTCTCCAACATGGGACCCATCCCGGTCCCTATCATGGAGGTTCTACGTCGCCATGCTTGGGACAAAAATTACTACTGTTAGCCTCCTGCTCTGCGCCACCCTCGGAGCGCAGACCGTCTGGCTGCCGCTCCAAGTGGGCAACACTTGGATCTATCGCACTTCGGACGCCGGCGCATCGGCCAGCTATACCGTCCGCGTCGATCGCACCGCCACCTTCGACGAACGAACTTATTACTCCGTAGTCACCGAGGGCCAGACCACGGGCTTGATCTCGGCCACCCCGCTTTCCCCAAGCGACACAGTCCCAGTGCCCGCCGTCAGCCCTCTCTGGCTGCGCAACGCCGAAGACGGCCGCATCATGATGTGGGATGAACAGACCTCATCCGAGCGCCTCTATCTCGACACCGCCGCCGAGCCTGGTGCGACATCCGAGTCGTCGGTCGATCTCTGCAGCCCCACCAGCACCGTCGTCTCCCGCGCCGCCGAGTACTCCGGCCCCATCGGCCAATTCAAGTGCGTCCTCCATATCCGCTATGGCCCTGGCACCTGCGCCGACGCCGGCGTCGAAACCGACTACTTCCTGCCCTGGATCGGCCTCGTCAGCCGCACCACCCAAACAATCGCCGGATCCCGCCGCTACGACCTCGTCTATGCCCGACTCGGCGTCACCGTCATCTCCGCCCCCGAGCTTTCCTTCTCGCTCTCCCTCGACCGCTCCACCTACACCGCCAACCTGATGCCGCCCATCGTGCCCGAAAACGCCATCCCCCAGGTCAACGCCCGCATCACGCTCCGCAACACAACCCCGGATCCCCTCACCTTCGATTTCTCCAACGGCCAGGTCTACGAATTGGTTCTCTGGAACGACCATGGCAATGTCGTCTGGCGCTACTCCGACGGCCGCGCCTTCACCCATGACTTCCACTCCATCACCGTCTCCAAGGGCGAGCGTACCTGGAACGAGACCATCCGCCTTGCCGCTATGGACGCAGCCGGCGGAATGGGGCCCCTCCCGGCAGGCCGCTACGTCCTTGAATGCTGGCTCACGTCCACCGAGGGCCGCACATTCACCGCCTCGGCGCCGCTGACTCTGAACCACGTCCAATAAGCGTGGTCTCAAACAGCTTCAGAATCCGCCTGTACTCGTCCGCCCAACTCGTGGGCTGGACGAATCCGTGATCCTCTACCGGATACACCGCCACCTCCCAGTTCTCCTTGCGCAACTCGATCAGCCGCTGCGCCAGACGAACCGTGTCCTGGAAGTGCACGTTCACGTCCACCATGCCGTGGCAGATCAGCAGCGCGCCTTTCAGCCCTTCGGCGTGGTAGATCGGCGAACTCTTCTTGTACGCCTCCTGGTCTTTCTGCGGCAGGTTCAGGATGTTGGCCGTATAGCCGTGGTTGTAATGCGCCCAATCGGTCACCGGCCTCAACGCCGCTCCCGCGGCAAACACATCGGGCTGCGTGAACAGCGCCATCAACGTGATGAAGCCGCCATACGACCCGCCATATACCCCGATCTTTTTCCCATCCACGCCATGCTCTGAGACCAGCCACTTCGCGGCGTCCACATGGTCGTCCAGGTCCTTGCCGCCCATGTGACGGTAAACCGCCGTCCGCCAGTCACGGCCATAGCCCGCCGACGCCCGGTAGTCGATGTCGATCACCACATAGCCCCGCTCCATCAGCAAATGATGGAACAGATATTCGCGCGCGTATTGCGACCATCCTCGATGGATGTTTTGCAAATACCCCGCCCCATGCACGAAGATCACCGCCGGCGCGCCTCTCTTCGCATTCGCCGGCTTGTACAGATGCGCCGGAATCTTCGCCCCGTCCCGCGCCGGGATGTAGACAATCGGCGTGTCCAGCCATTTCCTCGCCATAAACTCCGGCGCCGGCGACGTCGTCACCCGCTTCATCGCCGCACCCGGCTTGTTCTCCATCACGAACAACTCCGGCGGACGGTTCGAATAGCTATGCACCACAGCCAGCGTTCGATCATCCATCGACGCTTCCACCGAGCTCACCATGCCCGCCGCCGCCGTCACCCGCGTCCGCGCCCCGCCTTCCACCGCCATCTCATAGACATGCCGCTCGTGCAGGCTCGGCTCGCTGGTCACCATCCGGAACCGTTTGCTGTCGCGCGTCAGCGACACCTCGCCCACCTCCCACGCCCCCGACGTCAACTGCTTCACAGAGCCCGTCTCCACATCCGCCGTATACAGATGCGACCACCCATCCTTTTCGCCCTGATAAAAAACCGTCTTGTTATCGGCCAGCCAGCCCAGGTTGAACGATCCCGGTCCGCCCACCCACGCATCGTCGTGGAAATGATCCACCGCCTTCGCCGCGCCGGTCTTCACATCCACCGTCATCACCCACCGGTCTTTGTTGTCCGCCGACCTCGCCATCACCGCCAACTTGCCGTCCCGGCTGAACTGCGCCTGGCTGATCGATACCTCTCTCGCGGTCTCCTTGCCCTTGTCGTCCTTCACCTTCTGCCCGTGGTCCACCCACTTCACTTCGCCCGTTTCCACGCTCACCAGCGCCATCCGTGTCCGTCCCTGTGCATCGCCCACTTTCGTCCGCGTCGGCTGCGGCTCGGTATACCCGGTCTCGGTCACGAAGAACGGCACCTGCGCCGTCTTCGCATCCGTGCCCGGTTCCCTCACCACCGCAACCACAGTCTGCCCATCCGGCGAAAGTTGCATTGTGAAAACCTGTTGCCGGGCCTGCAGGATCCACGGCTTCCGCGGATTCTCTTTCTGCTCCTTCGCATCCTGCTCTTCACGCCGCTTGGCTTTCTCCTCCACCGCCACGATCAGCGCCCGCTCCTCTTTCTTCAGCGTCTCCTGGCTCTCGGTCCCCTTCTTAGGCTCCGCCGGCGGGCTCCCTGCGGGCCGGATATCAGTCAACTGCTCCACATACCCGTCCGACAGCCGGATCGCGAACAGATTCCCCGACCGCGCAAAAGTCACCCGTGTCCCATCCGCCGTCATGCGCGGCCCGCTCTCCGGCTCCCGCGTCTTCATCAGCAACCGCCGCTTGTCCGTCTGCCGGTCATACACCCACACATCGCCCTTCTCAGCAAACGCCACCATCCGCCCGTCTTCGCTCTCCGAGCCCGTCTCCGGCGGCGCCAGCTTCCGCTCCTCGTCGCTCAACTTCCGCAACCCTGACCCGTCCCGCCCCGCCGTCCACGTCTCAAACTCCTTGGTCAGCGGATCCGAGTATTGCTTCCACTCGAAGTACACCCGCTGCCCGTCGCCAGACCACCTCAGCCCCTTTGGCGCGTGCCCGTAGAGCCCCGGCCCCCGCATCAGTTCGTCCACAGTCAAAGGAACCGGCGCTTGAGCCTGGCACACCAGCGCCGTCATCATCAGAATCGAGATCGCGTTTCGCATATGAAAGCAAAATTGTACCCCGCCGCTCAAGCACGCCTGGATCCGGCTGGTGCATAATGCCTGAGATGCGCCTGCTGCTCTTTCTAGTCTTCGCCGTGTTCACCGCCGCCGCACAGGCGCCGGAGCCACAGCCGGTGAAGCCCGCCGCGCCATCGCCCTTGATCTTTTCCTCTGACTTCCTTCGCGACATCCGCGCCCAGGACATCGAAGCCCTCAGCGCCGCCATCCGCCTCGAACTTCAAGCCGACCTCAAAGCCCCCCAACGCGAACCCGTCCTCACTCCCCTCATCCGCGCCACCGAACAATCCCTCCGCGCCAACAACAACAACGTCGCCTGGATCTTCGGCAGCCGCCTTCTCGCGTTCTTCCAAGGTGTTCAATGGGGCCCCCACCTCGATCAGGCCATCTCTCTCGACTTCGCGCTCGACCGCCGCGTCCTGCCCCCCGGCTCGCTCCTCCACGCCCGCCTCGAACGCCTCTTCCGCACCCCATCCGCCCCCGATTCCACCGTCCGCATCCAGTTCACACTCAGCGACTCCGCCGGAAAACTCCTCTGGCAAAGCGACCCACTCCCCATCCCTCCCGAGAATTCAATCGAAATCCCGATCCCCGCAAGAACCCTCGCGCCCGGCGAGTACACCCTCGCCTATTCGTTCTTCACCGCTCCCGGGAAGCCTCTGCTTTCCTCAGTCAGGACCTTCCGCATCGACCCCACCTGGCGCGCCCGCGAATCCGCCCTCGACGCCAAGGCCCGCGAACTCATCCTCGATAGCGCAATCAACTCCTCGCCCTCCAGCCAGTCCGCCTTCCAGTTCATCCAGTGGACCATCCAGGCCATGGCCCTCTTTGAGTCCGGCCAGCCCATCGGCGGCTCGCCCGACCCCCACCCCATCGTCGAATCCTGGGCCTACCGCAAATCCCCGCGCTTCTGGTCCGCACCCTTCTCCGAATCCACAATCCGCCAGGCCGAAGCCTTCGCCGCCGCCCTCCAGTCTGGCGCCAACCCGCTCGACGGCCAACCCGATCTCCGCCTCGCTTTCCGATCCTCCGCCGACCAGTCCCTGCGAACCTTCCGCCTCTACCTCCCCGCTTCCCTGCCCGCGGGCGAACCTGTTCCCCTCGTCGTCCTGCTTCATGGCTTCGCCGGCGATGAATCCAGCTGGCTCGACCGCCTGCCCGGCTCGGGCGAACTCGTCCGCCGACTCGCTTCCGAGCGCCGCTTTGCCGTCCTGGCCCCTTCTGCCCGCTCCCATTACTCCCGCTTCGACGGTCCCGACGCAGCCGACCTCGAACAACTCAAATCCATTGCCTCCCGTATCCGCCCCATCGACCCCGACCGCATTGCGCTCATCGGCCACGGCCCCGCCGCCTTCGCCGCCGTCAACGCCGCCTTGGCTTCGTCAAGGGAATGGCCCGTCGCCGTCGGTATCGCCGGCATCCCCACGGCTCTCCCCGCCGCCGCCAAGGGCAGCACTCCTCGCCTCCTGTTCGAATACGCCGCCGGCGACACCCTGTTCGCCGCGTCAGAGGCCCGCAAATGGGCCTACCTGCTCCAGAAGCGGATCCCCGGCTTCCAGGCGCACGAGATCCCGGACGTCGACAACGCCGCCGCGCCTGCCGCATCCATCGAACGCGCCATCGCTTTCTTCCTTGATCCTCCACCCGCTCCCGCAGCCGCCAAACCGCCGGCGCAGCAGAAACTGAAGTAAACCAATAATGACCGGTGCACAGTGTCTCCTCGAATCCCTCGCCGCCTCCTCCATCCGCCTCTGCTTCATGAATCCCGGCACCTCCGAGATGCAATTCGTCTCGGCCCTGGACCGCGTCCATGGCGTCCGCGGCGTCCTCTGCCTCCATGAAAGCGTATGCGCCGGAGCCGCCGACGGCTACGCCCGCATCACCCGCCGCCCTGCCGCCACCCTGCTCCACCTCGGCCCCGGACTCGCCAACGCCCTCTCCAACTTTCACAACGCCCGCAAAGCCCGCTCCCCCATCGTCAACATCGTCGGCGAACAC
>JACZJQ010000077.1 GCA_014860455.1 Bryobacteraceae bacterium | reverse complement strand
AAGGCGAGGCGTATTGTGGTGTGGTTCGTGGCGGCATGGGTGGTGTATGGGGTGGCGGCGGGCGGGCCGGCGGCGGTGGCGGCGGTGGTCTGGACGCTGGCGGCGTGCTGGGCGGCGGGCAGGCTGTTGTTCCCGCGCATCGAGGAAGCGTTGATCTCGACGGCTCTGGGACTGGCCGGGTGGATTGTCCTGTTCCACATCCTGGTGCGGTTTCCGATCAACTTCGCGTGGGTGTGGTGGATGTTGACGGCGGTTCCGATTGTCTGGGCGGCGGCGCGAGGGCTGAAGTTGCCGGCAATGGGCGAGGCGGAGACGGCAGGGGAGAGAGCGTGGACCGCGGCGCTGATGGTGATCCTGACTGCCCACTTCCTGCTGGCGTTCAAGCCGGAGGTGAGCGCGGACGGGTTGTCGTGGCACCTGCTGGCGCCGGCGCGGATTGCGGCGTATGCGAGCTGGCCGTTTGATGTGACCGAATTCGCCTGGGCGGCGATGCCGATGGGCGGGGACTGGGTGTGGTCGCTCACCTGGCTGTTCGGCGAGGAAAAGGGCGCGCGGCTGATGAACTTCGCCCTGCTGGCGCTGACAACAGGGCTGGTTTCGAAACGGGCGGGGACGGCGGCGGCGGCGCTCTGGGCATCGACGCCGCTGGTGATGCTGGCCACCGGCAGCCTGTTTGTCGAGAACGTCTGGGCGTATCTGTTATTAGCGGCGTTTCTATTGGCCTGGGACGATGAGCCGCAGGCGTGGGCGGTGGCGCTGCTGGCCGGGGGGGCGTCGGCATGCAAACTGATGGCCGTGCCGATGGCGGTTCCGATCGTCGCGTGGGCGATGTGGAAATCGAAGCAGTGGAAGCCGGCGGTGCTGTTCCTGGTCACCGGGACCATGGCGTATGTCGAAGAGATCGTCAGGACCGGCAATCCGTTCTTCCCGTATTTCAACGGGATCTTCAAATCGCCGTATTACCCGTCGGAGAAGAACCTGGAGGATGTCCGGTTCACGCAGACGTTGAACTGGCGGTCGCTGTGGGACATGACGTTCAGGACGACGCTCTATTGCGAGAGCCCCGGCGGAGGGTTTGGGTTCCAATGGCTGGCGTTGATGCCGGCGACGGTTTACGCCTTCATCCGGCGGCGGGACGTGATGATGCGGGCGGCGCTGGCGCTGGGGGCGGCGGAGATTGTCATTGTGTTCTTCGGGCAGCCGTACATCCGCTATATGTATGGCGCGCTGCTGCTGTGGACGCTGGCGATCGGCAAGGCATCGGAGACTGTGCAGTGGAAATGGCTGATGGCGGCGGTGTGCGGGCTGAACCTGCTGTACTTCGCCAACGCCGGCTGGTATCACAGGGACTTCATCATCGAACCGATCACGGAGCAGGCGCGGATGGCGCGGTATGAGGCCGAGTCGGCGCCGTTGAAGCCGTTGATCGAGTACGCCAACCGGGAACTGCCGGGCGAGGCGATCGCGTTCGTCACGCTGGAAGGAGCCGGGCGGCTGCATGCGAGGGCGTGGGTGCATACCTGGCATGGCGGGTTCTTCGCCGACGAGATCAGGCGGGCGCGGACCGCCTCCGACGCGCGAAGGGCGCTTGAGACGAGACAGATCAGGTACTGGATCGGCCCGGCGGGGGAACGGCCGGAACTGTTCTCGAATATCGCCTCGTGGGAACTTTCGGATGGGCATCAGAGCCGGTTGGAGTACGCCGCGGGCGATTGGGGCATCTACAGGCTGTTGCCGCCGGACGCGGCGCCGGACCGGCGGTACCGGGTGTCCGGATCATATGACGACCTGAGCCGGGGTTTGCGGTTGAAGGGACAGTGGATTCGCGACAGGCAGTTCGCTGAGGCATATAAGGGGACGCTGCTCTATTGCGACCAGGCGGCGTGCGAGGCGGAGTTCGATTTTGAGGGCAGCTCGGTGACATTGATTCACACGGAAGCGTTCAACCGGGGGCAGGCGGAGGTCCTGATCGACGGCAAACCGGCGGGAACTCTGGATGGATATGCGAAGGAGATCCGGTGGCAGCAGCGGGCGCGGTTCGAGGCCGGGGAGCGGGGGCGGTATACGTTGACCATCCGGGTGCTGGGACGGCATGCGGCCGGGGCTCAGGGCTCGTTTGTGGATATCGACGGGTTCGTCGTCGAATAGACAGCGCCGGGAGGTTGGATTGTCCGGCGTTCGACGGGCGAGGAGAGGATGAGCGAGGTCGATGTGGCGCCGAAGTGGGTGAGTTTGTCGATCAAGGATTCGAGTTGCCCGACCGAGGCGACGCGCACCTTGAGGATGAACGACTCGTCACCGGTGCAGCGGTGGCACTCCAGAACTTCGGGCATCCCGCCCAGCGCCGAAGTCAGCTTCTGGGCCAGCGTCTCCGGTCCGGCGAGCTGGATGCGGATGAACGCGCCGACGGCGAGGCCGACGCGTTCGGGATCGATGATGGCGGCATAGCCGCGGATGACGCCCCAGTCTTCGAGGCGGCGGACGCGTTCGGCGGCGGCGGGGGTGGAGAGCGCGATGCGGCGGCCAAGTTCGGAATAGGACAATCGGGCGTCGGCCTGGAGTTCGGCTAGGATGCGCCAGTCGAGGTCATCCAGGTGGGCGGCAGGGGAGTTCTTTCCGATTGGCATGAGTCTGGGCTCCGGACTTTTCAAACATTAACACTTTGCCGGTAGAACGACACGATCCGAATTCAAACCACGCGAATTCGGCGGTAGTTTGATGGTGTAGGGAGACACGTCATGCCACTCGAACGCAGAAGCTGGGCGGAACCATTCAAGATCAAGGTTGTCGAACCGGTGAGGATGACGACGCCGGAACAGCGGCAGCGAGCGATTGAGGAGGCGGGGTACAACACGTTCCTGCTGCGGTCGCGGGACGTCTATATCGACCTGTTGACCGATTCGGGGACGTCGGCGATGTCGGACCGGCAGTGGGCCGGGATGATGCTGGGCGACGAGGCCTATGCCGGTAGCGAGAACTTCTACAGGTTGGAAGCGGCGGTCAGGAAATTCTACAGCTACAAGCACGTGATCCCGACGCATCAGGGCCGCGGCGCGGAAAATATCCTGTCGCAGATCATGATCGGCGAGGGCGACGTGGTGCCGGGCAACATGTATTTCACGACGACGCGGCTGCACCAGGAGTTGGCGGGAGGGCGGTTTGTGGACATCATTATTGATGAGGCGCACGACCCGGCCAGCGAGCACCCGTTCAAGGGCGACGTCAACCTGGACAAGCTGGAGACGGTGCTGAAGGCGAATCCGGAGCGAGTGCCGTATGTCAGCCTGGCGGCGACGGTGAATATGGCCGGCGGGCAGGCGATGTCGCTGGCGAATCTGAAACAGGCTCGGGCGCTGGCGGACAAGTACGGGACGAAGATCATCCTGGATGCCACGCGCGTGGCCGAGAACGCGTACTTCATCCAGCAGCGGGAGCCGGGCCATGAGGGGCGGAAGATCGCCGAGATCGTCTTTGAGATCTGCTCGCTGACCGACGGCTGCACGATGAGCGCCAAGAAAGACCCGCTGGCCAACATCGGCGGCTTCCTGGCGCTGAACGACGATGAGGCGGCCGAGAAGGCGC
Organism: Bryobacteraceae bacterium; assembly: GCA_014860455.1. Classification (GTDB taxonomy): domain Bacteria; phylum Acidobacteriota; class Terriglobia; order Bryobacterales; family Bryobacteraceae; genus PNKE01. The sequence goes on along the minus strand of JACZJQ010000077.1, from coordinate 4,335 downwards.
GCAACCTGGTTGTGGTTTACGAAGGACTGCACACCTACGGCGGCATGGCCGGGCGCGATATGGAAGCGGTGGCGATCGGGATTGAAGAGTCGGTCGAGGACGACCACATCCGGGCGCGGGTGGGGCAGGTGGTCTATCTGGGCGAGAAACTGATGAAGTGGGGTGTGCCGATCGTGAAGCCGATCGGCGGGCATGGGATCTTCCTTGATGCGAAGGCATTTCTGCCTCATGTGCCGCAGACGCAGTACCCGGCGCAGGCGTTGGCGGCGGCGATTTACCTCGACAGCGGGGTGAGGGCGATGGAGCGCGGCGCGGTGTCGTCGGGGCGCGACCCGGTGACGGGCGAGGAGCGAATGCCGAAGTTGGAGTTGGTCAGGCTGACCATCCCAAGGCGTGTGTATACGCAGGCGCATATGGACGTGACGGCGGAGTCGGTGTATTGCGTGTATGAGGAGAGGGAGAAGATCCGGGGGCTGAGGATGACTTACGAGCCGAAGCACCTGCGGTTTTTCCAGGCGAGGTTTGAACCGGTTGCCTGATTGCTTGTCGAAGGAGAGTTGGTTTTTGCGGCTGCGGATGAGAATGCGAACATGCCGGCCAGGGGGCCGGCCGCGGACCGGGGGGTCCGCCCTACTGGGATTTGAACCGGTTTCCTGATCTCCCTGCCCGAACTGCACTGGGGGATCAAAGAGAAGAGGGGGCTTTGCGGCCCCCTCGTTTTTGTTTGGGTGACGGACTGGTTCAGCGCTTGATGTCGGAGACAACTTTGCCGGCGATGACGACGCCGACGGCGTGGGTGGTGTATTCGAAGGGGTCGCCGTCGTAGAGGGCGAGATCGCCGTCCTTGCCGGGGGCGAGGGAGCCGACGCGCGAGTCTATGCCGAGGAGTTTGGCCGATTCGATGGTGATGGAGGCCAGGGCCTGTTCCATCGTCAAACCGTTGGCCGCGGCGAGGGCGGCTTCGAACAGGATGACGCGGGTCTTGGGGACATAGCCTTCGAAACCCGACTGGATGGCGAATGGGATGCCGGCCGCGCGGAGCTTCGAAGCCGTTTCAAGAGAAAGAGACTCGGCGTCGCCGTTGGGGCGTGCCATCGAGGGATGGACGAAGACGGGGTAGCCGGAGGCCTTGATTTCGTCCAGAATCAGAGGTGCGTCGGCGGCTCCGTCGAGGACGAGTTTGAGGCCGAACTCCTTGCCCAGGCGGATGGCGGCCAGTATGTCGTTGGCCTTGTTGACAGTGACCATGAGCGGCATTTCGCCCTTGAGCACCTTGCCGAGGGCTTCGAGACGGAGGTCGCGGGCGGGTTCCTTGCCTTTTTCGGCTTTGGCGAGTTTGGCGGCGTAGTCCTGCGCCTTGAGGAACTCGGTGCGCAGCATGGCGATCATCTTGGCGCGGGTGCCGGGCGATTTGCCCGCGGCGGCGCGGCCGTCATCGCCGAGGCTGGCGGCAACCATGGATTCGGCCTTCACCATGTCGGTCTCGACGGTTCCGCCGAGGGTCTTGACGATCATGGTCTGGCCGGAGATGAGGGCACCGGGGCCGTGGCCGGTGTGGATGGTTGTAACGCCGAAGGAGCGCAACCAAGTGACGAGCGGGTCCTTCGCGTTATAGGCGTCGATGGCGCGGAGTTCGGGCTGGATGGGGGCGGAGCCTTCGAGTTGGTCCTGGTCGTGGCTCTGGTTGAGGATGCCGGAGAGGCCGACGGTGGAGTGGGCGTCGATGAGGCCGGGCGTGACCACTTTGGCCGAGAGAGTTTTCATTCCGGCGGGGATGGGGGTGGAGGCGGCGGGACCGACGCGTTCGATTTTGCCGTCGCGGACGATGACGACGCCGTCACGGATGGGCGCGCCGGCCATGGTGTAGACGGTCTCGCCCTTGACGGCGAGGGTTTGCGCGGCGAGAGGGGCGCAGAGGGCGATTGCGAGAATTGCGTGACGCATTAGTGGGAGCTCCCTTCCAGGGTGTGGCCGCCGCATTCGTCGAGGTGCATCAGGGCTCCATCAAAGGCGGCGCCGACGCCGCCGGTGGCGAAGAGGCGGTCCTTTTCAATGGAGCGGTCGAAGATCTTGCGGCCTTCAACCCAGGTCTGTTCGATGTGGGTGTAGACGGAGAGGGGGTCGCCGGAGAGGATGATGAGGTCGGCGTCCTTGCCGGGTTTGATGGAACCGACGCGGGCGTCGAGTTCGAGGAGTTTGGCGTTGGCGATGGTGACGGCTTCGAGGGCCTTTTGGCGGTCCATGCCGGCGCGGACGGCGAGGGCGGCGGAGCGGATGAACCAGCGGGAATCGGTGACGCCGTCGTCGGTATGGAAGCCGACCAGGACGCCGGCTCGGTCCATTTCGCCGCCGGTTTCAAAGGCGACGTCGCGGGCTTCGAGTTTGCCGCCGGGCGAATCGATGACGATGACCGAGGCACCGATGACGCGTTTGGAGGCAGCGGCTTCCCTGGCGACCTTCCAGCCTTCTGAGACGTGATGGAGAACGACCTTGAAGCCGAACTCTTCGGCGAGGCGGATGACGGTAAGGATGTCGTCGTGGCGGTGGGTGTGGTGCTGGACGATGCGCTTGCCGTCGAGCAGTTCGACGAGGGCTTCCATGCCGAGGTCGCGCGGGGGCATCTTGGTGGCGTCGCCGGCGGCGGCGCGGACCTTGGCGCGGTACTCCTGGGCCTTGATGAACTGTTCGCGGACGAGGGAGGCTGATTTGGCGCGGGTGCCGGGGAAGGGCGGGTTGCGGCGGGAGTTGGTGCCGTTGGCCATCTTCATGCCGCCGGCGATGGAGCCGTCGGGGAGTTTGATGAGGAGGTCGTCGATGGTGCGGGCTTCGCGGAGTTTGAGGTAGAGGGTCTGTCCGGACATGAGGTGGCCGGAGCCGGCCATGACGTTGACGGTGGTGATACCGCCGGCGCGGGCGCGTTTGATGGAAGAGGCGCGGGCGTTGACGGAATCGAGGACACGGATCTCGGGCTGGATGGGGGCGGAGGAGTCAGCGCCTTCGGGTTGGCCGATGTGGGAGTGGGAATCGACGAGTCCGGGCATGAGGACCTTGCCCTTGACGTCGATGCGCTGGGCGTTGGCGGGGATGGTGACCGAGGCGGCGGGTCCGACGGCGACGATTTTGCCGTTCTCGACGACGACTGTGCCGTTTGCGATCTCAGCGCCTTCGATGGGGATGACGCGCGCGCCGGTGAAAGCGACAGGCGGGGATTGTGCAAATGCCGCAAATCCAGCGGCCAGCAGGAGGGGAAGAACGTAATTCACAGGCATAGGGGGGACAGACGCAGGTTAGCAGGCGGGTTACTGGATGTTCTACTCCGAAATTGCGAAGGCGTGTGGGCGGGGTCCGCCGGAGGCCGGGACGGCACAGGCGATAATCGACATATTGTCCAATCCCACCCAAACGCCAACTGGAATGAAGATGTGGCTTGCGCCGTCGCTGATGATGCTGTGTTCGCTGATCAGCTATATCGACCGGCAGACGCTGGCGGTGCTGGCTCCAACGATCATGCTGGAGACGGGGCTGACTACCGAGCAATACGGGATCGCGATCAGCGCGTTTTCGATCGCCTACATGATCGGGAATCCGATATGGGGGAGCGTGCTGGACCGGGTGGGGTTGAGGGCGGGGATGATGATCGCCGTGGGGGTGTGGAGTGTGGCGAGCGCGTCGCATTCGCTGATGAGCGGGCTGTTGGGCTTTGCCGTGGCGCGGACGGTGTTGGGATTCGGCGAGGGGGCGACGTTTCCGGGCGGGCTGAGGACTTCGTTTGACGCATTGCCGGCGGACAAGCGGTCGCGAGGGTTGGCGATTGCGTATAGCGGCGGGTCGTTGGGCGCGGTGATCACGCCGTGGATCGTGATTCCGATTGCGCTGCACTTTGGGTGGCGGACGGCGTTTCTGTTCACGGGGGTGGTGGGCGTGGCGTGGATCGTTTTGTGGCGGATGTTTGCGCGGCCGCCGTATCTGCCGCCGCCGGCGCGCAGGCCGGAACGGTTTCATCTGCCGAATCCGCGAGAGAGGCGGTTCTGGGCACTGTTTGCGAGCTATGCGCTGGGGGCGTTTCCGATTGCGCCGATACTGTATGTCGCGCCGCTGGTGTTGAGCCGGGTGCATGGACTGAGCCAGGCGGATCTGGGCAAGGTGCTGTGGATTCCGCCGTTGGGGTGGGAGATCGGCTACTTCTTCTGGGGGTGGCTCGCCGACCGCGCGACGGCCAGGGCGAAGGCGCGCGGCGGGGATCGCCTGCGGGATCTCAAGCGGCTGATGGGGGCGCTCACCCTGCTGGGCCTGCCGCTGGCCATTGCGCCCTGTCTGAACTCGTTCACTCAGACC
>JACZJQ010000076.1 GCA_014860455.1 Bryobacteraceae bacterium | reverse complement strand
CGTTCATCCTGCCGGACGCGAAGATCGCCGCCGGCATCGACTGGCAGCGTGCCAAGACCTCAGCGGCCGGCCAGATGATCAGCAAGCGCCTGGTCAACGCGCCGGGAGCCAGGAGCAAAGTCACATCCGCCGGCCTCGATTTCGTGGATGGCTTTGACCGGCTGCTGGTGTCGGCGCCCGCGCCGGGACAGGCCGGCAAGCAGCAGGTGCTGCTGGCGCTATCGGGCAAGTTCGACCGCGCCAAGTTGAAGAAGTCCCTGCCCGCCGGCACGGCGATCGAACGCTTCCAGGGCATCGATCTGTTCGTCCCGCCGTCGTCAAAAACCGATGAGATGGTGGCTGGGTTTGTCAGCGAGAAGCTGCTGTTGCTGGGCGACAGGGAGTCCATCTCCAGCGCACTCGCATCGCGTTCAGGGCTCTCCGACGCCGCTCTGCTGGAGCGGGCCAAACAGATGGAGGCGCGCCACGAAATCTGGATGCTGGCCGATTCGCTGCCCGAAATGCCCGCCACCGCGGGCGCTGCCGCAATGCAGGGTTTGCAGGACATTCTCAGAGCCGAAATCGGCATTGGGTTGCGCTCGGGTATGGAGATGACAGCAAATCTCACCTTCGCCGACGCCGAAAAGGCGCAGGGGATGGCCATGTTCGCGCAGATGCTTACCGCCATGCCTGCGGGCAATGATCCGGCCTCCCGTGAGATGGCCGCCATGGCCAAGAGCCTCAGAGTGAATGCCGATGGCGCCACGGTGAGGGCAACGCTGAGCATGTCGATGGCTCAGTTGGAGAGGGCTGCGATGCAGGTCCGCAGCGGCGTCGAACAGGTTTCGCGCAGGAGCCTGGAATCGCTGGTCGGCGTGGGGTCGCAGACCGGACCGATCCCTGGACTGCGCCCTTCGTTTGGAGCCACCGGCCAGACCGTCTCTTCCGTGCCTCAGATCCATCCTACTCGCCCGGCTCAGCCGGTCAAGAGGACCATTCGCATTGTCGGCCTGGAGGAAGGCGACAAGGAGATCTCCTACACCTCCACAGGCCGGAATTAATCGGACAGGCTGAGAATAATCAGTCCGAGCATCACCAGCACCAGGCGGAGCGAGAGCAGCCCCAGCGGTACGGCCAACCACCGGTTCGGTCCCCTGAGTGCCATCAGTGCCAGCGGCCCCGCCAGCAGGCCGAACGCACGCGGGTAGCTGTAGTCGTCTTGTAGGAAGTGTGGGTTGGCGGCGACTATCGCCAAAGACACCGCCGCCAGAGCCAGCCACTCCAGGTCCCCATCCCGGTTGCGCCACCAGCACCACAGCGCTGCCACCGAGCCAGCCGCCAAACTTGCCATGACCGCCACGTCGGCCACCTGCAACGCAAGCTCCGCCGGCCGGTACTCGGTGTAATGAACCGGCATCGCCATGCGCTCGAAAAATCCCACAAAAGCGTGCCCGCCTAACCACCTGTAATTGCCCGAGCCGCCGCCTCGCCCGCCGCCGGACCCGATGCTCACCCACCATGCAAACGCCGGCAACGCCGATGACGCCCACAGCGCCCCAAGCGCCCAACGCCTCCGCCACAACTCCTGGCCCACCGCCGCGGCAATCAGCACAAGGCCGAGCTCCCTGGTCAGGCAACCGAACGCCAGCAACGCCCAGGCCCACAGCCGGCGCTCCTGCCGCCAAAGCAGGAAACCACAGATCGCCACCCCCAACGCCAGGTCCGGCAGCAACCGTGCGATGCCGTTCAAGGTGGCCGGATAAAGCAGGAAGGCCAACCCCCATGCCGGGTGGCGGGCGTAGCCCTGTGCCACACGGCTAAGCAGCACAACCCCGGCGGCGATCAGCAGGTGGATCACCGCCAGATAGGAATAGTCAATCAGCCGCGATTGTCCAAACCCCAGCAGCCATGCCAGCGCCGGCACCGCAATCCTGCGCTTGCGGTAGAAGGCGGCATCGAAGTGCGGCGAATAGCCCTTCAGTCCCAAGGGATCGTGGGCGGCCAAGCGGTAGAACTGGCCGTCGTAGCCAAACGAATCCGGGTGCCGGTAGGTTCTGCCCTCAAGTTCCGGCGGCAGGCTGAAACGGGCCCCGGAATAGTAAAGCGACGTCCAGTTCCCGCCGTACCTGGAATGCACCATCGCGGCCTGCCAGAGCAGCGCAAGCAGCACAGCCGAGCCGGCCAGACACCATCTGTTCTGAAGCACCCTCGGCAATTTCAATGCCTTCTTGTCTCCCCAATCCAGGTGTTTTGCGCCGTCTTCCAGCGTCAGCCGCCGGCCCGTTGTTCGCCCGCCTTGCTCCCGCGCTGATGGCCCAACCCCGGCAGCAGATGGCTCACCATGCCGATCGCGAATCCGGCACAGCTATAGATGAAATACAGCCAGTGAACCGGGATGGCGCGCAAGGTGAAGACCGGACCCTGTCTGGAGGCCAGGTAGGAGTAGAAGCGCCAGTTTCTTGTCAGATAGGCGCCGAGCACGGCCAGCCAGGCCACAGCATAGTTCCAATGCACCAAAGCTATTGGCGCCATGAGCAACGTCATCAGCGCAAGCGCGGCGTTCAGGCGCTGGCCGCTGCGCAGGTTCAGGTCGTTCGGTAAATGGCGCTCGGAGAGGATCAGGCGGGTCCAGGGAACCGCGCGGTCGAAGATGTCTGTTTTCAACATCTTCCAGAAGCTCCATGCCTTGTGGTGGCAGATCCGGGCCTTGCGGTCGAGAATCAGCTTGCGGCCCGACTTGATCAGGCGGCAACCCAGTTCGATGTCCTCGATCGATGGGCGGGCGTAGGTGTTCGAGAAGCCCCCAACCGAAAGGAACGCCTCCCGACGGATTGCGCCGCAGGCGCCCCAGAAGGTGGAAGCGTTTCTGGACGCGTTCTGGTGCACCCAGGCGTGCAGCAGATTCCGGTATCGCGAGAGAAAGCCCGGATCGGCCGGGTTATCGTCGTAGGAGCCGATCACGCCGTCGACGTCGGGGCGAGATTCGAATTGCGCGGCCAGCCTGCTGATGGTATCGGTGTGGACGCTGACATCGGCGTCGAAAAAAATGATGATCTCGCCCCGCGAAGCGGCCACTCCGCGGTTGCGCGCGGCGGCCGGCCCCATTGCGGCTTCGTTGCGGATGAAGCGCGCGCCGAAGCGCATGGCAAGTGATTCCAGCGATTCCACAGATCCGTCATCGACGATCACGATCTCGTCGGGTTGGCGCCCGGATGCGGCCAGCGATACGAGCAGCCTCTCCAGCGTGGGCCAGGCGTCACGGGCAGGAATGACGACGGATAGGAACATGACGGACCGAAGAGCGAACCCCTAGCATAGCCGATCCGGGCCTATCCATTAGATAGGTAAACGAACCCGTCGCTTACGATGCTCAGCGCGGCGTGATCAGACCGCCGAGTTTGTCGGCCTCGCCGCCGGCGGTGCGTGGAAATAGCGTCGAGTAGGCTTCCAGATACTTCAGACCCGCGCCTGTGTTGTAGACCAGCACTTCGTCATCGGCGGTGAGGAAGCCGGATTGGACAAGCCGGTCCAACGCCGCGAAACAGGCGGCTCCTTCTGGGGCGGCAAAGATGCCGTCCAGCCGGGCCAACCTGGCGCCGGCTTCGAGCGAAGCGCGGTCGGAGACGGCCACGCACGTGCCCCCGCTGTCGCGGACGGCGCGGAGAATCAGCGCGTCGCCGAGCGGTTTCGGGACGCGCAGCCCGGCCGAGACCGTATTGGCGTTCTCCCAGAACTCGCAGCGGTCTTTGCCCTGTTCGAAGGCGCGGACGACCGGCGCACATCCGTCAGCCTGGACGACGATCATTTTGGGCCGTTCGGGACCGGTCCAGCCCAGCGCTTCCATCTCCTCAAAGGCCTTCCACATGCCGATCAGGCCGACGCCGCCGCCGGTGGGATAGAATATGGCCTTGGGCAGCCGCCAGCGGAACTGTTCGGCCACCTCATAGCCCATCGTTTTTTTCCCCTCGATGCGGTAAGGCTCCTTCAGCGTATTGATCTCGTACCAACCTTCGGCGGCTTTGCGCTCGGCCACCATGCGGCCGCAGTCAGAGATCAAACCGTCGACCAGCGTCACTCGGGCGCCGAAGCTCATGCATTCGATGTAGTTGGCCTGGGGGACGTCCTTGGGCATGAAGATATGGGCCTCAATGCCGGCCGCCGCCGCATAGGCCGCCGTGGCTGACGCCGCGTTCCCCGCCGAGCCGAGAGCCACCTTGCTGATGCCGAGTTCCTTGCACATGGAGATGGCGCAGGCCAGTCCGCGGGCCTTGAACGAACCGGTTGGATTGATGCCTTCGTCCTTGACCCAGAGGTTCGGCAGTCCGGCCGAGGCGCCGTAGTTACGGGCCTTGATGAGCGGGGTCCAACCCTCGCCGAGGGTGACCAGTGCGCTGGGCTGCGAGACGGGCAGCACCGGGGCATAGCGCCACATCGACGACGGGCCGGAGGCCAGCCACTCGCGGGACCAGCCCTGGCGAGCGGCGGCCAGATCGTAGCGCACCAGCAGCGGGGCTCCGCACTCGCAGAGGTTCCAGGCCTTGCCGGCCTCGTAGCGCTTCGGGCAGGCGCTGCATTCGAGATGAGTCAGCGTGGTCATGGGCTTTCGAGTCCCATTCTCACATGTTGAGCAGGGCCGGATCAGACATCAAGGTCCAGGGCCGAGGGGACACCGCGTGGGGCATGGCGGCGGTTTCGGACAGGCGATTGACGTGGTGGAAAGCGCCGGTGGGGATGAGTGTGCGTTCGAGGATGACGAGGGCAGATCGGCCGGCGGATTTGCCGGGGTCGAGACCGAGAAAGAAGTGGTTGCGATGGGGGCTATGGGGCGGGCCGATGTTCATGGCAGGAAGTCCTCGGTGGCGAATGTGTGACGGGGCGAGTGCGTGGAGAAGCGGGGTTCTCGATCCGGATTCGCCAATCCAAGCGGCTGGACTTGGAATCAACAACATGTGGACTTTCGAGAGTGTCCCCCTGGCCCTGGCCCCAGGCGAACCGCCCGGCCGGCAAGACTCTGGCGTTGTCCCGGCGCTTCGAAATCCGGCTCGACGTCTTCCGTCCCGGATTGTCGCTGTTTCGCGACCGAGGCAAGCGGCTGACAAAGTCGCCAGCTTCAGCAATCGATGATCGCGCGCAGAAGTTCGTCGATTTCGGACTGCCTGCGCAGGAAGTAGCTCGCGGCTGACCCCGTCTTTCGACCGACCCGGACCGTGAACAGGTCTTGTCCTTCGCCGGCCCGTTTGAAGACATCCTCATCGGTCACGTCGTCGCCAACATAGAGCGCCCGCTTCACCCGCAGCCGTTTCATCGCACTGCATAGGGCCTGTCCTTTGTCAGCCGCGCCGGGGGACACGATGCTGACGCATTGCTTACCTTCGATCATTCGTGCGTCGGGCATCAATTCGGCTGCGCGGCTGATGGCCAACCGTGCTTCCTCCTTGCGTCTGCACATCCGGAAATGGACCGTCAGCGAGAGAGACTTATCCTCGATCCATAGGCCAGGCATGACGGGCAAGGAGTTCTCCAGGATCCGCTTCCACCGCTGCACTGCCAGCAGGACCGGCGGTGAAGGCGTTTCGGATTCAGCGCCGTGATTGCCGATGAAAAGCCGTATGCCGGCGCCGGCGAGCCTGCGCGCCAGATCGTCCCGGGAGCGGCCGGAGACTGCCACGCAAGGTCCGATAGTCGCCACACGTCTCAACAGCAGCATGGTGGACCGCGGCAGTCCGGCCTGGCCAGGGTCAGTCACGATGGGCGAGAGGGTCCCGTCGAAATCGAAGGCAAAGACGCAACGCTGAGCCACGAATCGCGCTATGTCTTCGCGACTTCGCATGGAGAGGGCGTATCGCATGAGATTGTCAATGAGAGAAGTCGTCAATCGCAGTGAGACGCTCAGCCAGCCGTTCACGGCTACGCAGCCGGGCGGCGTCGACGAGCATGTCGCCAGCCCACCGGTAAACGTTGAACCGCGCGATCAAGGAACGCATCGATCTCATCCTGACCTGTTGCTCGGTTTGCGGCATTCGCAATGCCGCCTCCAACGCGCGGCTCGCCTGTTCGATGTCGTATGGGTTGACGATCAGCGCCTCGGTCAACTGCTTGGCCGCACCGGCGAACTGGCTCAAGATAAGAACGCCTAGCATGTCCTCTCGGGCCGCCACAAACTCCTTTGCGACGAGATTCATTCCGTCATGCAGACTGCTGACATAGCAAAGGTCAGCGGCCCGGAAGAACCTGAAGACATCCGGCGGCTCATGGTGTGAGCGCAGCAGAATGATGGGACGCGAGTCTTCGGTCTTGAAGCGTTCGTTAATCCGTGCCGCCAGTTCCTCCACACGGTCATTCAACTGGCTGTACAATCCGATCTTGGTCCTGCTGGGCGCGGCGACCTGGACGAAACTAAACCTGCCGCGGTATTCCGGGCAGCGATCGAGCAGCCGTTCGACCGCGAGGAATCGTTCTTCGATTCCTTTGGTGTAATCCAACCTGTCGACGCCGAGGCCGAGTAGTGCATCCGGTTTCAATCCGAGTTGATCCCAGACCTGCCGCCTGCACTCTTCCGGGGCCGGCAGGGAATCCAGCCAACGGACGGGCCATTCGAGTGAGATTGGATACGGACGGATGAGCGTCGTGTGGCCGCGCCGGACAACGGCGTGCTGTTCGCGGTCGATGCGGGCCTCGAGATAAGAGTCCGCCGAATCGATGAAGTTGTTGCAGTGGAACTGGGTGTGGAATCCGACGATGCTGCTGCCGAGCAGGCCGCTGATGATTTCGCGATGCCACGGGCAGATCGAGATGCGCTCCGAGTTCGGCCACGGGATATGCCAGAACATAATCACCGTGGCGGCTGGCAGGCGGCGCCGGATCAGAGCCGGCACCAGCGCAAAGTGGTAATCCTGCACAAGTATGATCGGGTCATCGGTGTCCACTTCCTGGCAGACTGCGTTGGCGAATCGCTCGTTAATTGCCTTGTAGTGAGCCCAGTCCTCGGCGACGAACTTCGGCCGTGTGTGGGCGACGTGGCAGAGCGGCCACAATCCCTCGTTTGAAAAGCCGTAGTAGTACCCCTGTTCTTCCTCGGGCGTGAGCCAAATCCTGCGGATCTGGTAAGACTCCTCGCTTGGTGGAACACGCACCCTGTCATGCTTGTCTACAACTTCACGGTCAGCCGCCCCACTACCGTGGGCTACCCACACGCCTGAACACGCGCGCATGACGGGTTCGAGAGCGGTTACCAATCCGCTTGCAGGATGCACGGCGTGAATTCCGCCGTCTGGCGCATGCTGGTGAATGTACGGCTCGCGGTTGGCCACGATCACCAGCCGTTCTCCGTGCAGGTGGCGTCTCAGCGTCTGCTTGAGCCGCTCGGCTGTCCAGATCTCCGGCGCGTTCTCCTGGTCATACAGAATCCTCTCCACGAGGTCGTGCACGTCACGCAGGATCGGTTGGAAATCCGGTTGATAGGTTTTCTCGCCCTGCAGTATCCCTCGGACTTCCGCTCCCCATGCCTTGCGGCTCAGCCGGGCCGCGAGGATGGTCAGCAACGACGCCAACAACCCAAGCGCTCCGAAAGAGGTGATTAGCAGGGTTCGCGCCAGATCCTCTCGGCGTTCCGCGTAGCTCATGTCTTGCAGCAGGATCAGGAAGCCAATCTGGCTGCCTCCCTGTGTAATCGGGATTGCGCTGGAGTGGATCCCGCCGCTGGGCAACCGGCTCACCGAACTCCATTCGCGATACGGCGCCTCGGGCGATGCGTTGCCCGCCCGCGCCAGAGAGCCAATCCCCCGGCACCCGAACTGACCTGGGAATCCCGGCGTACTGGCCAGCATCTCGCCGTCCAGTCCGCATGCCGCCAACGCCATTACCCTCTCATCGCTGGCGATCTCCGCCAGTTGCCGTTCGAGTTCGGCCCGGCGCTCAGGCATCCAGTCCGCGGCCAGCGAAGCGCGCGAACCAGTGACCACCAGCCTCGCGCGCAGCGCAAGATCAAGCTCAAACCACGTGCTCGTTCTGTCCTGCACCAAACCGGCGACAATCCAGGCGAGCAGCACCAGCGATGCGATCAGGGCCAAGACGCAACGTGCTAGAAGTGGAAGCCGAGACTTCTCCCAAGTCCGCCATAATCCCGACAGCCGTCCGAAAGGGCGGAAGAAAGACCGGTTTGCCGTCGATGCGGATACAGTCGCTTCAGTCAAGATGCACGATATCCTCGTTCGGGTGATCCACCGCCAGCATGATGAGCATGTAGTCCTTTACGTGGCGGGTAAGCAGGAAATTCTGCTTCACATGGCTGTGCCCGTTCTCTCCCATTCGCTCGCGCAGAGCGGGGTCGCCCAGCAACTCCGCCGCCCGCCGCGCCGCTCCTTCCGGCGAGTGGACCAGATAGCCGGTAATCCCGTTGATCACCTGAAGCTTGATGCCTCCCACAGCTCCCCCGATGACTGGCTTGCGTTTCCAAAGCGCTTCGCTCACCGTCAAGCTGAAGCCTTCCTTGATCGATTTCTGGAATATGATTGTCGAGCCCCTCACCAGCGCATTGATCTCAAGATCGCTGTAGGGTGGGAGAGAAATGACGTGGATGTCAGAATCTGACTCAGCGGCCTCGGCTACTTCGCGCAATACCTCGGCGCCCTCCGGGTCGTCCGGAGCGCCACCACCGGCGAGGACCAGTTGACAGTTATGGCGTTTTTTTACCATCTGGTAGGCAGCAATAACGCCGACAGGATCTTTCAACCTGTCGAACCGTGAGATCTGGGTCAGAATGGGCCGGCCGGGATCGATCCCGTATTTCTCGAGGACGCTCTGGACGTACCGCTCGTCCAATTCGCGGTTTTTGTCGCTTAGCGGGTCGATGGATGGCGCCACCATGTATTGAGGTCTGCCGATGCTTTGCGCGAAATCAGGCATCGAGAAGATGCAGGCATCGTATTGCTCGATCATGGGGGCGAGGAACTGCCAGGTGCGCCTGTCAGGCGTTGAAACATCTATGTGGCACCGCCATACCCAGGCCCGCCCAGCATCCGGTTTCCTTGCGATTAGCCCCGCCGGCTGTGGATCATGCACCAGGATCACGCCGTCGCTAAGCTCCATTTGGCTTAGATTAGCGGCTGTCGTTCTTCGATAGCACTCAATCATCTCATCCGTGATTTGTTCTGAAGTGCCGTGAAGTGCGTTGTGGATCGCTTTGGTCACATCGAAGAAAGCCTCGTCGCCTTTCATGACGTCCCATGTGGCCGCCACTCCGAGTTCCCTCAGCAGCGGGATCATCCTCGTCAGAATTTCCGCGACACCGCCCCCCACGGCAGTCGAATTGATGTTCTGAAGTGCCCGGCCCTCGACCCGGCTGGCGACGACACGAAGTTCCTCAATCACATCCGCGCCCACGATCTCCTGGTAATCGGTAAGCCGGATCCCATTGCTAGTTGGTTCCATGCGCAGCACCTAGCTCGATGATTTGTTCCTTTATCTCGTCCAATGTGTATGAGTAGGGGTCGAGCCTGTCGATTTCATCGGCCAGCCGGGGCTCGCCGCACCCGCGAAGCCAGAAGGAGAAATCATTGGTCGACCGTTCGAGGCGCAGGCGCGCCTCAAGCAGGTGGAAGTAGAGCGACACGTTTGTGATCGAATGCAACTTGGCGAAGAACTCTGGGACGCTGTACGCCACGATGCCGGTAGGCATGATAAAGCTCATCGATTTGCAGAAGTGGAATTCGTCGCCCGGAGGGCATTCGCGGAGACGCCAGCGGCCGCTTCCCATGTGGTTGCGGATGATAGAGATGATCTGCTCACGCACGCGGCGTATTGTCGTCAGCGAGAGAAGATCGATGGCGGCGAGGCGTTCGCTGAGGGCTTCCTCGAGCAGCGCCTCGGAACACCAATTCGCGAAGTCGTTGTAAACGATCGGCTTCTCGAAATGATGAGACAGAAATAGATGGTGTGTGTGGTAGAAGATACAAGAACCTGGGATTTCATCGAGCGACGTGAGCAGCTCAGGCAGAGACCGGGCCGTCACTCCAGTCAATTGAACGAGGCGACGCTCGGTAAAGAAATGGAAAGGTTCCATCGTTCTAGGGGATTCAGCTTTGTGGGCGGTTGGAGTTCGTTTATCCGACCGCCCCGAAGGCCAGTCTGTACTCCTCTTAGAAGTATGTTTCCATTGGCGCGCGCCGGCAATACAGTATCAAGGTGACAAGCGCCGGAAAAACAGGTGACAGGGCAAGATCTGCGCACCCGTCGGCGAGGGGTCAGGAACGCGGGGACGGACCAATCGGGGACATTCATGTTAGGTAGTTGTCAAGAGAAAACAGATCTCTCCCTCGCCCGGACGGAGTCGGGCGTTTTGATGGCTGCTGAATTACCGAAAGCCTCGGCCATCAACTCTTGAGCAATCGCTTTGGACCATGCCCCGATCCCGGTTTGCCGGCCGGGGAGGCCAGACATTCATCTGCGCGCATACGAGCTTGAGCTCGTGCGGAAGATTGAGTTGTGGGTACCGGGGCGCCTCGAAACAGGAACGGATGGCGTATCGGACTCGTTGAATCCTCACGCAGTCCCGAGTTCGGCGAGGACGCCCCGGTGGTTGGGCCGTGCCTTTCGGCAGAAAGACAAGGAGGCTTTGCCCATAATGAGCAAAAAGGCGGGTCCGCGGCCGGGGTCAAGGGCGCGAAGCGACGAAGTGAACCCTTGACGCTGGCCGCGCGGCCGCCTTACCTTCAAGCGCCGGGCAAAGTCTCCGCTTCACGATGCGATGCCGGTGGCCGTTGTTCAAAGGGTTGGCCCGAGCGGTCCACCGCCAGCAGGTACGCCACCAGTTTGCGCGCCAGGATCAGCGTGGCCCGGTTGCGGTGGCCGCGTGTGATCTCCATTTCGTAGATATCCTTCAGTTGCGCATTGCGCTGCGGCGCCAGTTTCGCCGCTTCGATCAACACGCTTTGCAGGTGCTTGTTGCGCTGTTTCGAGATCGGCCCGCGCGCGCTCTTGCCTCCCGATTCCGACTGCGCGCTGGTCAGCCCGCAATAGCTGCATGCCTTGCTCACTGAGCCCAACCGCTCCACCTCGCCAACCTCGATCGCCCAGGTCAGCGCCGTCACCTCGCCCACGCCGGGAATCGTCATCAGCTGCTGGACACGCTCTTCGATGTCGCGATGCTCGGCCAGGGCGCGAAGCAGCCTTCGCTGCAATTTATTGAACATCAGCATCAGCGAACGGCTCAGCCGCAGCAGGTCCACCACCGATTGCGGAACATCCTCCAGCGCATCCATGAGTGCGGCGAAGTAGGCGTTGCCATGGAGGCGGTGAGCGTCGTACTCGACACCGCTTTCCATCATCAGTCCGGCGATCTTGTTCTTCATCCGCACGGCCTGGCGCAAAACCAGGTTCCGGTAGCGCAACATGCGGCGCAGTTCACGGATCGGGCCGGGCGCGATGTAGCACTCCGGCAGCAGGTTGCAGCGCAAGGCGTCGGCCAGTTTGCGGGCATCGACGCGGTCGTTCTTCTTCTTCGACGCGGTGATGGCGCGCAGCATCAGCGGGTGGGCGGCCTTCAGTTCAACGGCCATCGGCTTCAATAGGTCATAGACCCAGCCCGTGAAGATCGTCGCCTCCATGGCGCCGGCCCAAGGCGCAGTGCGCGATTGAGCCCACGCCAGCAAAGCGGGTCGCCGGGCCGGCAGGGTTTGCTGCTCAATGATGGTGCCGTCGGCGGTTTTCACGCAAACAGTGATGGTCCGGCGGTGCAGATCGAAGCCTACATATCGAAGCCTACATAGTGCAATGCAGGGCTGGTTGGTTTAAAATTCATGACGGTCCTCCTGATTCGGTTTCTGAGCCAGTTCCAACACGTCCTGGTCTCAGCAATTCTAGCCGTCAGGAGGACTCGCTATTTGCACCGCCTAAGCATTGAAACAGGAACACCGCCACCTCGGCCCCATACATCCCCGCCGCCACCAGTGTTGCCGCAGTGCCGTGGAGGAGTTGGTATCTCAAGAGCCCTGACCTCCTCATCCAGCCACCTGCCGAACATGGCCGAGACCAGGCCGTCAATGCGGTCCTGCACCCTGGACGTTGGCCTCGGATGGGCATCGTAGTATTCCCCCATCACCGGCCCAAACTCCTCATCCAGCTTGGCTTCCACCGTCACCACCACCTTGCGCCCCTGTGCCTCACCCACCAGCAGCATGTCGGCATTGTGGTGTTCTCCTCGCATCTCATCCAGCCGGATGATGGCCTCGGGAATGGTATGGCGTCCAACAAAGTCCTGCGTGAGGGGATGGGTATTGAGCAAGGTCAGGATCTCTGTGGGTACGCCAGGGACACCACTCCTGAGCCAGGCCTTGGCGCACTCCTTTGCACTCCGACCGTCCTTCCAATGGAGTACCGGCTGCTTGGGCGGTGCCAGGGCATACCAGTCTTCCAGCGTCCGAATGGGGTGGCCCTCCTTGTCGGTCAGGGTGAGGGCAGCGGGGATGGCTTGTTCAGAGTCTGAGTGTGCGTTTGGAGTGTGGGACATGGACATTACTTCCATTGGCAGTAGGG
>JACZJQ010000075.1 GCA_014860455.1 Bryobacteraceae bacterium | reverse complement strand
CGGACTCGGAGACGAAGCCGTGGTTGACGTTCAACAGCCGGATCGCCTCGCCGGCCGGCAGGCGTACGGTGGTTTTGCCGAGGATGCGGCCGGTCAGGGCGGGCATGTCGACGGAATTGAGCACAAGGTCGACGGCCATGCGGCGAATGCGCCTCTTGAGCGGGTCAAGGAAGTTGGAGAGGACGGCTTGGCGAAGGAATTCCTCGGTGGACCAGAGGGCCGCGCCGGGGATGGAGAGGCGGGCGAGGGCGAAGTCGACGGGAAAGTTGTGCGAGAGCTCTTCAATGAATGGATAGAACCAGGTGGTCTCGGTTGCCGGGTAAGGGACCGAAAGAATGGCGTTGGCCTGGGTGAGGGCGAGCAGTTCGTTGGCGCAGGCGGCGATGGCGGGCAGGGCGTGTTCAGCGACGCCACAGAGGATGAGTAGGTCGCAGGTGAGCGGGACGGGCGAAGCTTTGAGGGCGGCGAGCGGTTTTGTGCCCGAGGCGACGAAGAGGATGTCGGAGTTGCAGCCTTCGGCCATGCGGGTCATGGAGCGCCTCCAGTCTGCGTCTGTGGCGCGGGCGCGCTGGATGGACTGGCGGAGGCGGGTGGAGCCGGGGGCGAAGGCGAGCGATAGCGGCCATTTCCATTCGACGGTGTGGACCGGACTGGAGGCCGCGAAATGCCAGACCTGGCCTGAATGCCGGACGGCGGCGAGGGGGGCCGCCGAGGCGTCGTCGAGGTTGACGCGGAGGCGGCCGGATCCAAAGTCGGAGGTCACCCAGGGATTGTCGGGCATTGGAGAAGTCTAACCCAATGCTGGCGTTATCGCCAAGAAAATATGGCGCGATTTTTAAATGACGAGCGTCCGCAATCGGGTGTTAGGCCGAGTACTTGCGGGTGAGTTCGCGGAGCTGGGCCATGAGGCGGGGCACGGCCTGGAGAGCGGATTCCTCGGCCTCGTACTCCAGGGCGAGATAGCCCTTGTATCCGGATGCGGCGATCAGGCGGACCACGCGGTCCCAGTCCTGGCGGACGCGCTTGCCGGAGTCGTCCAGCATTTCAACCTTGACCTGGATATTGACCGACTGCGGCAAGGCCAGCTCGATCTGTTTGAAGGCTTCGGTGCGGAAGTTGCCCGTATCGAGATTGACGGCGACCCACGGCGAATTGACCTTGTTGACCATTTCGAGGATGCGTTCGGCGCGGGTGCAGATGCCGCCGTGGTTTTCCAGGCCGAGGATGACGCCCTTGGTGGCGGCGTAATCGGCGGAGCGCTGGAGGCATTCGACGACCCAGGGCACGGCCTGCTCTTCTGTGACGCCTTTCGGGACGTTGCCGCCGAAGACGCGGATGTGGGAGGCCCCGAGCGAGTTTGCGACGTCAATCCAGCGGTAAAGCGATTCGACCTCCTTGCGGCGGTCTGACGGCGAGGATTTGGTGAGCTCGCTGCGGACGCTGATGGAGTAGATTTCGACGCCCATGTTGTAGGCGAACCGGCGCAGGGGGAGGGTGAATTCCGGTCCGGTGGAGGGCATCCAGTAGACGGTCATGTCGACGCCGTCGACGTCCCATTCAACCGCGCGCCGGATGACGTCGTCGTAGGTCATCGTCTTGGCGGCGAGTTCCTTGCGGAAGGAGTAGCAGTTGAGGCCCGTCCGGAGGCGGGGGCGGGTTTTGAGGGCGTCCTGGGCGGCGGAGGGAAGCGCGAAGGCAGGGACGAGGGATGAGGCAAGGAAGGATCGGCGGTTCATGCCAACGATTGTATGCGAAAAGCGGGACCGGGGCGGAAAAGACTAGAAGCCGAGCGTCTGGCTACCCGAAGAGGGCATCATGGCCGAGCGGGAGAGGAAGTGGTAGGGGTTGATAGGACCGCCGCCTTCGCGGACTTCGTAATGCAGGTGAGGCGAGGTGACGCGGCCTGTCGCGCCGGTGGCTCCGATGACCTGACCCATCCGGACGTCCTGGCCGGGGATGACGTCGATGCGGGAGAGGTGGGCGTAGAAGGTGCTGCGTCCACTTCCGTGATCGACGACGATCAATTTGCCGTAAGCGCCGCCCCATTCGGCTTTCTGGACGATGCCGTCGGCGGTGACGCGGAGCGGGGTGCCGACAGCAGCCGAGATATCGACGCCGGCATGGAAAGCCTGGAGGCCGCTGAAGGGGTCGTCGCGGCGGCCAAAGTGGCTGAGCAGGCGGCCGTTGACGGGCCAGAGCGAAGGGACGGGATTCTGGAACCAGCGGCGGTTGATGGCACGGCTGGAACGGGACAGCGTGGCGGTCTTAAGGAGATTGTATTCCTCGAAGGTCTCTGTGACGCTGGGCACGAGGCGCTCCTGGGAGTTTTCCAGAGAGACGGGGGTGCCTGGCACCGAGCGGCGGACGCCGTAGGCAAGCGAGACCTCGGTGGCGAGCATCTGGAGGCGGGCCACCTGTTCGGTGGTTTCGTTCGACTGGTTGAGCAGGCGCTGGTAGCGTGCTCGGAGGAATTCGGTTTCCTGGCGCAGGTCGTTGTAATTAGAGACTTTCCAGGCCATGCGGACATAGCTTGAGACCATGCCGAACAGGGTGAATCCGCCGAGGACGGCCAAGGCCAGAACGGCCACGATGAGACTCTGATTGATGTGGAAACGGCGGATCCTGCCGTGGAGGGAGTGGGCCAGGACGACTATGAAATAGGGCTGGTTCATCGTTCTCGAAATCCGGCGCCGGGGCGGAGGTCCCTTGGAGCCGCAATAGCGAATGCCGCGTGCTGCGGCACCTTCCTAGTGTAACCCTTTTGATACCTTAACAGGGCTTCACCGGGCTGTCAACGGATATATATGTCCGATTTTGTAAGCTTGGCGGGGGCGGACCGGGTGGGGTC
>JACZJQ010000074.1 GCA_014860455.1 Bryobacteraceae bacterium | reverse complement strand
CCTAATCCCCCCAGCACCCCCGGACCCGTCTGCCTTCTCGACTCATATCCATAAGGAATCAAACACCTTGTGCGACATCCCGGGCCAAGCCCGTCAGCAGATGTCTGTAATCCCGAGACCTGGATCCATGAAAGGAAGAGCACATGGGGCGGGCCAGGATTGACGTGCTTGGACACCGCCTACCCGCCTCTCAGTGTGATTGACCGCCGCCCGGATCATGCTGCCGTGGCTCCCGTTGGGCGGCAGCGCCAGTCTCCACCCGCACATGCCGCACCGTGATGTTCGGACCGGGCCGATCCACGCAACCGAGCGGCCGGAATGGCAGGAACCAGGCATCGATCAGGTCGAGTTCAAAACCGTCGCAACCTTCGCTTCCCTGACGCAGCGCGCGAAACACCACGGCCTCACGCAAGTCGCGCAGGCTCTCCGCCGCCACTGGCAACTTGAAACGCGTCATCTTCAGGGGGTACTCAGAGGTGACCAACAGGAACTCTCCTGCGGGCAGTTCGCCGTCCGGGGGGTTCCGATACACCTCCCATCCCTTCACGCCCGCCTCCCGCTTCGCCTTCCGCATTAACTCATATGGCGCGGAGACGATCGCCCCGGACACAGGGCCGTACCGCCTGTAGGCAAACGCGATCCGGCGTTCCACGGATGCCGCTGATTCGATGAACTGCGGCTCGCACTCAGGACCTCCCAGCCACACCACCGGCATTTCCCGCGGGATGTTCTTTTGGATCCACTCCCCGGCGAGCGAGCGCGAATCGGTCTCACGCAGCAACCCCACCAGCCTGACCGAAGTTGTGAGTTCCACTCCGGCCAGCAGCAGAGTCGCACAGCCCCAGGCCAATGGCCCGGGTAGGCGCGGGATGCGGGCGAAGACGGCGGCGCTCAGGATGGCGATACAGGGCAGCGCCGGCAGCAGGTAGCGGTAGGGCACGGTGTGCTGAAAGGGCAGCAGAATGAGCGCAGTGGACAGGACGGGCTGCGCAATCAGCATCAGCTGACGGTCCTTTTTCCAGGCCCCATACGCCATTGCCGCCATCGCCAATGCCGCTCCCATCCATCCTCCGCTGCCTTGGCCGAGCGGCTTCACCACCTGCCACAGAGCGTACGCCAGAGTCCACGGAGGATCGCTCGGCTGCCACAGGTAGAGCACGCGGACGATCGACCAGATCTCGGCCAAGGCGCGATCCAAATTCATCAGCAGATAAGGATTCACCGCGGCGAAAGCCACAACCATTGCCCCGAAGGCGCCCGCCAACCGGCCCCAAGGAATCGCCTCGCGATTGGATCTCGCTCTCATCCAGACGGCTGAGATCAGGACTGTGACCAGCAGAACACCGGCGTACTTGGTGTTCATCGAACACCCCAGCGCCACCACGGCCCACCAGAACTCGCGTACCGCCCTGCCCGGTTCGGCATCCAGATACCGCAGCGCGAACCAGACCACCGCAGTCTGGAAGAACACGGAGGGGATATCGGTTACCGCATAGTGCGAATCCCGCACCGCCAGGGGCGACACGGCATAGATCAGCGCCGCCAGCATTGGCCATTGCCCGCTGAGAACCCGCCGGGCAATCAGGAAGACCAGTAGCACGGTCCCGGTTCCGAACAGGGCGGCGGCGTAGCGCACGACAAGGTAATAGGGCGTCGGGTCAAGTCCGAAGCCTGTAGCCGGATCGCCGCCCACGAACCGAAACAGCAGAGAGGCCAGTTGGAGAAAGAACGCCGGATAGGCGTAGGTGCTGGGTTCCCCCAACACGCCCGAGACAATCACCAGGCTCTCGTCGGGCCGGATGTAGAGGTTCGATGTCAATGGACGGCCGAACGTGATGCCCCAGAACCGCAGCGCCCCACCGAGCAGAGTGGGGATCAACCACACCCAATGCTTCACGGCATCACCTCCCTGAAACGCAGCCATCCCCTCATCCGGAACCGCGCCAGTTCGCCGGCGCACCGGGCGCCCAGCCTCAGCGTCCTCCAACCGCGAATCGACGGCGACCCGCCCGCGCGTGGAGCCACCGGCACCTCGGGTCCGTCCGCCAGCACCCCCGCTTTCGCCGCCAGCAATGAAAGGAAGACATTGGGCGCGAACACGCCCGGCGGCACGAACTCTAGCAGTCGCCTCAACCGGGCCGTCTTCATCAGGCGAAACGGGATATTGGGGTCGCGCACGGATACCCGGAACACGATGCCGAGCAGCCAGCGATGAGCCGTGCTCAACGACAAGCGCAGCAGGTGGGCCCGCCTGCCGGTACGGCGTCCCAACACGAACTCAGCATCGAATCTCCGCGCCCAGATTGCCTGGAACAGCCCCGCCGGCATCTCCCCGTCGGAATCCACCTGGAATACCCAATCCGGCTCGAGAGCCAACGCCTGTCTATAACCGTTGAGCACCGCGGCCCCGTGGCCCCCGTTGATCTGATGGACGACGATCAGGCGCGGTTCATTGGCGGCCAGCCGGTCGAGGATCCGCGGCGACTCGTCGGAAGAACCGTCATCCACCACCAGCAGTGCTCCGCCGGCGTCCGCCATCTGTCTGATCCAATCCAGGCAGACGCTTTCGACGCACTCGGCCTCATTGTAGACGGGCATCACTGTCACGCAGGCCCAACTCATCTCGCCGTCCCACGCGCCCGCAGCAGCGCGCCGGCCAGCAGACCGTCTCTGAGGGAATCCGCAATGCCCTGAAACTGCCATTTGCCGTAGCGGCCCGTCATGTGAATGCCCAGATCACTCAGCCGGGCCAGTGCCGTTGATCGCCACCGCGATCCAGGCATTGTCCAGGTGTAGGCCGTCTCCACCCAGTTCGACGCGCTGGCCTCGACTGACTCCAGAAAGCCCCATTCCACCAGTTCGTCGCCCACCTGCCGGAGGTACTCCCCGATTTCCTCCTCGCCCGGCCGAACCCCTCGCCGAAAGCCCCGCTCGACATAGACGCTCACCCTGCCCTGCGTCCCGGCTGGCAGGAACTTACTGCTCACGTTCGAGTAGAAACCCACGCGGTGGAACCCGCTGCGGCTGCGCGGGACATACAGCCAGTGGTCATCCGGGCACTTCGGCCCGCGTACTCCGCCCAGATTCACCACCAGCACCGCTGTCGCCGGGCCGGGCTCCTCATCCACCACAACCCCGGCCAGCCGCAGCATTTCGTCCAGCGGCGCGGTGGAGAGCAGCCATTCATATCCCAATACTCGGCCATCGGCCATCTCCAGGCGCCGGCGCGCCGTATCGATCCGGGCCACGCGGGCGCCCGTCTCCACTGCGGCATTGCCCGCCAGCGAATCGGCAAAAGTGTCCAGCCCTTCCGCGGGATAGAGGAATGTCTGGTTGTAGCCGGCTTGAGGCGCGGGCTCTCCCCTCGCGCCCCGCTCTATCTGCTCCAGATCGAGCGGCGACTTGAAGAAATCCTGCGGCGCGATGCGGGTCCACAGTCCCGCTGTGTAGAGGTCGTGAAACGGGGCGAAGAAGAGTTCGGACAGAGTCGGGCCGAACTGCCATTCGAGCGCTTCCGCCATCGTGCGGGGAGCCGATTTCCGTTCCCGCCGCATCTCGGCGACGCATTTCGCGGCGATCTCAGGTCCAAACGCTGACAGGTGATTCTGAACGGGATAGGGTACCGTCAGGCCGCTTTCGGGGAAGTACACCGATGAGCGCCGGCGATACGGCTTCCACTCGTCGAACCTGTTCAGGAACCGGTTCATGACCGGGTCGCCGCCAAACACCCAGTGGCCGCCCCCGACTTCGAATCTGTAATCGCCGGCGGGCGACGGAACCAGGTAGGACCGGCAGATACCGCCGGGGCGCATTTCCGATTCCAAGGCCGTCACTCCCGACGCGTAGCTGGCCGCCAAACCCGTCATCCCCGCGCCGATGATCCAACCCTCGGAAAGCTGCATTTGAAAAACCGCCATGTTAGTATACTGAGGCTTGCCCATCGCCCGGGTACTCACCTCCCTTCTAGCCGCCAACCTGATGAGCCTTGTGGCGCTGAATGCCCTCAGGTTGCCTGTGTGGGCGCTAGTTCCCGTTCTCCCTGTCAGTTGGATCGCCGCATGGATTTTTCTCGGCCGGGCGCGGGTCCGGCGGGCGGCATTGCCGCCGTCACGGACCGCGGTTCTCTGTGCGGCGGCGGCCCTGCTCCTGCTCACGGCGCCGCGACTCCCCTATCTGGCTGAGTGGCTGCCCGGCGCCGGAGTCCTGGCGCAGGCGGACGATTACGGGCGGCTCGCCGAACTCGTCTCGATGACCCTCGGCGGCCAATACCCTTTGCCCCACCCCAGCAATCAGAATTTCCTCCTGTCGCATTACTACACCGCGCTGTTCCCGATGGCCTGGTTCAAACTCGCCGCCCCCGTCATCACCCTCAAGGACTCGATCTTCCTCGGCAACCTCCTCTATCACGTCCTCTTCCTCGGTAGCCTGCTGGAGATTGCGCCCCGCCTTGTGCGCCACTCCAGAGGCGCCACCGTCTTCGTCTTCCTGATGACCCTTTTCGGCGGCCTGGATATTCTCGCCGGCCACTGGATCCCCTTCGAACATACCGAGCACTGGCACCGTCAATGGACGGGCCACTACCGCGAGTTCTCATCGTTGTTCACGGCCAACTACTGGACGGTCCACCACATGGCCTCCTTCTGGTGTGTACTCATGGCCGGGGTGTACTGGCGCGAGGCCCGCTTCCAGTCGAAATGGCGGAAGCCGCTGCTGGCCGGCTGGTTGCTGGTGAGCGCTGCGGCATCCAGCGCGTTCGCTGTGATCATTCTGCCCGTGCTGGCCTGGAGGGAACTGTGGGCGCTCTCCTTGCGGCTCTTTCGCACTGGCATGGTTGTGCCTGTCGCCGCCGCCGCCTTGGCGCCGCTGTGGATCTATACGGGCCGCGTCGATTCGGGCGCTTTCAGCTGGAGTCCGGCGCCGCAGCCGCTTCCTCTGTATCTGCTGGCGGTTTTCGTCATCGATTTCGCCGGACTCCCGTTGCTGGTCGCCTTGCAATGGCGGCGGCTCAGCCCATCCGAGCGCCGCTGGTTTGCAGGGGCGATGCTGTTCTTCGCCACGACGTGGGGCCTTGAGTCGATTGGTTACAACAATTACTCCATGCGGTCCGGACTGTTGCCCAGCCTGGTGGTGATGCTCCTCGCCGCGCGCCACATCGTCTTTCCGCGCCTGGCGCTCGCCGTGGCCCTCCTGGCGACGCTGACGACGGTCCGCGAATCCGCCACCCTGACCTACGCCTCTCTCGAATACTCCAACTGGTACTGGCTGATGCGCGGCAAGAGCGTTCCATCCCACGTGGCCCCCATGCTGAGAGACGCCTACCCGCGCCTGGCGAGAGACTCTTCCACCCGGTACTACGTACCTGACGCCGGGGACCGGTCCGGACTGGAGAAGTTCAACGCCGAGAAACTTGTGCGAGACATCCCAGCCGCAGAAATGCACACCGCCGAGCGCGAGTTGCTCCGGCGCCGTTGATCATTTCCTGAAGTTGCGGAGGAATGGCGGATCCCGCCAGTCCCAGATCCTGCTTTGGTCGTGCCTCAATTCGATGGGGCTGGTGTTCCACTCCAGGCAAGGCCAGCAGAACGCCCCTTGTGCGTGCATGAAGAGGCTGATGGCCAGCGCGGGGATTGCCGCGTAGCGCGCGGCCCGCCCCAACGGAAGCAATGCCAGGGCAAACAGCGGCGACAGGTCGGACATGTAGCGTGGGCCGTAGCAGTGGCCGCCGAACCAGTCTTCATAGAAGGACATGAGAAGGTAATGGCCGAGCAAGACCGCGGCCATGTAGAGACCCAGCGCGCGGCGCGACGAGTCGCGGATCCAAAGCCAGAGTCCATGGAACGAGAACAGAACGATCGGCGTATAGACCAGCAATCCGCGCGACGGGCTGATGAGGTTTCCCCACAACGCCTCACCCATGTGGGGGTGCAGTCCCAGGGATGGGGTATTCGATCTCGCGGTGAAGAAGAAGGGCGCGGCCACGGAGCCGTATGTCCCTAGGTTGATCGCGATGAAGGCCAACGCCACGGGCAGTCCGCCCAGGACAAACCGGCCGAAGCATCGCCGCCCTGCCGTCAACGCATAGATTCCGGCAAACCCGAGGCCGACTACGTTGGTCGGCCGGGCGAAGAACGCAAGTACGAAGACCATGCCGGCCAGCGCCCAACGCCCACGCCACATCGCCCAAAGCCCCGCCGGCAGCAGCAGCATCGAGAAGCCGTGCATCCAGAGCGCCCGGCTTCCGGTGGACCATGCGGGGGTGGCAAACGCAAACACCAGCGCAACCGTCAGGGCCGCCGGCCAGCAGGATAACTCCATGGCGAATAGGAAGACCACCACCGCCGCCGCGGCGACCAGCGCCGAGGCGAGGATCAACTCCGTCATCATCGAACTGCTCGCAAGGTCTCCCGAAAGGAAAGCGCGCCTCGGCCCGGGAGCGACCCACTGAACGAGGGGCCGGGTTTTCGACAGCAACCACTCCGCCGGCCCGACTACCGGGGCGGCCAGCAGCGGCACGGCAATGGGGTAAAAGTGATACAGTTTCCCCCCGGCGCATTGCTCCCGGTTCTGGAGCGGGTAGATCCGGCTGCCATCAGGCTGGACGCACTCGATCGCGTACCAGCGGTCCCGCTCCAGCAGAGCGGTGTACTCGTTCAGGTCGGCGTTGTGCTCGTGGATCAGGCTGAGCGCCGTGTGCACGGTCCACCGCGAATCGAAAGGCGTGGCGTTCGGGCTTACCAGGTAGACCAGAAAGACGAGGAGAAACAGACCGGCGGCGGCCAACTGTTTCGCAGTGATGAGCTTGATCAGATCGTCCTCCGACCCTTGATTCTAAACCTCCCGGACGGCGTCTCCACAAACCGGCTGAAGGTGTGCGCCCCGAGCATGCACGCTTCGGCGCCGGATCCAGGTGAAGCTCCCGGACCCTCATCGCAGGAACGGGCTTACTCGTGTCGGTCACCGTCGTCGCATTCGACTTTCGCGCACCCCTGGCAGCCGTAGCCCGAGCCGCGTTGCGGGCGCCGCGGGTCGGATATGATTCAGACAGCAATCGGCGTGGGGAGATCGAGAACCCGATGATTGCAGGAGGCGAGCATGGGCAGTGTTTTCACGCGAAGGAGTCTGCTGAAGGGGTCTGCCGCCGCGGCGGCGCCGTCGATGAGTTGGGCCGCGGACGCACAGAGGGCGGACGTCGTCGTGTATGGGGCGACGCCGGGAGGGATCGCGGCGGCGGTGGCGGCGGCACGGCAGGGGCGGCGGGTTTTGCTCTGTGAATACGAAGATCACATCGGCGGGATCGTGTCGAACGGCTTGACGAATGCGGACATCGGCAAACGGCAGGCGGTGGGCGGGCTGTTCTATGAGTACACGCGCAGGGTGGTGCGTCACTACCAGGAGCAGGACAAGGGCAATCCCGCGCAGCCGAACGTGAAGCTGTGCAGGGACGGCTACTGGTATGAGGCCAGCGCGGCCGAGAAGATCTTCCACGAGATGGTCGCGGGCGAAGGTGGGCGGATCCAACTGCTGCTGAACCATGAGTTGAAGCGCGCGGTGGTGCAGGGGACCCGGCTCACGTCCATCGTGCTGGAACACAGGACAAGGCCGGGTAGCGCGGTTGAGGTTCAGGCGCAGGTGTTCATCGACGCCACCTATGAGGGCGACCTGGCGGCGATGGCGGGCGCGCCGTTCCGCACGGGACGGGAGAGCAGGGCGGAGTACGGCGAGCCCCATGCCGGGCGGATATACATGAAGTTCCGCGAGTCGACGCCGCTGCCCGGGTCAACCGGTGAAGCCGACAACGCCACGCAGGCGTTCTGCTTCCGCTTCCACGTGACCAACGATCCGGCGAAGCGGGTGACGATCCAGAAGCCGGCGGAGTACAACCGCGCCGACTATCACTTCGTGCTCGAGGATATCCGGTCGGGGAAGGTGAAGACGTTCCGGCAGGTGATTCAGGTCTATCCCATGCCGAACGGGCGGTTTGAGCTGAACAGCGACCACGTGAATCCCCAGACCGGAGTGCCGAGTGAATCCCTGGATCTGGCCGAGGATAACTGGGCCTGGCCGACGGCTACACCCGCGCGGCGCCGCGAGATCTACGAACGGTATCTGACGCACAACGTGGGGATGATCTGGCTTCTGCAGAACGACGAAGAGGTGCCGGCGGCCCTGCGCGAGGATGCGAAGCAGTATGGCTGGCACCGCGACGAGTGGCCGACAAACGGGCACATGCCGCGGCAGGTGTATGTGAGGCAGGGGCGCAGGATCGTGGGCGATGCCCTGTTGACACAAAAAGACGCCGAGGTGGATCCGGCGCTTGGCAGGACGCAGGTGCGGAACGACTCGATCGCGGTGATCGAATGGGCGTTCGACCCGCACGGCCACCACAAATACGATCCGGCGCATCCGGGCGTGAGGGAAGGTTATTTCTACGTCGATCACGAGCCGTTCCAGGTTCCGTATGGCGTGGTGGTCCCGAAGAAGATCGATGGGCTGCTTGTTCCCGTGGCATGCTCGTGCAGCCATGTGGCGTACAACGCCGTGCGCATGGAGCCGGTGTTCATGGTACTGGGCGAGGCGTGCGGAATCGCGGCTCATCTGGCGATCGCGAGGAAGACGGAAGTAAGGAAAGCGCCGGTGGCCCAGTTGCAGGCGCTGCTGGTTGAGCGCAGCGGAGTGGTGACGTTCTACGAGGACCTGCCGTTCAACGACACGGACTTCGCGGCGTTGCAGTATCTGGGCGCGCGGGGATTGAACAAAGGGTATCGAGCGGACAAGGCGAAACTGTTGACGCGCGGGGATGGAGCCGAACGCCTGGCGCGGATTCTGAAGTTCGAAGGCAAGCAGTGGGCGCCGCCCGGCGGAGCCGAGGCGGATGCGTTGGGCGCGGCGGAGTTGTCGCGCTGGCTGGGGCAGGCCGGATACCGTGCCGCGCCGCTGCCGGGGGATACCGTGCAGATCGACCTCGCGCATTTCGCGCGGGCCGTCTACGCGGCGATCCGTCCACGAGTCTGAGAGGCGCGCTGCTCAGTATTCCCAGTTGAAGCGGCCGACACCCTTGGGCTGCATCTTGCGATGGATCATGTCGAAGGCGTCCTGCTGCTGGGTGCGGACGTATTCAAAGACTGCGGCCTCGGATTTCAGGAGCTTCTGAAGTTCGGGCACGCTGACGTCCTGGACGGCCATGCCACCTTTGATGGCCATCGCGGCCGCGACACCGGCGGCGTGGCCGAGGATCATGTATTGCGGCTCCATCCTCAACGACGAATAGGCGACGTGAGATGCGGAGAAGCAGACGGGGACGAACAGGTTGGACGCCTGTTCCTTCTTCGGCAGCAGGATGCTGAACGGGATCTGGTAGGGCTTCACGGCCACCTGCATGTCGCCTTCGTTTTCGGCCATGCCCTTGGCGTTCACGAAGCG
>JACZJQ010000073.1 GCA_014860455.1 Bryobacteraceae bacterium | reverse complement strand
GCCAGGCGCGGGGCGGGGCATGGCGTGGCCGATGCGGAAGATGTCGATGCGTTCGACGCAGGAGCGGATGTCGGGGTGGGCGCGCTGGAGGTCGGCGAAGATGCGTTCGCACCAGTAGCGCCAGTCGCCGCCGAGCAGGATTCGGCGCTGGTCGAGAGCGTTGCCCTGGCTCATGGCCCAGTAGTAAGTCCAGACGGTGCGCGGGATATGGGTTTTGAGCGACTGGTGGGTGGCGACGACGTAGCCGAGCGCCGGCGAACCGTAGATGACGTTGTCCCAGGCCGGCGGAAGGCCCTTTTCGGCGGGCCAGCGGCTCATGGTGAGGTTTGCGACGAGCCAGGGGGCGGATTCCATCGGCAGGGCCCGAGGCTGCGGGGAGACGGTCCAGCGGGCGAGCCAGGTGGGTGCGGCCCAGATGACGTAATCGGTTTCGTAGAGGGTGTCGCCGGCGTGGACGCGCCAGCGCGAGCCAGAGCGTTCGACGCGCGAGACCATGGCACCGGTGCGGATATGAGAGGAGACCGATTGCGTAAGGCGGCGGGCGAGCCAGGCGTTGCCTTCGGGCCAGGTGAGGGGACCGTGTTCTTCGGAGTCGCGGGCGGCGAAATAGTGGAGACCGGCCCAGGCGCTGACGGCGTCGGCGCTGGTGGCGTAGTCGTCGCGGGTGGAGTAGTCGACGAGCCAGCGGAGGTAGGGCGCGTAGAGGCCCTCTTTGCGCATCCAGTCGGAGAGGGTGAGGCGGTCGAGGGCGAGGTGGGCTGGTTTGGAACGGCGCAGGCCGGGATCCATGGGCAGGGTGAAGGCGCCGGATTGGCGGAGTTCGGCGACGTGAGAGAAGAAGCGGTCGAACTGGACGGCGTCCTCTTTGGTGAGGCCAATGTGGGGTTCGATGCCCTCCTGCCAGCGGCCGTGGAGAAAGAGACGTTCCTGGGGGGAGTGGCAGAGCCAGCGCTCGTCCCAGACGCCGTCTTTGAGCAGGCCGAACTCCTCGCATAGGGTGCGGACGTAAAGGGAGTCCTTGGCGGGCAGGGGGAGGTAGTGGGCGGCCCAGGGAAACCGGGTGATTTCGTTCTCACCGGCCCGGGCGTTGCCGCCGGTTTCGGATTCCATTTCGAGGAGGACGAAGTCGGTGAACCGGGAGCGGCGGAACCACCAGGCGGCCGAGAGTCCGGAGATGCCGCCGCCGATGATCACGGCGGGGATGCGGATGGTTCGTTTTGTTGCGGGGGTGGCGGCGCGGTCGCGGATCTGGTGGCCGCGGTCCTGGGATTCAAGGGCGAAACCGCCTTTGAGTGGCTGATCGGCCTTGAGGGTGAGGCCGATGAGAGCCGGAGCCACCTGGCGGCGGGTCAATTTCAACGGACGATCTCCCTCCACTCGCGGTCGTAGTAGCGGACCAGCACCTGATCGTTGAGGCGGTTGACCTCGGCGGGGACGGGCGCGAGGTCGGGCGGGAACTCGAACAGGGCGTGCATCTGAGCGGTGGTGATGAAGCGCAGGCCTTCAGGAAGCTGGCCGCCGGGAGACCAGTCTTGGCGGGAGGCGAGGACGAATCCCCATTCGCCGAAGGACGGGACGTAGGCGTGGTAGGGGTAGGTCTTCAGGCCGGCGGCTTTGAGGGTCGCGACGATGCACCAGTAACTTTGGCGGGCGAACATGGGCGAGGTGGACTGGACGACGGCCAGGCCGCCCTCGGTGAGCGAGCGGGACAGCAGGCGGTAGAAGGCCGAGGAATAGAGCTTGCCGAGGGAGTAGTTGTTGGGGTCGGGGAAGTCGATGATGGCGACGTCGTAGAGGTCGCGGGAGGACTGGAGCCAGGGGAAGGCGTCGGCGTTGACGATGCGGATCTTGGGCGAGTTGAGGGCGTCTTTGTTCAGATCGCGAAGCAGGGTGTGGGTCTTGAAGAGGCGGGTCATCTCGGGGTCGAGATCGACGAGGGTGATTGATTCAAGGCCGGGGTATTTGAGGAGCTCACGGACGGCGAGGCCGTCGCCGCCGCCGAGGACGAGAGCGCGTCGGGCGCCGGGGCGGGAGGCCATGGCGGGATGGACGAGCGATTCGTGGTAGCGGTATTCGTCGCGCGAGGAGAACTGGAGGTGGCCGTTGAGATAGAGGCGGTAGTCGTCTTTCCAGCGGGTGAGGGCGATGCGCTGGTAGGGGGTGGTGCGGGTGAGGACGACGTCGTCGGAGTAGAGGGCGGCGTCGGCGGTGTCGGTGATCGCCTGGCCGAAGAACATGCCGGCGATGAGCAGGGCGATGACGACGAAACTGCCGATGCGCTGGGCCATGGCGCGGGGGAGCTGGTCGCGGAAGAGGAATGTAGACCAGAGGGCTACCAGGGCGTTGATGAGACCGAAGAGCATGGCGCTGCGGACGAGGCCGAGGTGGGGGACGAGCAGGAGGGGGAAAAGCAGCGATGCGCCGAGGGCGCCGAGGTAATCGAAGGTGAGGACGTTGGCGACGAGTTCCTTGAACTGGAAGCGCTCCTTGAGGATGCGCATGAGCAGTGGAATTTCGAGGCCGACGAGGATGCCGATGGCGAGAACCATGCCGTAGAGCAGAAGGCGGAAGCTGGTGGTCCAGGTGAAGGCGAGGAAGAGGATGGTGGAGGAGAAGCCGCCGAGCAGGCCGACCATCAGTTCGATGGAGATGAAGCGGGCAACGAGGGCGCGTTCGATGAAGCGCGACAGATAGCTGCCGATGCCCATGGCGAACAGGTAGGCGCCGATGATGGTGGAGAACTGGAGGACGGAGTCGCCGAGGAGATAGCTGGCCAGGGCGCCTGCAATGAGTTCGTAGATCAGGCCGCTGGCGGCGATCAGGAAGACGGAGAGGAAGAGGACGAACGCCATGGCGGAATGCGGGGTCCGCCACGCAGGAGGAGCGTGGCGCGGCGGAACCCCGCGGTAGAGCCTAGTGGACGGCCGAGGCGACGATGATGGCGATGCCGAGGGCCATCAGGCCGGCGAAGATGGCGAGGGCCATATTGTGCTTTTCGACGATCTCCTTCCACAGTTCATAGGGGGAGATTTTGTCCCAGATGGTGAAGGAGACGACGAGGATGACGACGCCGAGGACGGCGTAGACGACCGCGTTGATAAAGGCGGACAACTGGAATGCGATGTTCATGGCGATTTACTTTCCTCCGAACCAACGCGGCAGGAAACCGTAATGCGAGCGGTAGACGCCGGGGTTCTCACGAACGGATTTGGGAACGTTTTTCACCTCGGTGTAGGAGGTGGCGGAGAGACCGTACCACTGGCCGGCGGCGAGACCGCCGAGCAGGAGAAGGCCGTAAACGGGATAGGCAAAGAGTTTCATTCGTCGTCGTCGTCGCCTCCTGACGGTGCGTAGTCGGATTCCGCCCAGCGGCTGCCCTCGAAGGCGGCGGCGCGGATGGAAGTGATGATGGGCGGGATGATGAGGAACGGCAGGATGAGCCAGAACAGCCAGGTGGACGGGACATCGCGCTTGACGTTGACTGTGTAATTGAAGCCGCGGGGTGTCTGGCCGAAGGTGGAGGCGGTGGCTTCCATTTCGGGTTCGATGCGGAGGTAGTAGCGGCCGCCGGGGACGCGAGGGATGGTGGCGGAGTCGCTGCGTGAGCCTTCAGACCATGAGCCGTCGGAATCGACGCCGTGGTAGTAGCTGACCTCGCGGCCGAAGTCGTAGCCCTGGCCGGTGGATTCGTTGATGAGGGCGAGATTGAAGTAGGCCCAGTTGTTGTCGAGATCGGTGCGGAGTTCGACTTCGACGTTTTTGTTGCCGCCGTCGAGTTCGAAGACGGGGGTGACGAAGCTCTGTTCGCCCTGGACAGGGCTGAAGTGGTGGTTGGCGGAGAAAGCGAGGTCGTTGCCGGCACTGATGACAAAGAAGAAGAGCAGCGCCGCCCAGCCGCAGAGCAGGAGAAGCGCCATGCGCCAGGCTTGTCCGGGCTTGCCTTTGAAGGGCGAAGGCTGGTTGGAGTAGACGCCGTGGGCGGTGGGCGGGGTCCCCTTGAGCTTGAAGGCCTGCCAGATTTCGGCGCCGGTGACGTAGGAGCCCTGAGACCAGTTGATCTCACCGTCGGCCATTTCAGCGGAGAGCGAGAGGGGCGGGTCGACGTAATCGTCGACGACGTTCTTTTCGCCGACGCGGACCGCCCAGGGGAACTCGCCCATGACGAACTTGGTTTGCGCGTCGGCGTGTTGGAAGTGGCGGAATGTGCGACCGCCGAATTCGACGGCCTTGCGTCCGCTCACCTGGGTGAAGGTGGGCAGGCCGCGGATTGTGGTGATGTCGTTCCAGTGGCCGTCGTACTGCGAGAGGTAGCGGAAGCCCTTGTAAGGGTTGAACAGCAGGTACTCGTGCCAGCAGTATTCGGTCCCTTCGACGTTGATGCAGCGGACCTGGAAGCCGATGGCCTCATACGGCGCGCCGTGCCAGTTGCCGCGAGTGCCAAGGGGGATGAGCGGGCGGACGCGGAGCTTTTCGCTGAAGCGTTGGATGATTTTGAGTTCGGGCGTCGAGGGATCGATGATGGTGCAGCACTGGACGCAGACGGCCGAGCGCGAGTGTTCAAAGCCGCGCAGTTCGACGACGCCGCCGCAGTTGGGGCAGTTCAGCGACCGGGATTTGACGACCGGAGCAGGCGACGCCATGGCTACCAACCCTCGAACATGCGCAGGTTGCGCAACTTGAGTTCATCGAAATCGACCTGGCGGCCCATGTAGAGCAGGGGCGGGGTTTCTGAATAGTCGATGGTGCCGAAGCGGGCGTCCGGGGTGCGGAGGTCGGCGAAGACCATGCGTTCGCGGTCAGTGGTGCGGAATGGGAGTTCGCCTTCGAAACCGACATAGGCGGCTTCGGTGCGGTGGGTGATGATGTAGTTCAACCCGCCCCACTGGATGGCGAGTCCGCGGCGGGCCTGCTCGATTGACGGCAGCGGAGCTTGCGGCGCGACATGGAATGAGACGGCGTACTCGGCCTGGGCATCGGAGAGCCAGCCGGAGCGGCCATCGTCGAAGGCGATATGCCATTCGTTCCAGCCGCCCTGTTCCCATTGGTAAACGAGGCGGCCGATGACCATGAAGCGGCGGTTGTCGAAGATGCCCTCGGTGAGGATCTGGATGGGCGAGGCATCGCGGGGCAGGTCGGCGACTTCACCAACGTTCTCGATGTTAACGTCATGGCGGACCAGGATGGCCTTGCAGTAAGGGCAGGCGGTCTGGACAGCGGAGGACCACATGAAAGTGATGGGCGCTCCGCAGGCGGGGCAGTTGGCTTGAACACTCATGAAGTGGCCCGCTCCAGTACGCGGATCTCGACATCGGAGGCGCCAAAGCGGTGTTTGAGTTGCAGGGTGAAGTCCCATTCGGGACGCGGGCTGCAGCAGAACAGGTTGAGGCAGAGCGTGCCGTATTCGGGGAATGTGTGGACGGTGAGATGGGACTCGGCGAGCGCCACCATGCCAGTGATGCCGCCGGGCGTAGGGAACTGATGGATGACCGGTGGGGCGACGGGGTGCAGGTCGAGCGCATGCACGATGTCGTCGAGAAGACTGGTGATGTGAGGGGTGGAGGCAAGCGGCGCGGCATCACAGCCGGCGGCGTCCACCACCCACTCGGAACCTCGAATCATGGCCTGATCTGACTTATTGTAAGCCCCTCAGCCGGCCTGTGGCTTGCCGCAATCGGGACAAAATTTCGCCGCGCGGGCGATTTTCTGTCCACACTCCATGCAGAACTTGGTGTCAGTTGCCGCGGCGGCTCCGGCGACTCCGCCAGCAACGCCCGCGGCTGCTGCCGGGGCGATGGGCGATTGCGGAGGCGGCACGGGTGCTCCGGGTTGGGGCGCGGGGGGCGGCGCCTGGCCGCCGGTCATGGCCTGGGCCATCACCTGTCCGAGACCGACACCTGCGCCGAGACCGACGCCGAGACCGGCCATTCCGCCGCCACCCTCGTTGGCGGCCGCGATGGGCAACGCCTGGGCGGCCTGGAACTGGGTGTACTGCTGCATGTTGCCGATCATGTTCATGCCGATGCGCTCGTCCAGGCGCTTCTGGAGTTCCTCGGGGAGCGAGAGGTTTTCCACCACCAGTGTGTCGAGGGCGATACCCCACTCGGCGCATACCGGATCAAGCGTCTGCTTGATCAAATTACCGACTTCGAGGTAGTTGGCGGCCATATCGAGGAACGGCACGCCGGACTGGGCGAAGGCGTCTGAGATGTGGCTGATGATGGTCTGGCGAATCTGGGGTTCAAATTCGGCGACTGTGTATTTTTCGCGGGTGCCGCTCACCTTGACGTGGAAAGCGCGCGGATCGACGAGATGCCAGGAATAGACGCCATAACCGCGGATACGGACGGCGCCGAAGTCCTTGTCGCGGATGGTGACCGGCTGGGCGGTGCCCCAGCGCTGGCCCACCTGCTGGCGGGTGGAGAAGAAGTAAACGTCGCTCTTGAACGGGGACTCGAACATTTTGTCCCAGTTCATGAGGTTGGTCAACAGCGGCAAGGTCTGGGTGTTGAGCGTGTAAAGGCCGGGCGCGAACGCATCTGCGGCGCGGCCTTCATTGACGAACAGCGCCATTTGGGATTCGCGGACGGTGAGTTTCGCACCGTTCTGAATCTCCATGTCCTGCATTGGATATCGAGTCGCCAGGACGCCGTCTTCGGCCTCCGTGTAGTGGATGACGTCGATGAATTGCTTCTTGAGGAAGCCTTTGAGTTGATCTCCGAGTGCCATTTGCTCTCCGTGTTACCGAAGTATACGGCAATTCATGACGGCTTGTTCCGTGAATCGGAACCCGCGGCTACTGATTCGGGATCTGGATGCAGCGGAAGCCGATGTTGGGGGCGGTGAAGCGTGCCGGGACGGTGATCCATTCGTAAAGAACGCCGTCGGCGAGCGGGCGATCGAAGCTGCCGCCCTTGATGAGGTACCAGGGCTCGGTGGCGCTGGCCGGGGGGTTCAGCAGCTTGGAAAAGGCCTCGACGGCGCCGGCGGAGGGTGCGCGGGCCTCGTCAACCCATTCAAGGGCATTGCCTGTCATGTTCAGGGCACCGTAGGGCGACGCGCCTTCGAGCATAGCGTCGGCGGCGGCGAGGGTTTTGCCGCCGAACTCGGGGTTGTCTGAGACGTTGGCCTTGGACGGATCGGCCTGCGTGCCCCAGGGGTAGAGCCGCTGGTCGCTGCCGCGGGCGGCTTTTTCCCATTCGGGGGGCGACGGGAGTTTCTTGCCGGCCCAGGCGCAGAAGTCCTTGGCGTCGATGGCGGCGACATTGACGACCGGGAAGCGGGGATCGCCGGCGGCGAGGCCATCGGGCAGCGTGCGGCCCTTGGCGTCACAGAACTTGCGGTAGTTGGCGTTGGTGACTTCCGTCTGGTCCACATAAAACGCCGGAAGGACCGCCGAGAGGCCGTCGGCGCCCCACTTGAAGGGGCCTCCGGTGACGAGTTTCATTGTGCCGGTTTCAGTGGTGATGGTCTCGTCGAGTTTGGTGCCATCGGCCTTGCGGCCTTCGAGGCCGGCGCGGTTCTGGCTGACCATGTAGATGGTGACGACCGTCAGAACGACGATCAGGCTGATCAGGCCGATCATCAACTTCCTGCCCGAGAAGCCGCTGGAGGCAGGGATTGGGGTTGCGGCAGCGGGGCGCATGGATGCGTCGATACGTTTCAGTTCGGCGATGACTTCGAGGAACGACGCCGGGCGTTTCGCCGGGTCCTTGGCGCTCATGCGTTCGGCGAGAGCGACCAGGGCGGGCGGGGCGTCGGTGGTCCTCATGCGGTTGAAGTCGACCTGCTGATGGAGGATGGCCGAGAAGATCTGGGCGATGGTTGTGCCCTCGATGGCACGGACGCCGGTGAACATTTCGAAGATGACCAGGCCGAAGGAATAGATGTCGCTGCGCTCGGTAGCCTTCTCACCGTTCACCTGCTCGGGCGACATGTAGAAGGGCGTGCCGACCTGGAAACCGGTTTTCGTGAGCGACATGTCTTCGCTCTTGGCGATGCCGAAATCCATGAGGCGGACGCGGCCGTGGGTATCGATGTGGATGTTGTCAGGCTTGATGTCGCGGTGGACGAGTTTCTGTTCGTGGACGTGCTGGAGGGCTTCGGACGATTCGATGGCGACGCGGATCTTATTCGCCGTGTCGCCGAGGCTGTTTTCGCGGATGGCGGTTTTGAGGTCGCTGCCAGTGAGGAACTCCATGACGATGAACGGGTAGCCCTGTTCCTCGCCATAGTCGAAGATGCGAATGATGTGATCGTGCACCAGGGCGGCCGACAT
The DNA here is from genome assembly GCA_014860455.1 of Bryobacteraceae bacterium. Classification (GTDB taxonomy): domain Bacteria; phylum Acidobacteriota; class Terriglobia; order Bryobacterales; family Bryobacteraceae; genus PNKE01. The sequence goes on along the minus strand of JACZJQ010000073.1, from coordinate 24,504 downwards.
TTTGGCCTCGGCCAGGAAGCGGGCGCGGGTGTCGGCGTCGGCGGTGCCTTCGGGCGTGAGAATTTTCACGGCGACGGTGCGGTTGAGCACCGTGTCCTGCGCCTTGAAGACGCGCGACATGCCTCCGCCGAGGAATTCGGTGAGTTCGTACTTGTTGAATCGGACGGGCAGTTGCATGGACATCAGAATGGCGGCCTTATTTGAAATGGTAGAGCATGATGCCGTAGCCCACGCCGGCCTCGTCGGCGCTGCGGGCCACCTGGAAGGCCATCATGCGGCCGTCGGAGCTGACGACAGGGTTTGACGCCTTCCAGCCAACGTGGTCGTTGAAGAAGGTGAGGCGCTCGAAACTGCGGCCCGTGCCGTCGAGCCGGAGCTTCCAGATGTCGATCTGGCGGAACTTGCCTTCGCGGCCCTGGAGGATCGCCTGGCGGTCGCTTTCGACGCAGGTGTATTGGCCGCCGGGGAAGATGCCCTCGACTTCGTTGTAGTCGCCGATCGGCAGGGTCTCGTTGCGGCGCTCGCCGGACGTGAGGTCGATGGTCCAGACCGAGGCTTTGCCCTGGGGTTCGTAACAGCTGTAGGTGAGGCGGCGGCCATTGTCGTAGAAGTCCTGGGCCTCGATGGTGCAGGCGTTGGACGGGCTCTCCCAGACGACACGCTTGTCTTTCAATGCGGGCTGGGGGCCGCTGAGGTCGAGTTCAGCGACGATCAACTGCGACGTGCCTGGCTTGAGGTCAGGGTTCTGGCCGCGGGTCTGGGAGAAGGCGATCTTCATGCCTGTCTTGGCGATGGCCGCGCCCTCGCTCATCTTCTGATTGAGGCGGACGGGCCTGGATCCGGGCGCCTGGCTGAGATACCAGAGCTCGTTGTCGCGGCTGCGGCTGGTGCGGATGTCGGTGAACTTCTCGGGTCCGATGAGGAGGTAGCCGCCGTTGGAGAAGTGCATCACACGAAGGAACGCCGCGCCAGGAATATTGCAGGTGAGGCAGCGGATGACGCGCGTCTTGAGGTCGATGGCAAAGGCGTCGCCAAAGCTCTTGTTCATGAAGGCGACGCGTTGGTTATCGGGTGAGAAGTCGGCGCGTTCGCCGAAGTGGGTGAGGATCTCGAGGTTCGGCGGCAGGGATTCGAGCGGGTTGCCCTGCTTCTGTGGCGGCTGGGCGGCGAGAGGCAGGAGGGTGAGCAGAAGGACAAGGGTGCGCATGGTGGAGACTTCGCTAAGGGTTCACTGTGTATAGAGGCCGGAACGGCCCCATATCGGGGTAGAACCGGCGGACGCGGACAATTTCGGCGATCTGGCGGATGTGGCCAAGATCGTGAAAGGCCCATTCGTTGAGGAGTTCGGCCAGGGTGATGCGGCCGAGATCGGGGTGGATGCCGGCACGCGAGCCGGAAGAGGCGGGCTGGGTTTCAAGCATGTCGAGGATGCCGCGGCGGAGGTCGTGGAGGCGAGTGAGGGCGGCGAGGCCGTCGCCGTTGAAGCCCCAATCGGCGGCAGTGAACTCCTCCACAGTGTAAGCGGCAAGTGGCGGATCGTCTTGATCGAGCATGTCGCGGGTGCGGCGGACGAAGCAGACCTCTTCGCAGTGGGCGAGATGCATGAGGACCTCTGCAACGCTCCATCGCCCGGGGGCGGGCTGCCAGTCGAGATCCTCGCGCGACAGACCCGCGATGAGTTCATCGAGGATCCTGACCGTGGCTGCGAGGATGTCCAGCGCCGGCAGCCGTTCATCGAAGCCGACGTATTGGATCTCCTCTTCGAGGTCGATACCGAAGCGGTCGCGGACGCGGCGTTTCAATTCATTGATGACCTGGCGGAGTTCGCGGGCCGTGCCGCCGCCGGCGTTGTAGATGAGGTTGGCGTGATAGTCAGCGACATGGATGCCACCGGACTTCATGCCCTTGACGCCGGTGACGTCGAGGAACCACGCCGAGGGCACCTTTCCTCCCTTGACGACATCGGGCGGGACCATGGCCTGGACTCGCGCGGGCAGTTCGGCGAGGATCAGGTTCTTGAAGATGGAACCGGCGCAGCGCATCTCGGGCGGGTATTTGGCGTTGCGGACGGCGAGGATTTGCGCGGCGCGTCCGGCGAGGGCGATGGGGTCGCCGGGTTGGAATTCGAGGAGGGCGGAGAGGATCACCCAGTCCTTGTGGCGTTTGAAGATGCTGGAGCGATAGCGGAACTCGCAGGCGGCATTGTCGAAGGTGCGGATAGAGCCGCCGTCGAAGAAGCGGACTTCGCGGATGAAGTCGGAAATGGAACTGCCATAGGCGCCGGCGTTGCCGTAGATGGCCGCGCCTACCTGGCCGGGGATGCCGGTCATGCTGTCGAGACCTTTGAGACCGTGGGCGATGGCGAAGTCGACGAGCGATTGGAGTGACGCGCCGGCCTGGACTGTGACGCGGTTGCCATCGGCCGAGATAGCGTCGCCCGAGAAGGCGAGCACGACGCCGGGGAAGCCCGCGTCGGCGACAACGAGGTTCGTCCCCGAGCCTGCGACGAAGAGGCGGACGGAGGAGCGCCTCAGAATCCTAAGCGCATCGACGAAGGCGGATTCGGTGCGCGTCTCGGCGTAGATGCTCGCCGGGCCGCCGATTTCGAAGCGGGTATGGCGCGAGAGCGGCGAGTTCCGGGTAAGCTGAAGGTCTGGTATCTCCGCAAGGCGCACCGGAGCTTCGTCGATCGAAGACATTTCACTCAATCATAGGAGAGCGGCTTCCATGAAATCCAGCTTCAAGGGCATTCCGAAGGAGGGGCTCGCGTTCCTGGCGGACCTGGAGAAGAACAACAACCGCGAGTGGTTCGACGCCCACAAGCAGGTCTATGTCGAGAAGTTGCGCACGCCGCTCGAAGAGTTCTGCGCCGCGGTGGGCGCGCAGATGGCCTCGTTCGCGCCGGAGTACATGACCGAGCCGAAGCGGGCCATTTTCCGCATCTATCGCGACACGCGTTTTTCGAACAACAAGACGCCGTATAAGACGGCGCAGGGTGCGTTGTTCTTCCGGCCGGAACTGGGCAAGAACGAGTCAGGCGGGTTCTATTTCGAGGTGTCGCCGAAGTACCTCGGCATCGCCGGCGGCCTGTATATGCCGAACCCGGATTACCTGCGGGCGGTGCGCCTGCACATGATGGACAACCATGCGCGGTGGGAGAAACTGGTTTCGGCGAAGGCTGTGGAGAAGGCGGTTGGAAAGATTCAGGGCGATAAGCTGACGCGGCCGCCGAAGGGCTACCCGGCCGATCATGCGGCGATCGAGTGGATCAAGCACAAGCAGTGGTACTTCTGGGTGGAACTGGATCCGGAGACGGCGACGTCGGCGGCGGGCGCGAAAGAAGTGGCTTCACGATTCAAGCTGATGACACCGGTGGTGGAGTTTCTGAACGAGCCGCTGCTGGGGTTGAAGCGGAAGAAGAGTCCGATGCTGTTTGATCTCTGAGGACGCCTACGGGTGGGCGTACTCGTGGGCGCGCGGGATGAGTTCGCGGTAGAGCGCATCGGCGACCACAGTGTCCCAATGACCGGTGAGTTTGGCGATGCCGACGAAGCCGAAGAAGACCACGGCGCAGCCGGCGGCAATCATCCAGGGCTGGACGCGAAAGCGAGTAGCGACCACCTTCATATCCAGCGCGCCTTCGGCCGGACAGACGGCGACGCATTCCATGCAGCCCAGGCACTCGGCCGATTTGATCTGGACCAGCACGTCGACGGGCAGCATCGACGGGCAGGCCTTGGCGCACTTGGCGCAGTCGATACACTTGGCCGGATCGCGCTTGATACGCAGCGGGCTGAGCAGTGCGCCGAGACCCATCAATGCGCCGTAGGGGCAGAGATAGCGGCACCAGAAGTTCTTGATGAAGATGGACGCGACGACGAGCACGGCCAGTACGATGGCCGTGGTGGTGGTCATGTAGCGGAAGAAGTTGAGCATCTTCACGTCGGCCACAATGCCGTAAGGCGATTCGAGGAACTCGGCCACGGCGCGTGCAGACATGGTGATGACGACCCAGGCGAAAAGGCCCAGCAGAATGTACTTGAGGCTGCGCAGGCCGATGTCGAGCCAGCGGGGCAGGGTGAAGTTGCGCTTGAACGTCTCGCGTCCGAGTTTCCAAAGCCATTCGGAAATCGTGCCGACCGGGCAGAGCCAACTGCAGAAGGCCTTGCGCAAGAGCAAAGACATGGCGAAGAACGAGGTGATCAGCACGGCCGCCGCGGGGTGGGCGACGGGCGCCAAGCCGGTGGTGGTCCAGTATTTGACGTTCATCAGGCCGGCGATCGGCAACCAGCCTTCGATGCCCGCGGGCCGCGGATTGGCCGGCGCGCCGGGGATTTCGTAGTGATGAACGAATCGCAGGAACTCGTAGCCGAGCCAAAGGTTCAAAGCCAGGAAGGCGAACTGGAACGAGCGGCGCAGTAGTTGAGAGCGGTCGATTCCGGTGCGGCGGGCGTAATCAGTGTTCTTCTTCGTGCCTCGCCGGGCGTTGGACCGTGTGTCGGCCTGGTCTGGCATCACGGCGTTCATGATTCAAGCGTACGGGCGATTCGGAGGGGGTTCAGTGATCGGGGTCACATCTCGGTTTCGGCTTCGGCGGCGAGTCCGTGGCGGTTGATGATCTCGACGTCCTTGCGGGCAACGCGGATCAACCCCTCGTTCTGGAAGCGGCCGAGATTGCGCGAGACGACTTCGCGCACGGTGCCGAGACGGGTGGCGATCTGTTCGTGGGTTTCGGGCAGTTGGAATCGGCGGCTGCCGCTGGTGTCTGAGAACTCCACCAACATGCCGGCGAGCCGCTGGCGGACGTTGCCGAAGGTGATGCGCTCGACCAGCGTGACCAGCGTGCGGAGGCGCGCGCCGAAGACTTCAAGGAAGCGCAACGCCAGGTTCGGATTGCGGCGGCAGAAGGCGTAGAGGTCTTTGCGAAGCAGGACAAGGGATTCGACGCGCGCCATGGCGGTGACGGTGGCGGGATTGGGTCCGCCGTCGAAGACCGGGACTTCGGCTACGGTTGCGGGCGCCTGCTGGACGGTGAGGACAAGCTGGCGGCCGTTGGGGGTGGTCTTGACGACTTTCACGGCGCCCTTGATCAGGATGTGGAGCCCGCCGCAAGGCTCGCCTTCGTAGAACAGATCTTCGCCGGGGCCGTAGCTGCGGGGGATGGTGCAGGCGGCGAGGCTTTCGAGTTCGTCGTGGCTCAGCCCTTGAAAGACATCGATCTTGGAGAGGGCACTGATCTTGTCGTCAGACACGACCGAATTGTCGCACACTGGGATCATCCAGTCCGATCGAGGAGAACACGCATGACAGAGCAGGAACGACAGGTTTGTATCGGCAAGATCGAGGCGCTGCCGCGGCTGTTGCGGGAGGCCATCGCAGGAGCCAGCGATGAGCAGTTGGCGCGGCCGTATCGCGAGGGGGGATGGAATTCGCGGCAGGTGGTCCACCATCTGGCCGATTCGCACATGATGGCGTTTATTCGCGCAAAGAAAGTGGTGTCGGAAGACGGTCCGGCACTGCAGGCCTACGACCAGGATGTCTGGGCGAGCCACGCCGATGCGTCGGCAGGACCGCTGGAGCCGTCGCTGTCGATCATCGAAGGCGTGCATGCGCGGTGGGCGGCGTTTCTGCGATCGCAGCCGGAAGAGGCATGGAGCCGGACGGCGGTCCATCAGGAGCGCGGGCCGATGACGCTGGAAGATTTGCTGCGGATTTACTCAGGCCACGGAGAAAAGCACATCGGCCACATCAAGGCCGGCATCGGCCGCTGAGGCAGTGGACAGAGTGAACGGATGAACCGGCCGCCGCATGGGGGCGGCCGGGTTCAATTCTAGGTCCTTAGGATGCCCACCAGCGCGTTCAGCAGAATGGCGGCGAGGCCGAGCGGGATCATGCGCTTCCAGCCGATGTCCATGAGCTGATCGTAGCGGTAGCGCGGGAACGTTCCGCGCATCCAGATCAGCACATAGAGGAACGTGGCCAGCTTGAAGAAGAACCAGAACGGCGCCGACAACGCAGCGTTGGCCACGGGGATGGCGAAGACGGCGGCGACCAGAATCAGGCACAGCCCGATGAAAACCAGACCGGCTTTGTGGATGGCGCTAGGCAGTTTGCGCGAAGCCGGCAGGCACCACAGTCCGGACAAGCCGAAGAACAGAACCGGCACACCGTAGTTCATCGGGATCTCAAGCCAGGCCACATTGGGGAACGGCCGCAGCCAGCCGCCGAGGAAGAGCGTGATGGCGACGCTGCCGACGACGAACATGTTGAGGTACTCGGCGAGCATGTAGATGCCCCAGCGGAAGCCGCTGTATTCGGTGTGGTAGCCGGCGACGAGTTCACTTTCAGCTTCGGGCAGGTCGAACGGGGCGCGATTGGTTTCGGCCACCGACGAGATGAAGTAGATGACGAAGGGCAGGATCATCAGCCCGTAGTTGTCGAAGACAAACCAGATGCCGCGGGCCTGCTGCTGACGGACGATTTCCACCATTGACAGCGAACCGGCGGCCATGACGCCGCTGATCAGCGCCAGGCCGAGCGCGACTTCGTAGCTGACCAACTGGGCCGCTGAACGCAGCGAGCCGAGCAGCGAGTAGTGGCTGTTCGACGACCATCCGCCGAGGATGATGCCGAGGATGCCGACCGCCGACATGGCGGAGACGACGAGCAGGCCGACGTTGGTGTCGGCAACGCGGAGGCGTTCGCTGAACGGGACGACGGTGAGGCAAATGGCGGCGGTGAAAAAGCTGATCACGGGCGCGAACTTGAACATGCCCTTGTTCGAGTCATCAGGGATGATGTCTTCCTTGAGCAACATCTTGATGGCGTCGGCGATGGTTTGCAGAACGCCGTGCGGGCCCACCCGCATCGGCCCGAGCCGGACCTGGATGTCGGCGAGCACCTTGCGCTCAAGCAGCACCGTGCCGGCGACCGCCAGCGGCGCGAAGGCGATGATGCAGAGGGCCAGCAGCAGGGGAACGAACAGCGGGTGCGAGATAACGGTTTCCATTCCTAGCCTCTTAGCGCAGCGTCTGCTGGGCGAATTTCACAAACGGTTCCGGATAGATGCCGATGCCAAGCGTCATGGCGCCGGTTGCCGCGAGCGCCACGCGGGTACCCAGGCTGAGCGACAGCGCGGGCATCTCGGTCTCTTCCTTATCAACGAACATGGACTTGACGATTCGGAAGTAGTAGTAGATGGCGACAGCCACATAGACCGCGGCGGCGGCGGCCAGCCAGTAGTGGCCGGTTTCGATCAGCGACAGGAAGATGAAGTACTTGCCGATGAAGCCGGCGGTGGGAGGGATGCCGGCCAGCGAAAGCAGGAAGATGAGCATCCAGATGGCGTGGGCCGGACTGCGGCGCATCAGGCCGTGGAGGTCGTTGATGTCTTCGCCGGTGGTGGTATCGCGGCACAGGACGGTGAGCACCAGGAACGCGCCCAGGGTCATGACAACGTAGACCATCGTGTAGATCAGAACGCCCTGGATACCGGTCTGGTTGCCGGCCACGACGCCGAGCAGGATGTAGCCGGCGTGGTTGATGGAACTGTATGCCAGCAGGCGCTTGGTGTTGGTCTGGGTGACGGCGGCGATGTTGCCGATGGTCATGCTGAGCAGAGCCGCTCCGGCCAGGATCGGCATCCAGACGTCGCGAGACGAGGCCAGCGGTCCCAGCAGGATACGCAGCAGGAGCGCCAGAGAGGCGGCCTTGGAGGCGACGGCCAGATAGGCGGTGACCACGGTGGGCGCGCCTTCGTAAGTATCGGGTGCCCACATATGGAACGGCGCGGCGGCGATCTTGAACAGCAGGCCGGAGAGGATGGTGGCCACGGCCAGGAACAACACCGTGTCTCCTGAGTCGCGGTTGGCGACGGCGGCGCCGATCTCGCTTAGTTTCGTCGAACCCGACATGCCGTAAAGCAGCGAGAAGCCATAGACCAGCAATCCGCTCGAGAGAGCGCCCAGCAGGAAGTACTTCAGCGCGGCTTCGTTCGAGCGCTGGTCGCGCTTGAGCAGTCCGACCAGGACGTAGAAGGTGAGCGCCATGGTTTCGAGACCGACGAAAAGGACGACGAGTTCGTTGCCGCTGGCCAGGAAGTACATGCCGCACTGGGCCAGCAGGATCAGCCCGTAGTATTCGCCGTGATGCTCGTCGCGGACTTCAAAATACTTGTACGACATGATCACGGCGATCACGGTCGAAGCGACGAAGATCCAGTGGAAGTACAGCGCAAACTGATCGACCACCAGCGAGCCGCCGAAGGCCTGGAGTTCGCCGCCGTGCTGGCTGAGGAACAAGTGCTGGCGGAAGTAGGCGACCGAGGCGAAGACCTCGCCCATCAGGACAAACCAGACCAGGTGCTTTCGCCGCTGTGATTCGGGGAAGACCCAGAAATCGAACAGCAGCGTCGCGCAGGCGAACAGCGCCAGCAGCAGTGCCGGCAGCAGCACGAAGTGGTCCGTGGCAGTGTAGAAGCTGCTCATCGCGCCTCCGTTTTCTTCAGTTCGATGACGGCGGCGTTCACCGGCGCCTTGGGCCCGTTCACGCGCTCGACGATGGCGGCGACGGGCTTTTCAAGAATGTCGAAGTAGGGCTTCGGGTAGACGCCGATGGCGATGGCCCAGGCCATCAGCGGCACAAACACCACCCACTCCTTCCAGTTCAGGTCCTTCAAACCCTTGTTCTTTTCATTGGTCACTTCGCCGAGCATGGTCCGCTGATAGAGCCACAGCAGGTACGCGGCGCCGAAGATCACCCCGGTGACGGCAAACGCGCCCCAGGCCATGTTGGCCTGGAAGGCGGCCTGAAGGATGGTGAACTCGCCGATGAATCCGTTCAACAGCGGCAAGCCGGCCGAACTGAGCATGGCGAAGGCAAAGACGACGGCGTAGTTGGGCATGACATGCGCCAGCCCGCCGTATTCCTTGATCTCGCGCGTGTGACGCCGCTCGTAGATGACGCCAACGATGAGGAAGAGCATGCCGGTGGAGATGCCGTGGTTGATCTGCTGGATCACCGAACCGGCGATGCCCTGCTCGTTCAGGGCGAAGATGCCGAGGGTGCAGAAGCCGAGGTGGCTTACCGAAGAGTAAGCGACCAGCTTCTTCCAATCCTGCTGCATCAGACTGACCAGCGCGCCGTAGATGATGCCGATCAGCGACAGCACGACCAGAACGTTGACGATGGTGCGGTCGGCCGAGGCGTTGGGCAGCAGCGGCAGAGAAAAACGGATGAAGCCGTAGGTACCCATCTTCAGCAGCACCGCGGCCAAGATCACCGAGCCGGCCGTGGGCGCCTCGGTGTGGGCGTCGGGCAGCCAGGTGTGGAACGGGAACATCGGCACCTTGATGGCGAAGCCGAGGAAGAACGACCAGAAGACCAGTTGCTCCATCCACATCGGCATTTGCGTGTTCATCAATTGCGTGATCTCAAACGTCGCCACGCCGGTCTGGGCGATGTGCTGCAGGTAGAGTGTGATGATGCCGAGCAGCATCAGGACACCGCCGGCCAGCGTGTAGAGGAAAAATTTGATGGCCGCGTAGAGTTTCCGCGGACCGCCCCAGACGCCGATGATGAAGTACATCGGGACCAGGACGAGTTCCCAGAAGACGTAGAACAGCATGAAGTCGAGCGAGATGAAGACGCCGATCATGCCCACCTGCTGGAGAAGGAACATGGCGTAGTATTCCTTCACCTTGTCGTTGATCGAATCCCACGACGAGAAGATGGCCAGCATGCCCATGAACGTGGTCAGCATGACCATCAGCACGCTGATGCCGTCGACGCCGATCAGGTATTGGACGCCGAGGGCCGGGATCCAGTTGATGCGCTCGACGAACTGATAGCCGTCCAGAGACTTGTCGAAGTTCATGATCAGCGGCAGCGAGACCAGGAAGCCCGCCACGGCGGAAATGTTCGCCCACCAGCGGATTGCGTTCTTCATCGTGCCGGGAATGAACAGCAGGACAAGAACGCCGATCAGCGGCGTGCACAGGATCAGGGATAAGAGGTTATCGCCCATCGCTTAGCGCCCCCACCAGTAGAAGCCGAAGATGGCCAGCACGCCGGCCACGAAGATGAGCGCGTAGCTCTGCACCCAACCGGTGTGCAGGAAGCGCATCGGATAGCTGGCCGCGCGGACGAAAAAGGCCGAGAGGTTGACCAGCCCGTCGACAATCCAGGTGTCGTACCACATGGAGATCTTCGACACCATGCGCGTGGTCCAGGCCGTGCCGTTCACGGCGCCGTCGATGGTCGAGCGGTCGAAGGCCGCGAGCACCGTTCCGCCGCCCTTCGACAGGCCGTTGATGAAGAGGATGTCGTAGAGTTCGTCGACATACCACTTGTTCAGCAGCACCGGGTAGAGTGCGCCGCCCGTAGGCCGCTGGTCTTCCTTCAACGCGAGGTAGATATGGCGCGCCAGCAGTATGCCGCCGATGGCGATACAGACTGACAACGCCATCAGGCCGAGTTCGACGGCGTGGCTCGGATGATGCTCGCCGTGCGTGGCCATCACCTTGGCAGCCGGCTCGAAGACCGGTTCGAGCCAGTGTTCGAAGGCCTGGAAGAATCCGTTCTCGCCGAAGACCTTGGGCACGCCGATCCAGCCGCCTACTGCGCTGCCGGCGGCCAGGATCATCAGAGGCACGGTCATCACGGCGGGCGACTCGTGAATGTGATGCTTCGTCTTTTCGTCCATGCGTCCTTCGCCGTAGAAGGTCATGAACATCAGCCGCCACATGTAGAACGCCGTCATGGCCGCAGTGGCCAGGCCGACGACGTAGAGCAGATGCGACCCGAGCGGCGAACTCCAGGTCTGCCACAGGATCTCGTCCTTCGAGAAGAAGCCGGCGAGGCCGGGGATGCCGGCGATGGCCAGCGAACCGATAAACATCACGCGGAATGTGATCGGGATTTTATCCTTCAATCCGCCCATGCGGCGCATGTCCTGTTCGCCGCTCATGGCGTGGATGACAGAACCGGAACCGAGGAAGAGCAAGGCCTTGAAGAAGGCGTGAGTGAAGAGGTGGAAGATCGCGACCCAGTAGGCGCCGACGCCGGCGGCCAGGAACATGTAGCCGAGCTGCGAAACGGTCGAGTACGCCAGCACGCGTTTGATGTCGTTCTGGACCAGTCCGATGGAGGCGGCGAAGATGGCCGTCGCCGCGCCCACGACGGCAACCACCGTGCTGGCATCGGGCGTCAGGGCGAACAGAGCGTTGGACCGCGCCACCATGTAAACGCCCGCCGTCACCATGGTGGCGGCATGGATGAGTGCGGAGACCGGTGTGGGGCCTTCCATGGCGTCTGGCAGCCAGACGTAAAGCGGGATCTGCGCGCTCTTGCCGGTGGCGCCGACAAACAGCAGCAGGGCCGTGGTGGAGAGGATGCCCCAGCCGGCGGCCTCGACTGGGAAGTTGCCCGACGTGAGCGCGGCGCTGACTTCGCCGAAGTTCAGAGACCCGGTGAGTTTGAACAGCAGGAACATGCCCAGGATGAAGCCGGCGTCGCCGATACGGTTGACGATGAATGCCTTCTTGCCCGCGTCACCGGCGCTCTTTTTGTGGAAGTAGAAGCCGATCAACAGGTAGCTGCAAAGGCCCACGCCCTCCCAGCCGACGAACAGCAGCACATAGTTGTTCGCCAGCACCAGCATGAGCATGAAGAAAACGAAGAGGTTGAGATAGCCGAAAAACCGGTAGAAGCCGCCGTGGCGGGGTCCGTGTTCATGGCCCATGTAGCCGATCGAGTAGATGTGGATGAGGAAGCTGATGCCGGTGACCACCATGATCATGACGCCGCTCAGCGGGTCGAGCAGGAAGCCCCAGTCGGCCTTCAGGAATTCGATCCACGGCCCCAGCACCACCTCGTGGCGGCGCTCTTCGAGGCCCATCAACTGCACGAACGCGCCCAGCGAGAGTACGAAGGAAATGCCCACAGCGCCGGGCGAGATCAGGCTCACCAGTTGCTTCGGCATCCCGCGGCCGAACAGCAGCATGATGCCGGCTCCGATGAGCGGCACGAACGGGATCAGCCAAATCAGTTCGAGAAAATTCATCGCTTCCCCGGCCTTCCTACCACTTCAGGAGATCGATTTCGTCCACCTGGACGGTCTCCTTATTCCTAAACAACGCAATGAGGATGCCCAGCCCGATGGCCGCTTCGGCCACCGCCACCACGACGACGAAGATGGCGAAGATCTGGCCGCTCAAATCCTGCAGGTGCTTGCTGAAGGCGATCAGGTTGACGTTGACCGCGTTGAGGATCAGTTCGACCGACATCATCATGACGACGACGTTGCGGCGCACCAGCATGCCGATGACGCCGATCGCCAGCAGCACGACGCTCAGCACCAGGTAGTGGTTGATTGTGATTGGGTGCAGCATGGTTGATTCTCTCTAGCTGGTCCGCTTCTTGGCCATCAGGACGCTGCCGACGATGGCCACCAGCAGCAGCAACGACGCGAGTTCAAAGGGAACCAGGTACTGGCGGAACAGCAGATCGGCCAGTTGCTCAACGTTGCCGTCCGGTGACGGCGCGGCTTGCGCCACCGGGCTGCCGAACGATGGCGCACCCTTGGACAGCAGCCACAGGGCGGATGCGCCGGCCAGCACGGCGGCCACGGCGCCGCCGGCCCATCGCCGGTGGAACTGGCGCTCCTTGGCGGCGGAATCCAAGTTCACCAGCATGATGACGAACAGGAACAGCACCATGATGCCGCCGATATAGAGCACCAGTTGCACGGCGAAAAGGAACTCCGCCTTCTGCAACAGGTACAGTCCGGCGACGCCGGCCAGCGAGGCGATCAGCGAGATCGCGCAATGCACGGCGCTGCGCATCGTGATGGTCAGAATCGCGCCGGCCACTGCCAGCAGCGCGAACATGTAGAAGAACATCGTATCCAGCATCGGCGTTCCAGTCCCGGGCCTAGGGCGCCCGGCCTACCACTTGAATTTCGTCGGCTTCGTGCCTTCCTCCAACACTTCGCGGTCGAAGATCTGGCCTTCACGCGTGAAGCTCGCCATCTGATAGTCCTGCGTCAATTCCAGCGCGTCCACCGGACAGGCGTCCTCACAGAGTCCGCAGAACATGCATCGCGACGTGTCGTAGGTGAAGTTCACCAGGTCCTTACGCTTGGTCTCCGGGTTGCGTACCCATCCCACGACGATCAGGGTTTCGGGACAGGCCAGCGCGCACAGGTCGCAGGAGATGCAGAGGGTTTCGCCAGTTTCGGGGTTGGTGTTCAGGCGCGGCAGGCCGCGGTAGCGTTCGCCCACCTTGGGTATCACTGCCGGGTACTGCTCGGTAGTGATGTTGCGGGGATGCTGCGTTCTGAGCGTCAACCAGAGCCCTTCAAAGAGGTCCACCAGAAGTATTGTGCGCAGGAATCGTTTCATAGGCCTCCCGTTGGTTGCGTGCCCGGTTCCACTACCTGTCCACTTCCCCCAGGACGATGTCGATCGTCCCGATCACGGCCACCAGGTCGGCCACCAGGCTGCCCCGTGCCATCTTGTCCAGCGACTGCAGGTTCACAAACGACGGCGGCCGCACACGCACCCTGTAGGGCTGCGTCGACGCGTCGCTCACCACGTAATAACCGAGCTCGCCCTTGGGCGCCTCGATCGAAACATAGGCCTCGCCCATGGGGGGCTTGAGCACCTTCGGCACCTTGCCGATGATTGGGCCGGCGGCCAGCATCTCCACGCCCTGGCGGACGATGCGCGCACTCTGCCGCATCTCCTGCACGCGCACGATATACCGGTCGTAGCAATCGCCGTTGGTGCGCGTCGGGATCTCGAAGTCGTACTTCTCGTAGCCCGAATACGGCAGCGCCTTGCGGATGTCCCACTCCACGCCCGCCGAGCGCAGCATCGGACCGGTGACGCCATAGGCCTTGCAGTCTTCGGCGTTCAGGATGCCCACGTCGATAAGTCGCTCTTTCCAGATCCGGTTTTCGGTGAGCAGTTCCTCGTACTCGTCCACGCGCGGCATGAACTTGTCGCAGAACTCGAGGCACTCCTTCTCGAAGCCATCGTATGTTTCATACTGCAAACCGCCGATGCGGAAGGCATGCGTGGTCAACCGCGCGCCGCAGTACTTTTCGAAGATGTTGAGGATGTCCTCCCGCTCCCTCATGCAGTAGAACAGGGGCGTGAGCGCGCCGATATCGAGCGCGTGCGTGCCGAGCCACACCAGGTGGCTGGCGATCCGGTTCAACTCGGTCAGGATCACGCGCACCACTTGCGCCCGCTCGGGCGCTTCGACGCTGATCAACTTCTCGATCGCCAGGCAGTAGCCCAGTCCGTTGGAGATCGCCGCCACGTAGTCCATACGGTCCACATAGGGCGCGAACATGGCGTAGGTGCGGTTTTCGGCGATTTTCTCAACACCGCGGTGCAGGTAGCCGATCACGCATTCGGTGCCGGTCACCTTCTCGCCGTCCAGTTTGACGATCACCCGCAGCACGCCGTGCGTTGAAGGATGCTGCGGCCCCATGTTGAGGACGAGTTCAGTTGAATCGAGGAAAGTCTCAGACATGGTCTATTGCCCGCTTTCGATTCCGATGTTCTCGCGCACCCAGCGGTTATCCATGTCGACGATCGACTTGTCCTTCCGCAGCGGGAACCCCGACCAGCCGTCCGGCATCAGAATGCGCGTCATGTTCGGGTGGCCTTCAAACTCGATGCCGAACATGTCGTAGACTTCCCGCTCCAGCCAGTCCGCCGTCAGGTGGACGCCGAAACAGGTAGCGGCTTTCTGGCCGTCCTTCACGCGAGCTTTGATCCGGATGCGCTCGTTGCGGTCGAAGCTGTAGAGGATCCAGACGAGTTCGAAGCGCTCGGGCTTTTCCGGGTAGTCGACGGCGGTGATGTCCACCAGATAATCGAAGCCCTGCTCGATCTTGAGGTAGTCGATGATCGGGATCACGGCCGCGACGTCGGCCACCAGGAAGCTCTGCCCCACATAAGTGGAGTAGTCCTTGATCTTGTCGCCGAACTCCTCTTTCAGGTCTTCGACCAACTCGCCTTCCCAAGGCGTGGTCTGCATCACCGGGGGCGCTTTTGGCGCGGGCGGAGCGGCGGGCTTTGCCGCGGCAGCGGGAGCCGCCGGTTTCGCTGCTGCCGGCGCGGCGGGTTTAGGCTCCGCCGGAACAGTGGGCGCGGCGCTCTCCTGCGCCGGTTTCTCTACAGGAGGTGCGGCGGCTGAAGGACTCTCGGGTCCGCCCGCTGGCGGCGGGGCCGCCTGGGGCGCGGAAGGCTCGCCGGCCCCCTTCGGGGCAGACGTTTCTTCCGGCTTCTGCGGCTCCGGTGCGCCGCCGGGGTTGGCTTCGTCTGGCATGGCTGAATCCGAACTGAAGTTTCAGGGTTATCACAATGGGAAAATCAGTGTCAATTGTCCGAAGTTCGCATTGGAGGACCTCCGGCTGCTAGCCGTTGAAAACAAACGCCTCGGCCTGTGCCTCCCTGAAACAGGATTCCCGGCTTCCGCTCAGAGCCGTGCCCGACGCCCCCGCATAGTAAACTGGTAGCACTGACCCGATTGGAGCTTACCGATGCAAAAGATCTTCCTCCCCATTGTTGCCCTGGCCGCCCTCATGGCCATGCCCGCGTCCGCCCAGAAGAAAGGCGATGCCGCCAAGGGCAAGGAGGTCTATGAGCAGTGCGGCGTCTGCCATGCGTCGGCCACCGATGAGAAGAAAATGGGTCCCAGCATGAAGGGCCTTTATAAGAAGGCGGCCCTGAAGAACGGCAAGAAGGTGAGCGACGCTTCGGTCACCGAGGCGATCAAGAAGGGCGGCAACGGCATGCCCCCGTTTGAGGAGATCCTCACTGCCGACGAGATGACCAACCTGCTCGCCTACCTGAAGACGCTCTAGCCGGCGAGTTTGCGTTCGACGATCTCTTTTGCCACCGCCGGGTCAGCCTGTCCGCGCGTGGCCTTCATCACCTGGCCTACGAAAAACTGCAAGACCGTCGTCTTGCCGCCGCGGTACTGCTCCACCTGTTTCAGGTTGGCGGCGATGATCTGATCGGCGATCGCCTCAAGCGCGCCGGTATCGGAGATCGCCTTCAATCCTTCGCGCTCGACGATGGTCCGCGCGTCGTCGCCGGTTGAGGCCATCTTCGCCAGGACGTCCTTTGCCATCTTCCCGGTCAGTTCACCCTTCGACACCATCCCGGCGAGTTCACCCAGCCTGGCGGCGCTGACCGGAGAATCTTCCAGCGTCCGGTTCTCGGCCTTGAGCAGCGCCTGCAGGTCGCCCATCACCCAATTGGCTGCGGCCTTGGGATCGCCTGACGCCGCGGCGGCCGTTTCGTAGTAATCGGCGAGCGCGCGCTCCTGCGTCAACACCGCGGCATCATATTCCCGCAGGCCGAACTCATCGACAAAACGCTTCCGCCTGTTGGACGGCATCTCGGGCATGGCCGCCTTCACCCGGCTCAGCCACTCGGCGCTGATGGTGAGCGGCACCAGGTCCGGCTCCGGGAAGTAGCGGTAATCGTGCGCCTCTTCCTTGCTGCGCATGGCGAACGTCTCGTCCAGATCCGGGTTGTAGAGCCGCGTCTCCTGCATCACCCGGCCGCCCGATTCGATCAGCGCCACCTGCCGCGAGATTTCGTGATCGACGGCCATTTTCAGATGGCGGAACGAGTTCAGGTTCTTGATCTCGGCCTTGGTGCCGAACTTCTCCGCGCCCTTGAGCCGCACGCTCACGTTGGCGTCGCAGCGCAGGTTGCCCTTCTCCATATCGCAGTTCGACACGCCGGCGTATTGGACTGCCAGTTTCAGTTCGGTCAGATACTCGTAGGCCTCGTCGGCGCTGCGCATGTCCGGCTCGCTGACGATTTCAATCAGCGGCGACCCGCAGCGGTTCAGGTCCACGTAGGAGTAACGGTCGCTGTCGCGGTAGCCGTCGTGCGTGTTCTTGCCGGCGTCGTCCTCCATGTGGACTCGCGTGACTCCGATGCGCTTGTGCTGCCCGTCGACGACGATCTCTACCCAGCCGTGTTCGGAAACCGGGCGGTCGTATTGCGAGATCTGGTAACCCTTCGGCAGGTCCGGATAGAAGTAATTCTTTCGCGCGAAGATCGAGGCCTGCCGCACCTGGCAGTTCAACGCCAAAGAAGCCGCGATCGCGAACTCCACCGCTTGGCGGTTCAGCACCGGCAGCGCGCCGGGCATGCCGAGACAGACCGGGCAGACATTCGTATTCGGTTCCGAGCCGAATTCGTTCGGGCAGGAGCAGAAGATCTTCGTCTTCGTGCCCATCTGAACATGCACTTCCAACCCGATCACGGGCTCGTATTTCGCCAGTTGCTCGGGCGTGGCAAGCGGTGGGGCAGCCGTCGGCATCCTTCCATTGTAGGGCCATAGGCGGCTGCGGCCCGTGTGGGGAATTGACCGGCTGCCGCCCGTGCGGCGAATTGGGCGGCTGACGCCCGGCGAAGCCTACTTCGGCAGAGGCACGCCCCGCTTGACAATCTTGAACGCCACGTCGTTACCCAAGTTCTGAACCCGGCTGGCCACCGGCTTGAGTTCCGGAATCTTCACCGTCAGTTCCCCGCCCTTCGACACGGCCTCGATCGCCGGCATGTAGACGCCGCGCCAAGGACGGTAAATATGAACGTCGTAGTCGCCAGGCTGCGCCGCCGCGGCTGTAAGCCAAACGGACGCCAGCATCAGGCGGGCAACAAGAGATGGGGAACATGACCTGCGTTTATCCATGATCGGCTCCAGACAGGGGATTCGCACCGCTCGCGGGGGCGGAACGGACCTTTCGGCGACGCTCGTCCCCCGCATGGGCGGTCCAAATATATCAGAGCCGGCGGTCCGGATATGCGCCCGCCGTGTGCAATTCGTCGGCATCGATGAGCAGGGGTGCCAGGGGCCTGGAGACGTCCGCATTCCAGGTGGCCGGGTCGTCCGCCGAGTAGGGCTCGATCCGCCTGCCCAGGTAGCCCAGCCCCACGCTGATCAGCAAGAGCAGCCAGCCGACGCCGAACATGATCCCCGCGTAGGCCTGCGGCATCGTCTTCACCAAGCCGAACACCTCGTTCGTCACGCGCACGGGGGGCGGTTTCAATTCCTCTTTCCGCAACAGGTGCCGCGAGGTGACCCGGCCGTGAACTGCCCTGCCCGCTCCCTGCTCGCCGGTCTGCAGTAGCTCCCGGGCTAGCTCTGCCTTAGGGCATAGGGTTGAGGCGGGCGCTTCCGCCGGTTCCTCCAGCACCACAGGCAGACGCAGGATCTGGTGGCTCCTTAGAGGATGAACCTCGGGTATCAGCGAAACGTCGAATCGCATCTGCCATAGGACTCGCGTTTCAGCCTGTGCAACGCTTGCGCTATGAACGGCAATGAAAAGTAGTGTGAGGCCGGCCCGCATGGCCCGGTTGCGGCTCATGCGGCCCCTGTCCACGTCAACGGCGTGCGGGCAGGTTCCGGCCGGGCGGACGAATCTCATAACGGTACTGCCTCGATCCCGACCACGGTGTGTCTCTCTGGGGGTATTAGTGGGCGGTGCTGTGGAAAACTCTCACAACCCCAATAAAACCTTAACGTTGGCTATTCCATCTATCCCCTTGGGAATAGTCCTAGGGATAACCTCGCCAAGGTGATTGCCGCTCAGGGGGAGAAGAACTCGCCAAACAGGACCACAGTGATGTTGTCGGGGCCGCCGGCGGCGTTGGCCGCGTCCACCAGAACCTGGAGGGTCTCTGGCGGAGGCAATCCTCTGCGCAGGATCTCGGCGATGCCATCGTCGCCGAGGGGTCCGTACAGCCCGTCCGAGCACATCAGGATCAGGTCTCCCGGCAACAGGCCGATGGAGGTTTCCCGGACTGGGATTTCCGAGGCCGATCCGATGGCCGCGGTCAGGACGCTGCGTTGCGGGAAGTTGGCCACATGTTCGTCTGTCCACCCCATCTCATCGCGCATCTCGTTGCCCAGATTCTGGTCGTAGCTGAGCTGGATCAACGCCTTCCGGCGGTAGAGGTAGCACCGGCTGTCGCCGACATTCACCACATGCAGAGTCGGATTCCGCCAAAGCGCCGCCACCAGCGTCGAGCCCATCCCGGCGCATTCGGGCCTGAACGCCGTCTCCGACCTGACACGGGCGTTGGCCTCGTGGGCACCCGCTACCAGCACCGACGGCTTGGCTTCGGCCCCGGCCGTCGAGACATAGGAATAGATGGTATGCAGCGCGACCGCGGACGCAACTTCGCCGCACGCCTCGCCGCCCATTCCGTCGGCTACGGCCGCGAAGCCCAGACTGGCGTCGGCCACCCATGCGTCTTCGTTATTGGTCCGCCTGCGCCCAGGATCTGTGATTCCCCAAACGTTTCCGCTCTGCATTTTGCATCGCGCGCCTGCATCATGCGCGTTTTGCCATGATAATGCTCCTGCTCCCCAGTATCAATGCCAATAATTTGGCCGTGTCAGGCTCCCTCTTCCATCAGCCGCCGTGCCGCGTCCATTCCTCCGGCCGCACCGAGCGCCAGCATCAGCTTGATCCGTGCCTTGTGACCCGGCAACCGCCCGCAGAACCACGCGCCCAATTTCCGCAAATCGCGCCCGCTGCCCTCGTAAGCATAGGTATCCAAAACGCGCCCATGATGGCAGCGCGTCGAGACAGCCACCGCCACGCCGGCCTCGATCGCCCTTCTCACCCCTGGCAAGGCTTCCGGCGGCACATTGCCGCGTCCCGTACCCTCCACCACAATCCCCTTCGCGCCTGCCTCCACCAGCATGTCGAACATCCGGCTGCCGAAGCCCGCATACATCCTCAGCATCTCCACTGCCGGCTCGAACCGCTCCCCTGCGATCACCTGCCGCCGGGACAGCGACCGCGCCCACACCACCCCGTCCGCATCCACATACCCCAGCGGCCCGAACACCGGACTCTGGAATGTGTCCAACTGCTGCGTGTCTGTCTTTGTCGCCTCCGACGCCGCATGAACCAACTGGTTCAGCACCACAAAAACGCCCCGCCCGTGCGACCCCGCGTCGATCACTGTCCTCACCCCGGCGCGCAGATTTGCCGGGCCGTCGAAACTCAACTCCGAGCTGTTCCGCATCGCCCCCACAAAGGCCACCGGCTTGGCGGAGTCGTGGCGCAGGTCAACCAGATAGGCCGTTTCTTCCAGCGTATCGGTCCCGTGCGTCACCACCGCCCCGTCAATCGCCGGGTCGGCCAACCGCTCCCGCAGCAACTCGCTTAACTCATACATCCTGGCCGGATTCATGTGCGGCCCCGGATACCGCCCAAAATCGACAACATCCAACTCGGCCATCGCCCGCAGCCCGGGGTCGTAGGCCAGTATCTCCTCGCCGCTCAGCGCCGGCACCGCCCCGCCGGTCGCCGGATCCACCTTCATCGAGATCGTCCCACCGGTGAATACAACCAATATCCTCGCCATACTTCCAATATCGTGCACCCGGAGTCTCACCGGCGAGTGGTGCACCTATCTTTCGGACAGTTCCAGTACTTACCCTGAGATGATCCGGCGCCGCCTGGACTAAAAGGACATACCGCCATGCTGAACTCAATCGCCGTGGGAAGCCGTTGGGCTGTCCTCACCCGCCGCGCCTGTCCTGAGTGCGGCAGTCTGAAGACCCCTCGTGCACACCGCCGCTCGATGCTCGACGACGCGCTGGCCGCGGCTCGAATCAATCCCTACCGCTGCGGCCAATGCGCCACACGCTTCTATGCTCTGCCGTTCCTACGCTCGCTCGGCGAGAAGCCCTGGTCGGCCGATTTGCGCGAAAGCACCATCCGCCAGAGATGCTCCTTCGAGCCTTCGGTGTTTCCCGTGGCTCTTCTGGGCGCGCTCATGATTCTGCTGCTTTCGGGTGTGGCCACTGTCTTTCTGGTGCTGATCAACGGTTTGGCCGCCCTGGCGATGATGTACTGAGCCATCGACCGGCTAAATCATCACCTGGCGCATCGTCACGCCCGCCTCGCGAAACAACTCGCGCACCAGCGCGAAGTGCGGGTTGTACTGCTCTGAGCTGTACTTCTTCACCCGCTCCTCGTCGAGCACCACCTCGGCGATGCCCGCCTGCACGATCGCCCGAGCACAGTCCATGCATGGCGTGAGTCCGGCATACAGCGTGCAGCCCTCCAGGCCGGTGCCTGCGCGCGCGGCGTTATAGATGGCGTTGCGTTCGGCGTGTTCGATCCACAAATACTTGGTAGGCCGTTCAAGCCGCTCCGGCACATCGTCGCGAACATGGCGCGGCAGGCTGTTGTAGCCAGTCGAGCGGATCTCGTGCGCCGGCCCCACGATCACGCAGCCAATCTGCGTGGCCGGATCCTTGCTCCGCTTCGCGACCACACGGCAGATCTCGAGGAAGTAATGGTCCCAGTCCGGCACTTGAGGCATAGGATTGAAGATACTCGAATCCCGAGCCCGCTGACAACGCTGGAGATCGGCCAGTCCTAAACCAGCTTCACTCCAGCCTTCGGCGCGTACTCGATTCCCGCCATCGCGCCTCCGTTCAGGATCGACAATCTCGCCGCCTCCACCACCAGTTCGTTGAACCGGCTGTTGGCCGGCGTTGCCATGATTCCGCGCCGGTCCCACTCTTCCAGCACCGCCCGCCGCTCATCCACGCTCCGTTTGCCCGATTCCAGCTCAATCGCCCGCTCGACGATATACTCCACCGAGCGATATCCATACCCCACCGGCACCAGCCCCGGCCCGCCGTGATCGACATACTGGAAGTAATCCGGACTCGGCTCGGAATACTGCGTCGCGCCGTCACCCGCCGGCTTCTCGATCAGGCTATAGGAGACGCCGCGGTACCGGTCGTCGTGGTTCAACCATGCGCCGGTTTGGCGTTCCGTCGCCGCGCAATACATCGTCAGGCCTTGTGTGTTCGACCCCGGCGCCTCGTCCGGGAAGCCCAGCGCGTTCTGCACGTTCAGGCACGCCCCGTTGGACCACAGCACCCGCGCGTCGGTCCACAGGTAACCTTCCTTGCCGTTGGGGAACTTGTCTTTCAACCCGTAAACGCTGATCGCCGTCGGCACCAGACCTGTGATGAAGTGCACCAGGTCCACATAGTGGCAGCCGATGTAGGTGAACGCGTCGGTGGCCTCGCAGGTGAACCAGTTCTGGAAGTTCGAGTAGCGGTAATACCACTTCTCGAACAGGCTCGCCGTACCCAGCTTGAACTCGCCGAACAGCCCCGCCCGGTACCGTTGCCGGGCCATGTGGCTGCGGTCGTCGAACCGCTTGTGGTACTCCACAGCCACCATCAGCGCCCTTTTCCGCGCCTCGTGCTCGATCTCCTCGGCCTGCGCGGCGTTGAGCACCAGCGGCTTCACGCAAAGCACATTCTGGCCGGCTGCCAGCGCCGTCATCACCGCTTCGTAGTGCAGGTGATCCGGCACGCAGACAACCACCAGATTGCCCGGCGCCATCCCGCCGACCACTTCCGCATAGGCTTCCGTCCGCGCCTTGAACCCCTGCCCCGGAAACGCCTTAGTCAGTTTCGGCGCCTGCGCCAGCGCGTCCAGCGCCTCTGCCCGCCGGTCGCAAATCTCAATCGCCCCAATCACACCCCTGCGCTGCAAATGGTATAGCGACGGCAGGATCTGATCGTGAGCGATCATCCCGCCGCCAATCATCGTGACTTTCATGACTACCTCTCCCCCCGCGCCGCCAGCGCCTCGTCGAGCGACTCCTCGATCACCGCGCAGCCTTCCCTCACCGCCTCTTCCGTGATCACCAGCGGCGGGCAGATCTTGATCGTGCAACCCTCCGGACCCACCGGATTGAACATCAGTACACCCTTCTCGATCGACCGGCGGACGACCTCCTTCGCCAGCACCCCATCCGGCTGCCGCGTACCCGGCTTGACACAAGCCACACCCGCCACCAGGCCCTTGCCGTGGACCACGCCGATCACGTCGCTGTGCCGCGCCTGGATCGCCCTCAATTCGCCCAGCATCACCTCGCCCATCGCCGCCGCGTGTTCCGGCAGTTTCTCGTTCACGATGATGTCCAGGTTCGCCAGCGCCGCGGCGCAGCAGACCGGACTGCCCGAATGTGTCGACGACGCCGACCCCGGCGCATGGATGTCCATCAGGTCAGTCCGCCCGACCACGGCCGAAATCGGCAGCGACGACGAAATGCCTTTGCCCCAGGTGGTCAGATCCGGCAGCACCCCGTAGTGCTCGAACCCCCACATCCTGCCCGTACGGCCGAACCCGGCTTGCACTTCGTCAAACACCAGCACCACCTTATGCGCGTCGCACCACTTGCGCAGCGTCTGGATGTAAGACGGCGGCGCAAACGCGGCGGTGCCACCCTGATAGGTCTCCATGATCACGCCGCAGACCTGCGCCGCGGCCACCCCCGCCTCGGTTAGCGTCTTTTCGAACAGCTCGAAGCTCTGATCCTCCACCCAGTAACCGTCCGGGAACGGCAGTTGCACGAAACCCGGATCCAGGTTCCCGATCCACTCCTTCAAAGACGGAATGCCGCCTGCCTGCTGCGACCCCAGCGTCCGCCCATGGAACGCCTTTTCAAACGAAACGATCACATTCTTCTGCCGCCCGCCGGCCACCTGCCCGTGCGTCCGTGCCACTTTGATGGCATACTCCACGGCTTCAGAACCGGTCGTCAACAGAAACACTTTCTTCAGCGGTTCCGGCATCACCGACGCGAACCGTTCGCAGAGCTCCGCCCGGATCGCTGTCGGAAATGCGTAGGAGGCCAGCAGGTGCGTATCGGCCTGCGCCTTGATGGCGTCAGCGATCTCCTGCCGCCCGTGCCCGGCGTTGGTGATCAGCACGCCGCTGGAGAAATCGAGCCAGCAGTTGCCGCTGGCGTCATACACCTGAAACCCTTCGGCCCGGTCCCACACCACCAGCGGCTGTCCGCCCATCGCGCGCAGTTCGAACTTTTCGAGTTTCTCGAGCACGGGAATCGACGCCGGCGCGGGCAGGTCTGTCACAATTCGGCGGTATCGGGTTTCGACTCGGGCGACCGGGCGCGGCTGAAAGGGTGATGCGGTTTCCATTTACTGATATTGTCCGGGAATCCGCGCGCTACTGCAATGTCAGAACGTACTGCCCCAAATCCCCCCGGCTGCTAAACTCACTCTCATGGACCCAGCCGATCTGGTCGTCATCGCCACCTATTCCACTTGGATGCAGGCCCAGTTCGCCCAGTCGATGCTCGAATCCGCCGGCATCGAGTCATCCCTCTCGAACGAGTTCCGCCTGGCGTCGGGGTGGCATCTCACATCCAGTCACGCCGACGGCATGCAACTGTCTGTCCGCGCCGCCGACGCCGCCGACGCACTCGCCATCCTCCGTGAAGTCGCTGATTCTAAAGAATAATCGGCTCCTTTAGTATCTCAGTGCCGGGTCTAATCCCCCCGCCTTTCAGGCGGGCCGCTTTCAGCCACAGTGCTGCAGAATGGAGAGATGGCCGAGTATCGACGTAGCGCGCACGCGGTTTTCGACATCAAGTACCACGTGGTGTGGAT
>JACZJQ010000007.1 GCA_014860455.1 Bryobacteraceae bacterium | reverse complement strand
CTCCACCTCCACCCCTCATCCATCCGCATCATCGACGCCGCCCACGTCTTCGCCTGAACCCACCGCGGAAGCGGCGGTGGGTCTCAACTCGACTTGATCCGCTTCCGGATCTTCCCCGCATCCTTCGCCTCCGGATCCGCCTCCAGATACTTCTTCCACGCCTCCACCGCCGCCTTCTCGTCCTTCAACTTCTCCCTCGACACCGCCAGCTTCCGCCACGCCTCCGCCAGCCCCGGATTCCACTTCAACGCCTCTTCATACCGCCCAGCCGCCGCCTTATGCGCCCCCTTCTTGGCGTAGAAATCTCCCGTCTTCAACTCCTTCTCCGCCTGCAGCGGATTGAAGGCATACTCTTTATCCACCGTCACGCCCGCGTCTTCTTCCTTCAACTGCCCCGGATCCGGCGGCTGCTGAGCCCACGCCCACACCCCCGCCATCATGCCCGCGAAAACAACGATGCTGCTGACCCGGCGTGCCACAATTCAAGTATAAGTCCCAGTCAATCCCATGGACCTCCGCCAACGAGCCTCGCAACTCCCCCTCTCCCCCGGCGTCTATCTCTATAAGGACGCCGCCGGCACGGTCCTCTACGTCGGCAAGGCCAAGAACCTCCGCAACCGCGTCCGCAGCTACTTCTCCGACGAACGCCTCGCCGAGCGCAAAACCTCCTCCCTCATCTGCGCCGCCTCCACCATCGACTACATCCTTGTCGATAACGAAAAAGAGGCCCTGGCCCTCGAAAACAACCTCATCAAGCAGTACAAGCCCCGCTACAACGTCCTGCTCCGCGACGACAAAACCTACCCCTACATCAAAATCACCAACGAAACCTGGCCACGCGTCTACGTCACCCGCCGCGTCCGCAAGGACGGCGCCTCCTACTTCGGACCCTACTTCCCCGGCAACCTCGCCCACCGCCTCGTCCGCCTCATCCACCGGTCGTTCAAGATCCCCTCCTGCAAGGTCGACTTCTCCCGTACCCACTCCCACCCCTGCCTCGAATACCACATCAACCGCTGCCTCGGACCCTGCGTCGCCGGACTCACCACGCCCGCCGCCTATCAATCCGCCGTCCACGACCTCCGCCTCTTCCTCGAAGGCCGCCACCGCGATCTCGCCGCCGACCTCCGCCGCCGCATGGCCGAATCCTCCGAACTCATGGAGTTCGAACGCGCCGCCGCCCTCCGCGATCTCCTCCGCACCGTCGAAGAGGTCGAAGAGAAACAGAAAATGGCTTCGGCCTCCAGCGACGACACCGACATCTTCTCCTTCCACGCCGAGCCCCCCCTGGTCGCCGTCAACCTCTTCCATCTGCGTAGCGGCAAGATCGTCGACCGCCGGGAAATCTTCTGGGAAGACCTCGACGAATTCTCGCCCGACGAGTTCTTCACCACCCTGCTCATGCAACTCTACGGCGCCGGCCAGCCCATCCCCTCCACCATCCACGTCCCCGTCGAACTCGAAGACCAGGACTCGCTCGCCGAACTCCTCTCAGAAAAGCGCAACCGCCGCGTCGAAATCCACACCCCCCAGCGGGGCCAGAAACGCGCCCTGCTCGCCCTCGTAGGCTCCAACGCCCGCCACTCCTTCGAGCAGCGCTTCCGTGTCCTGAAACCCTCGTCCAAGGCCGTCGCCGAATCGCTCGCCGCCGCCCTGCAGATGGATGACCCGCCCACCCGCATCGAATGCTTCGACATCTCCCACACCCAGGGCACCGACCAGGTGGCCAGCATGGTCGTCTGGGAGAACGGCCGCATGAAGAAATCCGACTACCGCAAGTTCATCATCAAGACCGTGGCCGGCAACGACGACTTCGCTTCGATGCACGAGGTCGTCACCCGCCGTTACAGCCGCCTCCAGTCCGAAGCCGCCCCCATGCCCTCGCTGGTCCTGATCGACGGCGGCCTCGGCCAGCTTCATTCCGCCGCCGCGGCCCTGGAGTCGCTCGGCATCCTGAACCAACCCCTGGCCTCGATCGCCAAACGGGAAGAGATCCTCTATGTCTACGGTTTTGAGGACGAACCGGTCATCCTCGACCACACTTCGCCTGTCCTCCATCTTGTCCAGATGATCCGCGACGAGGCCCACCGTTTCGCCGTCACCTTCCACCGCACCCGCCGCAACGCGCGCACCCTGACCTCCGAACTCCTGGAAATCCCCGGCATCGGACCCAAATCGATGGAAAAACTTCTGAAACACTTCGGCAGCCTCAGCCAGGTCAAGCAGGCCTCCGCCGAAGACCTCGCCCGCATCGTCGGACCCGCCGCCGCCGCCCGCCTCCTCGAATCCTTCTCCGCCCAGTAGGGCGGACGCCCTCGTCCGCGGCCGGCGTCCCCGCCGGCACCCATGCGTTCGTGGCGCAGGCACTCTTGCATGCCGTCTCGACAATCGTGTCGAGACGTTTTCTGCCGCTGTGGTCCGCAAATACTCGATCGGCGCTGCGGAGCCTCCATCTCCAGCCTGTATTCGTGGTGCAGCCCGCCGAGCTCCTGCGTCGATTCGACTCGGGCCTGGCGGAGGCGTGGAGCTTCAACGCGCGGCTGCAGCCGTGCCAGATCCAGGTCACGAACCGGCAAAGCCAGGCGGTGTTGGCGGGCTTTGAGTTGTACTATGGGAACGAAGCTGCTGCGTGTGGGGCCTCGACGGTGACAACGAACAACGGGAACGTGCTGAAGCAGAAGATCCTGCCCCTTGGGGTGGTGCAGAGCTTCGGTTACGACTCGTGGAACCGCTTGAATCACGTGGATGAGAAGGTGGCCTCTGTGGAGCAGTGGAGGCAGGACTACGTCTATGACCGGTGGGGCAACCGGGCGGTGAACTCGACGACGAGCACGGCGCCGGTGACCAACGTGACGCCGCAGGTGGCCGACGGGTCGGCGGCGGCGATGAGCGGGCGGTATCCGGGCCGGAACCGGTCCGTGATGAGCGGAGCGACGGTGGAGTGCGGGTCGGCGAACTCGCAATATGATTGCGCGGGGAACATGATTCTCTACGGGGCCGATACGGCCTCGGCGCAGAAGCTGGTGTATGACGGAGAGAACCGGCTGGTGGAGGTGAAGGACTCGAGCAACACGACGGTCGCGAAGTATTTCTACGACGGCGATGGGCGCCGGGTGAGGCGGTCATCGGGCGGGCGGGAGACGGTGTATGGGTACGCGACGGACGGGCAGTTGCTGACGGAATGGGAAGTGGCGGTGCAGCCAACGACGAACATGACGTGCACCACGTGCTACTTCGGCGTGGACCATCTGGGGTCGACGCGCATCGTGGCGGCGAGCGATGGGACGGTGGAGAAACGGACCGACTATGCGCCGTTTGGAGAGGAGGCGCCGGCGGGGTGGAGTGGGCGAACCGAAGCGATGAAGTATGAGTTGGGCTTGGCGGCGCGGTGGAATCCTCAGAGAGTGAGATTCACCGGCAAAGAACGGGATGGGGAAACCAACCTCGATTACTTCGGCGCTCGGTACTTGTCCAGTGCTCAGGGGCGGTTTACGTCGCCAGACAAGCCGTTCGCGGACCAGCACATCGAAAATACACAAAGCTGGAATCTCTATACGTATACGCTCAACAACCCGCTACGGTACGTCGATCCAAACGGCGAGGGGGTGGTCGAAGGAGCTGCAAAGTGGGTCGATCGAACAGGCTTCGCTTTCGTCAGCCTCGTTCTCCAACCAGAAAAGACGATTCCTGCAGCAGCAAGTGGGATTTGGAACGCCGTTGCGAATCCTGGCGCAACGCTCAGCGCTATCGGAACTGGCCTGCAGAATTTTGCCAATGCTAGCCTTGACGACAAGGTCACAACTCTCACTGAGGTGGGCCTTGACATCGGCACGGCTGCCTTAATCGGAGGGGCGTCTCGAGGCGCATCGCTGACTACTATCGGGACCATCGAAGTTGAAGGGACCCTCGCGAAGAAATCGTTGACTGCGATAGCGGGAGAGATCAGGCAGGCTGGTACCCATCCGGCGGCCGTAAACAACCGCACCATCGCGGTGGGAGAGAACGCCCAAGGACAGCTCTTCGCTGGGTCAAGTAACGGTTTTGATCGCGGCCAGCGTGCGGCGGCCCAATCCCGTGGGGCCACATGCGTCTCCTGCAAGAAGGGTGCACACGCTGAAGAGAACCTGATGCGGGAGGTGCCTGGGTTGCGGCGAGTCGGGACATCAAAGCGTTCCCCATGCGGACCGTCTGAACACAACTGTGCAGGGCAGCTGGCGGAACGGGGCGTTGATGTAGAGAACAGGTAGCCGACTATGAGTTTTGAAGGCATATCTTTGGACGCGGCGCTTGATCGGCTCCAGGCCGAGGTCGGCGGCCTTTCCCGCCGACAAGCAGCCGCCTTCTATGCGGTCTGCGGTAGGGCTCTTTTCCCGCTATATGAAGAATTTGTTCAACAGACCGGGTGGGGTGATCCAAATGTGCTTCGTGCTGCGGAATCGTTGGCATTGAAGTTCGCCGCAGGGGCAGCACCACAGCGGGAGAAAGCCAGTCAACTACTTGAGGAAGTTGCCGCAGCGATACCGGACGGCGAGCGTTTCGATGCGCCTGGCAGCACCTTTGCACAAGACGTAGCCATCTGCATGGACGCGGCACTTCGCGCGACCATCGCGGCGGAAGAGGTCAACCCAGGATGGATCGAGTACGCATTGGAGCCGGCCACCATCGCAGCAGCAGAAGAACAAACCGGGTTCACCGATCCGGGAACCTCCGAAGCCGGAGAAGAATGGAGAGCGCACGCCCTGAGACATCCAGGATTGCGTGATGCCTATCAAACAGCATCAGATCTCATCGCGCTCACGGCGAAGCGGTCTACCTTCAGGGCGGAAGACCTCGCGAACCTGAGAGACGTGGCGTCTGGGCTCCTCACGGGACGAGAGGCTTGACCTGAGCGCCTTGGCAGTTTCAGGGACAGCTTGGTCCCTGAATCACAGGTGTCAAACCGCCAAAGCCAGGCGGTGCTGGCGGGCTTTGAGTTGTACTATGGGAACGAAGCTGCTGCGTGTGGGGCCTCGACGGTGACAACGAACAACGGGAACGTGCTGAAGCAGAAGATCCTGCCCCTTGGGGTGGTGCAGAACTTCGGTTACGACGCGTGGAACCGGTTGACGCATGTGGATCAGAAGGTGGTGAACGGGGACAGGAACACAATACCCCTTTTCTGGTGAGAGGAAGCGAAGTGTCCGGCCACAAGATCAGTGTATGCCGAGACGGGCGCGGCTGGTGTTGCCGGGTGTGGCGCACCATGTCACACAGCGGGGCAACAACCGCCAACAGGTGTTCTTTTCCGACGAGGATCGTGCGGCGTACCTGGACCGCCTGTTCTCCTACTGCGCGCTTTACAGCACCAAAGTGCTGGCCTACTGCCTGATGCCGAATCACGTTCACATCGCGGCGGTTCCTTCCAGAGAGGGGGGCCTGGCGAGGGTTTTCGGGCGGTTGCAGGCCGACTATGCGAGGTACGCTAACCTGAAACTGAGAGCCATAGGCCACCTGTGGCAGGAGAGGTATTTTTCGACTCCGATGGACGACGGGCACACGATCCGGGCGATGGCCTACGTGGAGCGCAACCCGTTGAGAGCAAATATGGTTCAGGCCGCGGAGGAGTTTGTTTGGTCGAGCGCTTCGGTTCACGTTCGAGGGCGGGACGAGAGCGGCCGGATTGAGATGCAGCCGTGGGCTGGCTGGTACAGCCCTGAGCGCTGGAAGGAGGTGCTGGCGGTCGGGCTGGAGGAGGAAGGCTGGCGCGACCGGTTGCGGGAAGCGACGCGACGAGGACTGCCTTTCGGGGCGAGCCAGTGGGTGGGAGAAGTGGAGAGGCAGTGCGGCCGCGATCTCAGCTTCCGGCCTCCGGGCAGGCCGCCGGCGGTCAGGCGCGAGGCGGGTGCGGGGGTGGCCGTTGAATAGTCGCGGGCTTATGGTTTGGCTCGTGAGCAAAAAGGGGTATTGTGTTCCTGACCCGGTTTGCTCACCTATTATCACGTCGTCTGTAGACGTTCCGTGGCAACGCGGCCCCGCATGGTCGCAGCAATTCATCGGTCACTCGCGGTCTACTGGAAGTTCTCCGCCATCATCAAGTCAGCCGAGAAGCGATCGAACTGGGTGTAGATCAACCAGTTCCCACCCTGAGATACCGACAAACGCGGGGTATCCTGCATGGGCGCGACGTCCTTGACGATTCCCAACCTCGACACCTTGCCCGTCACAGGATCGAGTAGTTGAATCGGTCTCTCAGAACCCTCAACGGCGGGCCCGAGGAAGTAGATTCCCCCCGGCCCCACAGTCCAGTCGCCCCGCCGAATCCCGGCATAAACCTCTTTCTCCTCGCCTCCGTCCGCTGGAACCGTCCAGAGCCCCCCATGGGAAATCGACTTGACGTAGTACACCACGCCGTCACGGGACTGCCTCGGTTCGCTGCCGCCGCCCAGTGTCAACTGAATGGGGGTCCCGCCCTCCACAGGCAGTTTCCAGATCTCGTGTGTTCCGGTTCGCGCCGAGTGAAAGAAGATCCACCGTCCGTCCGTCGACCACGTCGCTCGACCGTCGTTGGCCGGGTCAGTCGTCATCCGGCGAAGTCCGGTCCCGTCGGAGTTCATGACGTAGATATCGCGGTTGCCGCCATCGTGGATATCGAACGCGATCCTCCGGCCGTCGGGGGACCACGATGGTGTCCCGACCGCACCCTTTTCGTTAGTCAATTGCACCGGGCCCAAACCATCGCTATCACACGACCAGATCTGCAGACGGCCCGATCGGTGCGACGCGAAAACGATCTTTCGGCCGTCGGGTGAAATGGCCGGCCAGATCTCTCCCCGAGTCGAAGAGCAGACCGTGGACGGACGTTGATGAGAGCCGCCCGAGGACAGGTCCATGCGCCAGATGTTCGTGTCCCACTCGTACCGCGCATAGGCGATGCGCGCTGGCCGGCCCGGACTGGCGCGGGACAACGCAGGCCATGCGGAGAATTGGTCCACTCCCACGAACCTCCGCGGCTCAGCTTCCCCAGTTGCCGGAATCCGGAGCCTCCATACCGCTCCTTCGCCGAAGAACCACGCCGACGTGGCTACCGTCGCACCCGAAACTGCGAACAGGATCTCATCCCCGGAAGGCAACCAGGAGAAGGTCTGGGCACCGAAGTTCGTCCTGGTCAACCGGCGCGGTTCGCCGCCGCCGAGCGGGACAAGCCAGACGCCCGCGCCAAAAGCCTGCATCACCCAACGGCCGAACACCAACCGCTTTCCGTCAGCCGACACGGCGCAGCCCAAGTCCCCAAGATAATTTGCAGGCGGCGAGGTGAGTCTTCGCCGCTCTCCAGTGGTGATCGCCATCACCCACAAACTGTATAGCTCCTTCTCCGAATCACGCAGGGAGTATACGAGGGACCTCCCGTCCGGAGTCCAGCAGGGCAGAGTCGAGCCGTTTGAGGTCAATCTGCGTTCAGGTCCGCCGAGCGGAGAAATCAGGTAGATTCCCGGCTCGCGGCCGCCGCGCTGAAACGCAATCCACCTTCCGTCCGGCGACCACGCCGGGCTGGATTCCGCCGCGGGGTTCGTCGTCAAACGCAACGGAGCGCCGCCTTCGACGAGCTTCACGTAGATATCGTAGTTGTCCTCCTTCTCGCCGTCCCAGGAGAAGGCCACTTGGGAACCGTCCGGAGAGAAAGTGGGAGAAATCTCGTTTCCTGGATACGCAGTGAGCGGAACAACTGCCAGAGGAGCCTCCCCCTGCCCCTGAGGACCGCGTAGGGCCGACCAGATCCAGACTGCGGCGCCGGCGAGTGCCAGTACTCCGCCGAGAACGACTGTGAGTTTCCAGCGACTGCGAACCCTGGGTGGAGTCGCCCCAGCGTCGACTCGGCCGCTGGCGGACTGCTCCGCGAGTTCGGCCAGCTCGGCTTTCAGATCGGCCATCGTCTGAAAGCGCCGCTCGGGGTCTTTGCGCAGGCATCGTGAGATGATTCTGTCCAGCTCGTGCGGAACGTCTTTGCTCACCGAACTCGCGGGTTGGGGCTCGTTCCTGAGGATCGCCGAGAGGACCGACAGTTTTGTTTCTCCGGGAAAGGCGCGCGTCCCGGTCGCCAATTCGTACAGCACCGCCCCGAACGAGAAGATGTCGCTCCGCGCATCCACCGGCATGCCCTGGGCCTGTTCCGGTGACATGTAGGAAGTCGTGCCTACGATCACGCCCTCCTGAGTCAGTGGCTCCGCCGTTTCGGACACCGCTTCGTCGCTGGAGAAGGCGGCGGTGAGCTTAGCCAGGCCAAAATCCAGCACCTTCACACCCGTTTTCGCCACCAGAACATTGCCGGGCTTCAGGTCCCTGTGCACGATCCCTTTGCTGTGTGCCGCTGCCAGGGCATCCGCCATCTGGATGCCCAGACGCAGCACGTCAGCCACCGGTAATGGACCGTGCAGGGGCTCGCCCTCCAGATACTCCATCACAAGGTAGTTCGGCCCGACGTCATAGAGCGTGCAAATGTGCGGATGATCGAGAGCCGCCAGGGCGCGGGCTTCCCGTTCAAAACGGGAGTCGAAATTGGCCTCGAACACCTTGATCGCGACCAGCCGCCCGAGACGGTTATCGCGGCCTTGATAGACTGTGCCCATTCCGCCCGCACCGATAATTCCCACGATCTGATACGGGCCCAACTGCAACGGGCGGTTGAGCAATCCGCTTTCGGTCTGTTCGAGCAGCGATTGCACCTCGTGCAGGAGTTCCTCGTCGTCCCTGCAGGACTCTTGCAGGAACGCATCACGTGCGCTTCCGTCGAGTTCAAGCGCGGAGTGGTAGAGTTCCTCGACTTTCCGCCAGCGTTCGGGTTGCATGGGACAGTCGAGACTATCGTAGGCGCTCATGAATAGGGTCGCAACCAGTAACTGTGCTGAAAAGGGTTATCCCGCCGGGCGGTGTCCGTGAACTCGATCCTCACTTGGTCCCCAAGGCCTGGTCTTGGTCTCGCACTGCGTCTATTCCGAGGCGCATGAATTTGACATCCTCTTGCGTGATCGGCAGAGTCTTCCGGGACATGATGACAAGATCGGCGTGGGTCCATCGCGCCTTCATCAACCCGCTGTCAGAGTGGCGGTCGATTCGTTGGAGCACATGCACGATCTCATGCGCCAGCACGTGGGCTGTAAGTCTGTAATCCTCCACGCCGGCCGATGCTGCCGTGGCCCGTAGTCGGTGATGAAAAACAGTGATATTGCGAACTCCGCGGCCGAAGACGTATGCGTGCGCCAGAGCGCCAAGGAAATCCGGGACTTTGTTGGCGCCGGCGAATTGGACTTTGATCACCAGTCCGGGCGCCGGATCTTCCTTTGGCGCCCCAGCACGCCACTCCACCCGGACTCCAGCCGCCGCAAGCATCCGGTCGGCCAGGATCCGCGTCTGAAAATTGAATAGACCACCTGCTCCATCCACGTAGACCGTGACATCGGGCGCTGCTGACGCGCCTTCGCCAATAGCCGTCCCGTGCCCGGCGTTGAGGTTTGCGGCCAGTGCCGCCAATCCAAACATCCATGTGATCTTCATGTCAGCCTCCCTCACTGGGCTAACCGGAAGATCGAGGCGGAAAGTATAATCAGGTGGGAATTTTGTGCCGGACTCTTCCTTTGAAATATCCCGGCTGCTGCACGCTTGGGGCGGCGGAGATCAGGCCGCGCTGGACCAATTGACGCCTTTGGTCTACGCCGAACTCCATCGGATCGCCCACCGTCACATGCGCCGGCAGCTTCCCGGGCGAACGCTGCAGACAACCGCCCTCGTCAACGAAGCCTATCTCCGGCTCGTGAATGTGGAGGATGTGGACTGGCAGGATCGCACGCATTTCTTCGCTGTTTCGGCCCAGATCATGCGGCGCATTCTGGTGGATGCGGCGCGGGCGCGCCTGGCGGACAAGCGCGGAGGGCGCTTTCCTCACGTTTACCTCAACGAGTCAATGGATGGCGCCCCGCAAAGCAGCGAAGAGTTCATCGCCCTCGACGATGCGCTGAACGCCCTCGAGAAGATGGACCCACGCAAGGCCCGGGTCGTGGAGTTGCGATTCTTCGCAGGCCTAAGCGTCGAGCAAACAGCTGCAGTGCTGAACATATCGGCCCCCAGCGTCAAGCGCGACTGGAAACTTGCAAAAGCATGGCTGACCCGCGAGTTGAAGGGTCAATGAGGCTTCGGCCTGTCATTGAACGCACGAGTCCACTGATTTTGAATCGTCCGCTGGCTCCAGACCTATCGAGGAGCAAAGACTGCGCGAGTGAACGGGGATGAACTGGGACAGTGTGTCCCGTCTTGTTCGTTTTGTTTGTGCGGGCGGTTGCGGGAAATCACTGGGCCAGCGGCGCCGACTGTTCCGGGGTGGTCACGCCGGGCGGCAGTTCCATGATGCGCAGATTGCGGAAGTAGATCTTCGCGCCCTCACTTTCCAGGCAGATGTAGCCTTTCTTCTGGGTCGCCTTGCTGATGCCGTTGACGAATTTGCCGTTCACCGCCAGTTTGATGACGCCGTCCACGGCCACGATGTCGTAGGTGTTCCACTCGCCACGCCCCTTGCAGAGGTTCTCGACCGACATGCTGCGATTGCCCCGCGGGTTGTCAGGCGTGGTCTTCAGGTTGCCGACGCCCCATACCTCGCCGTGGACGTAGGCCACTGGCGGCGTCACGCCGTCCCGCTTGTGGAGTTCGGGCCACTGAAGTTCGAGCATCTGGACTTCGACGCCATCAGGGAAGGGGCTCTTCGGATTCGGAGTCGGGCTGGCCCAGAGGAACATGCCCGAGTTTCCGCCCGGTTCGGTGTGCATCCATTCCACGTGCAGGATGTAGTTCTCATACTGGCGGTCCGTGCGCATCAAACCGGTCGGTTTGCCCGAACAGACGATCATGCCGTTCTCGACCTTGAACGTGTCCGGTTGGACGTTGATGCTCACCCAGCCGGTGAGGTCCTTGCCATTGAACAGGTCACGCCACTGGGGCGCCTGCTGGGCCGGAAGGCCACAGGCCGCGGCGAGCATCAGTATCGTGGCATACGCGCCATTGCATCTCTTCATTGTCAGTTCAGCCTCCCTCAGGAACCACCATACTATGCCGCCCGGATTGGCGTTTCTATCCAGCGAACGGCCGAGCGCCGCGGCCCGCAGGCGGGCCTGACGGGCAGGCGGCTTGCGTGATGAGCTTTGTAACGCAGTACAATCATCGTCGATGCGCATCGCAATTCTTAGTCTCGTCGCACTTGCGACTGCTTTCGCTCAAGACGCAGGGAAGAGAATCGAGGCCCGCAACGACAGATACAGCGAGGAGATCGAACGCTACTTCCGCGCCTATCTGGTGGATGAGTATGGAGCCCGCGCCGCCAGCGCGTGGAAGCGCGACTACCGCAGCATCGAGGCCTTTCGCAAGAGCGTTGAGCCGAACCGCGCCCGCTACCGGGCGTTCATCTCGCCGCCTGATCTGAAACCGACCGGACCGATGGAGCGGCGGGCGCATGCCGACATCGCCGGCGTGAATGCGGAATGGCTCAGCATTCCCCTTGGACGGCTCAAGGCCGAAGCCGTGCTGGTGATCCCACAAGGCGCAAAAGGGCCCGTGCCGCTGGTGATCGCGCAGCACGGCATAGGCAGCAACCCGGAGCGTGTGTTTGGCGCCGGCGACGGCGAGAACCTTTACAAAGACTATGGCCACGCTCTGGTGAACGCCGGCTTCGCCGTGCTGGCGCCGTTCAATCTGGCCACGGTGGAGAAGCGCAATCGCATCGAGCGGCTTGCCCGACTGGGCGGCACGACGCTGCCGGGCATCGAGTTCGTGCGCATGCAGGCGCTGCTGACCGAGGTGCTCAAGGATAAGCGAATCGATGGCAAGCGCGTCGGCATGTGGGGCATCAGTCTTGGAGGGATGGCGACGATGTTCTGGATGCCGCTGGAACCGCGCATCCAGTGTGGCATTGTCTGCGCCTGGTTCAACCACAGGCGCAACAAGATGGTGATTCCCGACCCGCGCTACTCGTGTTTCCTGGAAACCAAGGAGGAGCACGCGTTTTTCAACGGCTGGCTGAGCGAGTTCACAGACTCCGACGTGGCCAGCCTGATTTGCCCGCGGCCGCTTCTGGTGCAGGCCGGAAAGGCGGACCGAATCGCCCACTGGCCGCAAATCGTCGAAGAGTTCGACGTTTCCAAACAGCACTATGAGAAGCTGAACATCGCGGACCGCATCGAAATGGACCTGCACGATGGCGGCCACGAGATCCGGCTCGAATCCGGCCTCGCATTCCTGAAGAAGTGGCTGCAGAAGTAGCTCCGGCGATGCGGCACCGGCGCTTGAGGATGAGATGACTTACCATTGCCTTCCCTTGCTGGCCCTGGCCGGATGGTGCCTGACTGCCGGAGCGGGTGACGCCGCGGCACAAGAGAAACCACGGCTGATCGTGTTGACAGACATCGGCGGCGATCCTGACGACCAACAGTCGATGATCCGCCTGATGGCGTTTTCTAGCGAATTCGAGATTGAAGGGCTGATCGCTTCGGCATCGGGAACGACGGGGGAATTGAAGCAGAGGATCGTGCGGCCGGACCTGATCCGGGAGATCGTGGAGGCCTATGGGAAGGTGCAAGGCAAGCGGGCCACGCACGATCCCGGATATCCGCCTGCCAGCCGGTTGCTGGCTGCGATCAAGTCCGGCGACCCCGACCGCCGGCTGGCGAGCATTGGCGAGGGGCACGACACGGAGGGCTCGCGTTGGATCATCGCGGCGGCTGACCGGAACGATCCGCGTCCGCTGAACATCGCCATTTGGGGCGGCGGGCACGATCTGGCGCAGGCGTTGTGGCGCGTTCGAAAGGATCGTTCGCCGTCGGAACTGAAGCGATTCACCGGCAAGTTGCGAGTGCATTCCATCGAGCATCAGGACGAGACAGGTCCGTGGATTGTCGACAGCTTCCCGGAGTTGTTCTTCATCCTCAGCTCGTCGAACCCTGGCGCGCCGTTTGAAGGCCGGCTGCCACGCGATAAGCGGCTGTCGGTTTACCGCGGCATGTACCTGGGCGGCGACATGTCGCTCACCTCGCGAGCCTGGATAGATGAAAACGTCAGGACCAATCCACTAGGGGCGTTGTATCCGCTCAAGACGTGGACCGCGCCCAACCCAAACGGGGTGCTCAAGGAGGGAGATACACCCTCGTGGTTCTACTTCCTGCCGAACGGGCTTTCCGACCCGGATCACCCCGAGTGGGGCGGATGGGGCGGACGATTCCGCCGCGTCCGCGACCGGTATTACACCGACGCCGAGGACAATGTGCCGGCGGGCGAAGGGGCGCGCTCGACGGTCTGGCGATGGCGGCCGGATTTCCAGAACGCGTTTGCGGCGCGCATGACGTGGTGCTTGACGGATCGCGAGAAAGCCAACCACGAACCAATGGCGGTTCTGAACGGCGACGCCACGCGCCGCGTCGTGCCGGTCCGCGCCGCGGCCGGGGAGCGGGTGCGATTGAGCGCGCGAGGTTCTTCGGACCCGGACGGCGACAGGCTGAGCTACCGCTGGCTCCATTACCCGGAACCCGGGGGTTCGATGAGCGCGGTGGCAATCGAGGGAGCCGGGAATGTGGATGCGTCGCTGCTGGTTCCGCCAGGCGCGCGCGAACTGCATGTGATCCTCGAGGTGAGGGATGCCGGCTCGCCGCCCCTGGTGGCTTGCCGGCGGGTTGTGATCACGGTGGATTCAACGGTTCAGGGCAGCGGCCCGCGGTAGAAGTCCCGCGGGCGGCATCGGCTACGGGAGGTGGGACCGGGAACGCTGGAGTTCGCGGCGGGAGCGCAACACAGGTTTCGCCGGCATACTCCGGCAGGTTGCCGAACTGCACCCGTGGCCGACGCCAGAAACCCAGCACCCTTTGTGCCTGCTTGTTTCGTTCTTTGCTTCGCTCGGAGCCCGTCTCTTGCGAGTCACGCGATGCGTTCCGCGCCGGTCGCCCTGGCCAGGTTTTTGTCGAACGTGCCGAGCGGCGAGTGTCCGGCGGCGTGCGCAATCGCGAGGATAAGGCAATCGGAAAAGCCCAGCGACGGGCGGGCACGAAAATGGCGCAGGGCCGATTCCACGACGGCGTGGTCCTGGAGGACAAGCTGCTTGTGGTCGAGCAGGAGTTCGACGGCGCGGGCCAGGCTGGATGGCGGCAGACTGTAGACCGAATCCAGTACCCAAATCGTCTCGGCCAGTGCGAGCAGCGGAACCCAGGCGCCTTGGGCGATAAACCGTTCGGCGGCGACCGTCTGGCGGGCGTCGTCGCGGGCGAGCAGACGGACCAGGACGTTGGTATCAATCGCGCGCATGGCGCTTCCTGACGTGGTCGCGGATGCCGGATTTCAACTCGTCGAGCGAATGCGGCTTGGGCGCGGCGTCGCCGAAGACCTCTTGGTGGATCTGCTCGGAGTCGCAGCTCCCCGAGCGCCGGACGATGATCTCGCCGCCGGACTCCTGCCACTCGATGACAGACCCCGGGCCGATGCCCAGCCGCTTCCTGATGGCGGCGGGAATCGAGATCTGGCCCTGTGCCGTGAGGCGCGACCGTGTGGTGCTCATGCCCTTACATTACCATGGTAATGCACCAGTCATCCTGCACGCAGTCAGTGGGCTGATTACCGACAGGCTCCAGCCCGGCGGGGACTCGACGTCACGCGACTGGCGGTTGCGGTGGCTTGAATTCCATGGTGCTCGCGTGGAATTCCGGGGTTCCGGATTCGTCCCGGATTCCAATCTCAGATGGCCGTCCCCCACCCGTCGTAGGCAGAATCGTGGGCGGATGCGAGTCGCACAAGGTCCTCAGTGAACTCATCCCTGAGCACCTTCTGAGGAGCTATCTTCGCCCCTGCCTCGACGTTCCAGCGCTCCTCGTCTCTTGACTCCGCAGAAGCGCGAGCGATAAGCGTCACCAGATAACCACGGCGATACAACTCCCGCGCAAGGGCAGCGGCATCAGACTGATCCCATGACCAGAAATGCACATCTACAGGTCGTTCCTGGGTCAATGAAACACCGTTCGCAGTCAGAACCTGCCGCAATTCGGCGTTTCTGGAGCGGTGCCGCGATATCGTGCCTTGTATTTCATCTTCCGTCATGGCTTCTGGCTTGGAAACGGGGATAGCAACACAATACCCCGTCCATTTGCTCAACTCAACTACTACTGTCGACCTATCGGTGGATCTACATGAGCAACCTCATTCTCGCGGCCTTGTAACTTTTCTGAATAGAGAGAGCCACAAGCGCTATGGCCCCGAACATGATTTCCACGCACAGTCCATGTCGGTCCTTGGCCCAGATGCGGTTCGCGCGATGCCAAACGGGTCTGAGATTTGAGAAGGCCGCTGGATTCTCTGAACCGGCGGTCTCAGTTATCTAAGCCCGATCTTTCGATATCCAGAATCGCCCTGGAGTTTCTCAACGGTGAGCATGTTGAGATCCGCTTTCCGGAGCCATTCGATCGAGAGCCGGACCACTTCGTCATGCGGCTTCATACAGTACCCGCCCGTACTTGTGCGCCGGATAGGCGATGCCGCCGATAACGTCTTTGGTGCGCTCGAAGCGTTCCGGGGCCATGATCAGCACGTCCACGGGCCAACCGATGTCGCCGATAGCGTCGCGAATGGCCAGGGCCCGGTCATGGCGCCGGGAGGATTCGTTCTCGACGATCAGCAGGTCGATGTCGCTGCCGCTGGTCATCTCGCCGGTGGCCGCCGAACCGAACAGGATGATCTTCGCCGGACTCGCCGCCGAAAGCACACGCCGCACGAGTTCACAAGCCAGACTGTCGTCGATGCCCACACTCACATCATAAGGGCCTCAACGAGAAGTTTCCACGGCCAATGGTCCACTAAACTCCGTTCCCGGCTCGGCGAAAGATACAGCGTGTCTTCATGAAGATCTCAGCTTCATGAGAATCTTAGTCGCGACGAATAGTAACAGAGCAACGACCGCAGTAAAGGCTGTCGTCGCGGTCAGAGGAACCTTTGTGATCACCTGTATCGAGATCGCCAGAACGAGGAGCCGTGAGCCGAGAACCAACTCACCGCGATCCATGCCCCCTCGAAATCCTCGTTCAACCACATTTAAAAGGGCAATAAACATTCGCAATTGGATCCCCAAGCCCGCAAAGGTGACGGCGGTGATCATCGCGTATTCGTACCCGCTCTCGATGTATGTAAGGACGAGCGCCACGGCTCCAAGCAGGATGCCCACAAGGAGTGAGTGTTGATCTTTGGCTAAGACGCCGTTCGCGCGGTGCCAGATGGACTCCTGTTGTGCGGAAGTAGAGGTGCCCTTGATCAACCGTCGGCGTTCTTCCTTGAACAGCAAGAATCAGCCCCAGACTTAGTTCAGGGGCCGGACCCAGATGTTGCGGAAGCGCATTTCGGTTACGGGCGCGTCCTTGAAGCCGCTGTGGTCCTGGAGCAGAAGCGGACCAGGTTCGCAGCCGCCTTTCTTATAGCGCACCGGCACGTTGTCCTGGACCAGGACGCCGTTGAGCAGGACGGTGAGGCGGGCGTCCTTCTGCGGCACGTTGCGGTCAGTGCATTTGGTTGCGCGATAGATGATGTCGAAGCTCTGCCACTCGCCCGCGGGCCGGGCCGGGTTCGCCAGCGGCGCATGCTCGTCGTAGATGCCGGCAAGTTGGCCGGTTGCGTAAGTTGGGTTGTTCACGCCGTCGATGATCTGCACCTCGTTCAGGCCCTGCAGGTAGACTCCGCTGTTGCCCTTGAGCTGACCCTTGTGGTTCGGCATCGGCGGCACTTTGAACTCGAGGTGAAGTTGGATGTCGCGGAACTTCTGCTCGGTCTGGATGCTGCCGGTGTAGGTGACGGTCACCATCTCACCCTTCTCAGCTTTCCATTTGGCCGGACTGCCGTCCTTGCTGTGGACCCAGCCTGCGAGGTCCTTGCCGTTGAACAGCACAACGGCGTCGGAGGGCGGGGCTGAGCCAACGCCCGGTGTGACGACCTTGGCCTGCGCGTCATCGCGGCCGCCCGCGGCCAGCGCCGGGGGAATCGGGATGGTGACTTTGCCGGTGGCTGCCCATTCGGCGCCGCGGACCAGGGTGATCTTGTTCAGCGGGGTGGAAGTGGCTCCGAGGTCGTGGCCGAGGACTGTGACGAAGACTTTGCCCTGGCCCATTTGAGTGGTCCAGAACATGGGCTGGTCGAGTCCGTCGCCGGGGATGGGCTGGCGGGCTTTGCCGGCGTAGAGGGCATGGTTGTCATAGGCGGTGGCGAGGACGTGATAAGAGCCCTCGGGCTGCCATTTGAGGTTGGCGTAGAGTTCGTCGTAGGGCTGGCGGAGTTTGGCGCGCAGGCCCTTGGTGATGGGGTGTTCGGTGTCGCGGATAGTGACTTCGAAATCATGCGAGGGGGAGTGATGGCCGTTGTTCGGGCGCCAGTTGCCGCCGCACATCTGTTCCCATTCGGTCCAGCCTTCGAAGGCGGCCACGGAGAAGTGGAAAATGACGACGCCCTTGCCGGACCTGGCGAAGTCGATCAGCGCGTTCTGGGCGCGCTCGCCCCACCACCACTTCTTGTCCTTGTTCTCGTAGTAGTTGATGACGACCAGGTCGTAGTTGGCCAGCGTTTCGGGTCCGGCGCCGCGGAAGTCTTCGTTGACGCGGA
>JACZJQ010000072.1 GCA_014860455.1 Bryobacteraceae bacterium | reverse complement strand
GTGGACCCGCTGGATGGGACGACGAACTTCGCGCATGGGTATCCGATGTTCAACGTCACGCTGGCGCTGGAGCATAACGGCGAAATGGCGTGCGGGGTGATTTTCGATCCGCTGCGGCAGGAGATGTTCGCGGCGGAGTTGGGCGGCGGGGCGTTTTTGAACGGGCGGCGGATTCATGTGTCGAAGGCGGCGAAGCTGGAAGAGTCGCTGCTGTCGACGGGCTTCCCTTCCCGGAAGCGGCATGAGAGCGTGAATGTCCATTTCTTCCATCAGGTGGCGATGGTGACGCACGGGGTCAGGCGGGGCGGGTCGGCGGCACTTGATCTGGCGTATACGGCCTGCGGGCGGCTGGACGGGTTCTGGGAGTTTGGGTTGAATCCGTGGGATATGGCGGCGGGGCTGCTGATTGTGAGGGAAGCCGGCGGGCGGACGACCGATATGAAGGGTGGTCCGGCGACGCTGGACGGTCCGCATATCGCGGTGAGCAACACGGCGATCCACGATCAATTGCTGGGATTGTTTGGCGAGGTTTTCGAGGGGCGGTACCGGTATCCGATTCCGGGGCTGTGAGGTCCTGGCGCAGGACGGCGCGGCTTGTCGCGCATCCGGGCTTTGGCGTGTTAGAATTGTGTAAGTTATGTCGATTCCGAACGCACGCCGGTTTAAGATCACGGGCCCCGAGGGCCAGACAGCAACCCTGGTAGCAGTGCTGCCGAAGGGTGCGGATGTCGATTCGTATCTGGTTGATGCTTCCAAGCGGTTTGATTGGAAGGCCTGGGGCGATCTGCAACAGAAGCAGTTCAAGGTCCGCGTCGGCCAGCAGAAGCAGAAAAAGTCGAAGTAGCCTTCAGGCGCTTCAGACACAGTTTTCGATGGGGGCGGTCCTTCGGGGCCGCCCTCGTTGTGTTTCAGTAGGCGGCCTCCTTGGCCGCGTCGTTGTTTCGGGGTGGCTGAGAGAGCGGCTCTATTGGACCGAGGCGCGGAGGATGCGGAGGGCGCGGGTGGCGGCGCGCGAGATTTCGAGGTCGGTATCGCGGACGTAAGGCTCGATCTGGCTGATGGCGTCGGGGGCGCCGCTGGAAGCAAGCGCGAGCAGCAAGCCCGTGCGTTCGGAGAGGGTGCCGGAGGCGAGCAGGGGGTAGATGGCTTTCCGGACGTGTTCCTGGCGGGTGAGTTCGTTCAAATAGGGCTGGGCGATGCCGCGCCAGGATCGGGAGTTGAGGTTGTTGACGAGATAGCGTAGGGGGGAGAGTTCGCTCATATCGACGCCGCCGAGGCGGGCGATGGCGAAGGCCTGACCGAGGCGGGCGACGGTTTTGCGTTCGGCGCTGAACGCCGATTCGATTGCCGGCCGGTCAGCGGGGTTGCCCATGCGGCCGATGCCTTCGGCGGAGGCGGCGCGGACTTCGTCGTCCTTGTCCTGGAGCAGATTGGCGAGCAGGTCGCGCGTTCCGGGGTCGGCGATGCGGGCGAGGGCGAGCACGGCGGCGCGACGGACCTTGCGCTCAGGGCCGGTTTCCATTACGCGGCGGAGTTCGCCGATGGCGTCGCGGGCCTTGAGCAGGCCGGCGGTTTCGATGGCGGCAAGCTGGACCTTTTCGACCAGGTCGCGCATGAGGAAGACGACGCGGGCTCCGGCGTCGGGATTGGAAAGTTTCTGCAACGCAATGAGGGATTCAAAGATGAGACGGTCGTCTTTGGAGCGCAGAGCCTCGATGAGGGCCTGCATGGAATCGCCGTCGCGGAGGATGCCGAGGGCCCGGGCGGCGTTGGCGCGGACGACGTTGTCGGTGCCATTGGTGACGATGTAGCGGATGGCGGCGCGGATTTCCGGGCGGACGGGGGTATCGGGATCGACGACGTCGCGGTTTTCGTCCTGGCGGAAGGCGGCGCTCAGGGACGCGCCAGCGCGCCTCAGCGTCGCCGAAAGGCCTGTGGAGATGTAGCCCGGATGGTAGAAGTTGACCAGGGCGTCGACGGCTCGGATCTGGATTTCGGCATCACCGTCGCGCGTGGAGCGGACCAGGAGGTCGAGCCCGTGCTGGGTGCCTATGGCGGCCAGAGCCTTGATGGCTTCACGCCGGACCTCGACATCAGCGTCCATCAGCAGTGGGTCGAGTTGGGGGATGGCGGAGGCGCCGGTCTTGACGGTGTCGCGGGCGGCCTTAATCTTCTCCCTGGAGTCAGCTGGGGCCTGCGCGAAGACAGTGGCAGCAATGAGAATCAGGGCGAAGGTTCGCATAGCTCCATTGTAGGCGACCACGCGCAGCGACCGCCTGTTCGGACAGGCTAGCCGATGAATTCAACCTGAACGCGGCTGGGGATGACGCCCGCTTCAAAGCCGAGGTCGAGCAGTTTCTGGGCAGCGTCGCGGACGGGCCGGCCGGCGTCGACGGTGTAGT
This sequence comes from Bryobacteraceae bacterium, assembly GCA_014860455.1. Classification (GTDB taxonomy): domain Bacteria; phylum Acidobacteriota; class Terriglobia; order Bryobacterales; family Bryobacteraceae; genus PNKE01. Next base: position 1,505 of record JACZJQ010000072.1, on the reverse strand, counting down.
GGTTGACGTACATGCCGACGAACTTCTCGGCCAGGGCGGGTTCGAGGTCACGGGCGAACTGCATGGCGTAGTTCAGGGCCTCTTCGTGATGGTCGAGGGCATATTGGATGCTCTCTCGCATCATGCGGCAGATTTCGACCTGGAGACCGTCGTCCACCGATTTCAACAGCGCGTTGGCACCGAGCGGCAGCGGCAGTTCGTGGACCTGTCGGAACCATTTGCCAAGGTCAACGACGAGGTGATGGCCGCCGCGGCCGTAGGTGAGTTGCGCTTCGTGAATTACCAGGGCGGCGTCGACCGATTTTTCGCGCAGCGCGTCGAGCACTTTGTCGAAGGGGACGACGATGGCTTCGAAGTCGGGTTCGATGATGCGCAGGGTGAGATAAGCGGTGGTGAGCTTGCCGGGGATGGCGATGCGCTTGCCTTTGAGCTGCTCAACCTGCATGGGCGAACCGGAAACGACCATGGGGCCATAGCCGTCGCCGACGCTGCAGCCGGAGTTCACCAGGCGGTACTTGTCGGCCACGTAGGGGTAGGCGTGGAAGGAGATGGCGGTAAATTCGTACTCGCCTCGCATGGCCCGCTGGTTGAGCGACTCGATGTCTTCGAGCAAGTGCTTGAAGACAACGGAGGTTGAGCGCACCTTGCGGGTGGCCATGGCATAGAACATGAAGGCGTCGTCGGAGTCCGGGCTATGGGCGCAGACAAATTCCCTTGGGGATGATGGGTTCATATCGGGGAAATCACACTATAGCAAACATGCTCCCTGGCAGGCTGAGCAGGAACGGTCATGGTACGCCGCGTCATCGCGCGGAACGCTTCATTCCCAGTGGCCATCGGTTTTCGCCTTTGCCCCGGACGCAGATTGTAGCAGGACTCGGCCACCCCACGCCGGCGCTACGATAAGAGTCCAGTCTATGCCGCAACCCATCGCTCTTCCGGCCCCGATCCTCATCCACATGGCGAACGTCCTGAACGTCCCCATGAGAGGCCTCGCCTCGACCATCGAATTGTTCGACGAGGGCGGCACCGTCCCCTTCATCGCCCGCTACCGCAAGGAAGCCACCGGCAATCTCGACGAGGTCCAGATCCGTTCCATCGAGGAGAAACTCGCTTACTTCCGCGACCTCGAACAGCGCCGCGCCGCCATCCTCTCCTCCATCGACGAACAGGGCAAGCTCACCCCCGAACTCCGCGCCCGCATCGAAGCCACCTTCGAGAAGAGCGAACTCGAAGACCTCTACCTGCCCTACAAACCCAAGCGCCGCACAAAAGCCACCATCGCCCGCGAAAAGGGCCTTGAACCCCTCGCCCTCTACCTCTGGAACCAGACCCCCGCCAAACTCCCGCTCGACGCCTTCGCGGCCACCTTCATCAACGAAGAGAAAGGCGTCGCCACCGCCGCCGACGCGCTCGAAGGCGCCCGCCACATTATCGCCGAAATGATCAGCGAAACCGCCGACTTCCGCAAAGCGCTCCGCGCCATGATGCTCGACGAAGGCGTC
>JACZJQ010000071.1 GCA_014860455.1 Bryobacteraceae bacterium | reverse complement strand
TCCATTCCCCCGCCGGTTGGGCGGGCACGGGAGGAAGGGCGGCGACTTCGCTTTTTCTGGCCAGGATCTCATTCGTCTTTTCAAGAACGCGGGCGGCCTCGGTGTCGCCGGGTGAGAGGCGGACGGCCTGTTCGAGATCGGGTTTGGCCTTTTCGTAGTCGCCGAGCAGGAAGTAGCCGGCGCCGCGGGCATACCAGGCGAGGGCATGTTTGGGATCGATCTGGAGGGCGCGGGTGCGGTCGGCGATGGCTCTGGCGTGTTCGCCGAGAAGATGGTAGGAGCCGCCGCGGGCGATGAGAGCGGCGACATTGTCGGGATCGACGCGGAGGACTTCGGTGCGGTCGTCGAGGGCCTTGCGGTGGTCGCCCATGCGGGCGAATAACTCGCCGCGGGCGAGAAGGACGCGCACGCCGCGAGGGTCGAGGCGGAGGCTGGCGTTGTAGTCGGCCATGGCTTCGGAAGGGCGGCCGAGGGAATCGTAGGCGGCGCCGCGGAAGCCGTACGCGACTCCGTCCTGAGGCTTGAGCTTCAAATAGGAAGTGAAGTCGTCGACCGCCTTGTCGAACAGCCCGAGATTGCCGCTCGCCATGGCGCGCTCGTAGTAGCCGTCGGCATGAGTGGGACTGTATTGGAGGGCGGCGGTGAAGTCTTCGATGGCATCGCGGAGATTACCCTGCGCGGCTTTGGCGCGGCCGCGGCCGACGTAGGACTCGGGCCGGTCGAGGCGGAGACGCATAGATGAGGTGAAGGCCTCGATGGCCTTTGCATGATCGCCATGGAGCGAGAGCGCCTCGCCGTATTTGTCGAACAGGACGGGTGAAGACTGGCCCAGTTCGATGGCCTTGGCGAAGGCGATGGCTGCGGATGAGTCTTTGAGGCCGAGGCGGGCTTCGCCGAGAGACTGCCAGGCGGGGGCTTCGCTGGGGCGCAGACGGGTGATGGCGGAGAAGTCGGCCATGGCGTCGGCGAACTGTTTGCGGTCGAGCCAGAGGCGACCGCGCCGGCGCAACGCATCGAGGTTGCCGGGATCGGCGAGCAGCTCCTTGTCGAGCGCATCGAGGGCCGCATCAGGATGTGCCTGGTTCCCGACGCCGGGGGAATTGCTCGCGTCCACCTGCGCGTGCAGGGCCGGCATGAGTGCGGCGACGAACAGGATCGAACGCAAAGTCATGAGCTTGTCCGCATCTTACAATGCCCTCACGGCGTCTTCAATTCGTTTGGCGAGCGCGGCGAAGTCGTCGCCTTCCAGATGCAGGGGCTTGCCGATGGTCACGTCGACAAACGCCGGGCGGGCCATGCGCCACGTCGGGTGGAGCACGCGGTTGGAGCCGCGGATGCGCAGGGGTACGACGGGCACTTTGAGCTTCGACGCCATCATGGCTGCGCCGGCCTGGAAGGGGAGGATCGTCTCGTCGTAGCTGTGCTTGCCCTCGGGGAAGATGAGCGGGCACCAGCCGTCTTCGACGATCTGGCCGATGTAGCGCAGCGTCTGGCGGGTGCCGGCTTCACGCTGCGGGATGGGGACGGCGTTGAAGGCCAGCGCCGAGAGCAGGAAGTTGAGCCGGGAGGTGAAGACGTTATACCAGGGGTGTTTCGAGGGGTGGAAGTGAGCGTCGAAGAATTCTTTGCGCATGGCCGGGGCCAGTTTGCGGCGCCATTTCCAGGGCAAGGCGATGAACACGACCGGCCCATCGAAGTAGCCCTGATGGTTGCTGCAGAAGATGACGGGGCCGTCGAGGCCGGCGAGGTTTTCCCTGCCCCGGACGCGGACCCAGGCAAAGATGCGGGCGAGGTTGAGGATCCAGAGATTGAGGTTGATGACGCGGGTCCAGTCGGCCCACTTCGAGCGGTTCCAGGTGGGGAATTCGAAAGGCTCGGCGGGCGCGGCGGCGGGCGGGTGTTTGGCCAGCGCATCGAGGTCAGCGACGGTTTTGGCGCCGGCGAAGATGGATTCGTCGACGGGCGCGCCGAGTTTCTGTTCAAGGGCGACGAGGAGTTCGACACGGTCGAGCGAGGAGAGGCCGAGGTCGTCGAGCGAGGTGGAGCCGTCAACGGCGCGGCCGGCGCTCCACTTGCCGAGCAGGCCGGCGACACCAGTGTCGTGATGCGCGACGGGAGCGGGCTTGACTCCGCTGATGCGGTCGCGGATTTCGCGGCGCTTCAGTTTGCGGGTGCCTTCGGTGCGGGGGAGTTCGTCGCCTTCCCAAACCGTGTAGCCGCGGATTTTCTGATGTTCTTCGAGCTTCGAATTTGCCTCGCGGACGATGGTTTCGGCGGCGGCGTTTTCATCCAGCAGCAACACGGAGTGGACCAACTCGCCGGCATCGGATTTCATGCCGACGGCTGCGGAGTCGCTGACGCCCGCGATGGCGTTCACCACGCGTTCAACATCTTCTGGGAAGACGTTGCGGCCGTCGGCCAGAACGATCATTTCCTTCTTGCGGCCTTTGATCAGCAGGCGGCCGCTGTCGTCCAACTCGCCGATGTCGCCGGTGTGGAACCAGCCGTCCTCGAAGGCTTCCTGGGTGGCTTCGGTGTTGTTGAAGTAGCCGCTGGTGACGTTGCCGCCGCGGACAAGGACCTCGCCGTCTTCGGCGATGCGAATCTCGACCCCATGGATGGGCTTGCCCACCGTGCCCTTGCGCGCGTGGAAGGGATGGTTCAAGGTGACGATGGGCGCGGCTTCGGTGAGTCCGTAGCCCTGGATGACGACCCAGCCGAGGTTGCCGAAGAAACTTTCAAGGCCCGGGTCGAGCGCGGCGCCGCCGACGATGAACGACCAGAACTTCATGCCGAACATGCCGTGGGCGCGGCGGTAGCGCCACCAGCGCCACCAGAACTTCTCGCCCGCCGGGGCGCGTTCGGACGTTTCGGGCGCGGCGCCAAGGAGGTATTCCTTGAGAACTTCGAGGATCTTGGGCACCGAAACCAGTACGGAGATGCGGCGCGATTTGATCTGACGGATGATCTCAACGGGCGCCTGGCTGCGCTGGAAGATGACGGTACCGGCCAGCATCGGCGGGATGAACATGGCCATGGCCTGGCCGAACATGTGGCTCAGAGGAAGCAGGTTCAGGAAGCGGATGGGCGAGAAGGGGCGGGAGTATTTGCGGTACTTCATCACCTCGCCTTCGACCGGAACAATATTGGCAAGAATGTTTCGGTGGGTGATGACGACGCCCTTGGGTTCGGCGGTGGCGCCGGAGGTGAACAGGATCTGGACGGTGTCGCCGGCGGCGGCCTGAACTTGGGTGAACGGCGCGGCGGCGCTCTTGAAGTCCATCTCGGCGAGGCGCCAGACGGGCGCGCCGGACCAGCCGACGGGCAGGGCGACCTCTTCGCCGCAGAGGACGAGTTTGGCGTCGGTGATGCGGGCGACGCGTTCGAGAAACTCGATCGAGTGGCGCTCGTCGATGGGCGCAACGGCGACGCCTTTGAGCAGGCAACCCCAGAACGCCGCCACCCATTCGGGCCGGTTTTCGGACCACAGAACGATGCGGTCGCCCCTGCCGATGCCGGATTGTTCGAGGCGGGCGGCGAAGTTGCGGGCGGCGCGTGCGACGTCCTGATAAGAGTAGCTTCGCGGGCGGTAACCGTCGTCGTAAACCAGATACTCGCCCTTGAGCGATTCGACCGTTTCGAAGAATCCGATCAGCGTGTCGCGCTTCATGGTGGACTTCACTTCTGGCGCGCTACTGGATGGTGGAAGCGCCCTCCGCGCCCATGTCGCCGGGCGTGACGTTGCGGTTGATGTGGTTGTCGAGGTTGATGACGTAGGTTTCGGGGGCGTCGATCAGCACGGGCGAATGGGTGGCGCAGATGATGCGGAACTTCTTCTGGTCGGCGAGCTCCATCATCATTTTCAGGATGCGCCGCTGGTTGGAGACCGACAAGGCCATTTCGGGCTCGTCGAGCAGCAGCAGAGTGCCTTCGGGCAGCGACGGGAAGGTCTGCTGGAACATGGAGAGCATCACCTGGCCGTGGCTGGCCATTTGAACGAACTCCTGCATCTGCGGGTTGCCGGCGAACAGTTCCGGGTGCATGCGCGGGTTGTGCTGCTCGGCGTCGAACAGGAAGACCTTGGGCAGGGCGGGCTTCTTATCCACCTTGTAGATGAAGCCGTCCATCTCCTCGCCCTTCATGGCGTGGTAGATGGACCACAGCAGCGTGGACTTGCCTGACCCGTTCTCACCCGCAAGCAGGATGAGCGGGTGAGACAGGTCAACGAGCATCGGCATGTGGAAGTTCAGGTTGACGAAAATCGGGTGCGACAGAATCTTCAGAATCATGGCTTGGTTTGAAGGGAACTTTCAGGATACCAAGCCGGGTCAGCCGGGCTATCTGTCGGGGAAGCGTTTGCGCACGGGGCTGCGGTGGAAGCCGTCGAGGCCGGCGCGGGCGGGGTCGTAGTTCGGGTCGTCGGTGTAGATGGCTTCGCCGTTCTGGTTCACCCAGCGATGGTTCCATTGGTTGGAGCCGACCTCGACCTCCTTGGTGACCGGGTTGACATACTCTTCGGTGCCCATGATGTTGTGGTGCATCTGGTTTTGGATCTCGGCGTTGGTGCGGCGGCGGTGTTCGACGATCTCGCGATCGAGCCGGGCGATTTCTTCCTGCGTCCTGCGGGCGATTTCGCCGCGCTGGATCTGGCCCTGGATCTCGCCGCGGACCCAAGTGGGGTTCAGTTTCACGGAATGGAGCATGAGGTCGATCACCGGGCGCAGCGCCTCCAGTTGGCCGGCAGGCGCGCGCACAGAGAACGAGTCTTTGTTCGACCACAGGCCCATGCCCACCTGGCCCATGTCCTGGATGGCGGTGTAGAAGGCCTCTTCCCACTGCGCGCCGCCTTGCGAGTAGGCGACGACGATGAGCGCCGCGTCGTAGTTAAGCCGGATGGGCAATTGCATCATCTGCGCCACCTTCTGGTAGCCGTCCACGGCTTGCTGCAACCGCTGGCGTAGCTTCACCTGGACGCCCGCCGCGCCCTGGCGCTGGCGCGAGAACATGGCCTTTTCGATGTAGCCGAAGGCCGATTCGACAGGCCAGACCATGGCGCCGTTGTAGTTCGATCCGGGCGGGAACATAGCGGCGGCGGGCATGTAGCGGTTGTCGACGTAGTTGGTTTCGGGATACCAGCGCATGGTGACGCGGCCGTCGCCGCTGGTGAGCGTGAAGTCGAGCTTCGCGCCCAGCGAGTTCAACGCGCCGCCGGAATTGAGCGGGTTCACGCGGACGATGCCGCCCGACGCGCGCCAGTCGGCGGGAGCGAGCATCGTGAATGCGCCCTCACGCGGTTCGACGATCCGCTTGAAGCGGACAATCCCGCCGGCCGGCGCCGCGGACCGCGCCGGGGCTTGCTTTGCGGCGTTGGCTTGTTCGGGCGCGGCGGAATCGGCGGGGCGGACACAGGCGGCCGTGCAGACGGCCAGCAGCAATACGAGTCTCATCGCAATCCTCCGTTTGCGAGATTCAGACTAGCATGTCCGGTTGTGGTAGGACAGGCCTCCTGGCCTGTCGCTGTCGCGTCTAGCCGCGCGTCAGTTTGAAATTGCGGAAGCTGCCGGTGTTGAAGAACGAGCCGAGGCCGATGCGGCCCGCGCCGAGGCTGAGGTCGACGGCCTTGATCGACGGGCTTGTCACGCCGTCCACCCAGGAATCAAGCAGGCCGCGCGAGGCGTCGTAGGTCATTTTGACTTTGTGCCAGCCTTCGGTGGGTAGCGTGGCCGGGCCGGGCTTGGGGCTGATGCGGACGCGGTCGCCGCCGTAGCAATGGAACACGCCGTTGTGGACCTCGACCTTCGACGCCAGGTCGTCGGAGAGGTGCAGGTAGTTGAAGTAGCCGTCGCGCTCCCAGGCGTAGATGATGATCAGCGAACCCTTGGGCGCGAGGCGCTTCGCCTCGACCTCGAGCGTGAATTTGCCGATGGGCTCGGTCTCGGCCAGGGCGAACTGGGTGGGCCGGCGCGGGTCGCGCTGCTGCGGCTTGGCCGTGACCAGATGCAGCACTTCGCTCGCGCCCGAGCCTTCCACTTTCCAGTCCTCGGCTGCCATCACCTGCCAGTCCATGCCGAAAACGCGGATCTTCGCCGCAAGGGGAGGCGTGGGCGCGGCCATGGCGGCGGCAGCCACGGGAAGGGTCAAGAAACTGCGTCGTTCCATGCCGACTATCTTACTCGCCCGGCGTGGCCGGCAGTAAACGGTAGAACTCTTTCAGGCGGGCTGCGTAGGCTGAGCCGGCTGTTTCGGCGATGTCGTTGTGGCCGGCGTTTTCGACGGCGTAGAAGTGTTTCGGTTCGTTGGCGGCGGCGAAGAGTTGTTGGCCCATTTTGAAGGGGATGATTTCGTCGCGGGTGCCGTGGATGACGAGCAGGGGGGCGTGGACGCGGCGGATGCGGCTGAGCGAGTCGAAGCCGGAGATGAGGGTGCGGCCGAGCAAGGGGACGACGGCTCCGGCGACGGCGCTGGCGCTGGTGAAGGGGGCTTCGAGAATGAGGCCGGCGCAGCGGGTGCGGGTGGCCAGTTCGACGGCGACGGCGGAGCCGAGGCTCTCGCCATGGAGGACGACACGTTCGGGCGGAAATCCGCGCTGCTGGAGCCAGGCGAGAGCGGCCTCGGCGTCGAGCGTGACTCCGATCTCCGACGGGCTGCCTTCGCTTTTGCCGAAGCCGCGGTAGTCAAGGACCAGCACGGCGCTGCCCGCCTCGCGGATGGCCAGGATCGCCTGGACGCGATGGGTGACGTTGCCGGCGTTGCCGTGGAGGAAAAGGGTGGCCAGTTTGGCATCGGGCGGCGCGGCGAACCAGCCGTGGAGTTTGACGCCGTCGCTGGTGGTGATCCAGGCGTCCTCGGCGCCGATGCGGGACTGAAGCTGCCACCAGCCCTCGGGGTGTTTCATCGGGTGGAAGACCGAACGGCGGGCGAGAAGGCTCAGTCCGCCCCAGCCAACGGCGATGATGATGCCGTAGCGTCCCAGCCGCTTGATCCACTCGCCTCGCCGCTCGCCGGTGGGTTCCATGAACCTACCCTAGCGGGGCTGACCTGCCCGATCAAGGCGGCCAACCTCAGTGGGCGTCAAACCAGCCCAGCAGCCGGCGATTGAACTCCTCTGGCGCAGCCGAGGCCGCCTCCGTGTGCCGGGCACCGGGAACCACCCACAGTTGGATCTCCGGATTGCGGGCAGCGATTGCTCGCGACTGCTCCAGCGGGATGTTGTCGTCAGCGTCTCCATGGATGATCAGGATGGGCGTCTTCACCCCGGCGACAGACTTCTCCGGCGCAGCGCTGCCAAGGTCGATTCCGTACAGGACACGCGCATAGAGTATTCCGCCGAAGACGATGGGTCGTGCCGCCGTTGTCCCCATCCAGGGGGTCTCGTGGAAGAAGCCTCGGATGCGGTGCCGGGCCACCTCAGCGAATGAAGAGAACGGACATTCGGCCACGACCGCCTTTAGCCTTCTCTCGCTCGCCAAACTCTGGAGCAGGATGCCCGCCCCCATCGAGGCTCCGTAAGCGTAGATGCCGTCATTGCATTCCGGCGCGGACGACAGGAAATTAACCCACGAGGAAACGTCATGCTTCTCCAGTACCCCGTAGGTTGCCAGTTCGCCGCCGCTCTGGCCGTGCGCCCGGCTGTCGGCCAGCAGCGCCGAGTAGCCCGCATCGCCTAGCGTTCGGCCCATCGAAATGCCGTTGGCGCCCCGGTCGCCGATCCCGTGAAGGACAATGACGCACCGTGACCGCTCCGAATTCCGGGCGCGCAGGGACCAGCCCGACAACTTGACACCATCTCCTGTTGTTACAAAAACTTGCGAGACACCGAGTTCGGTTGGTCGCGAATCCGGCATGGCTGCAGCCCGGCGGACATGCATCGCGTTGTCGCCGAGAATCGCCCCTGCGGCGAGCAGCGCCCCAGCCAGCGCGGCCCCGGCAAGCGCGACGGCCAAGACCCACTCTTCCCACTTTGTTCTGCACGTCTGGAACAACGATAACGGGCTCATAGAGTTCCACACAATCGACGGGCGCCATGCGCCGTCAGCCGGGCGGAGGGCGAATAGGGAGAACGCTCTACAGCCGGGCAGAAATCCCGCCGATGAAATAGTCGGTTGGTTACCTGAGCGGGATGTGTCTTCTGGAGGCGAATGCGTATGCAGAACAGGCCGGCGTTATTGGTTGGAGTCAGTGAGGATGCCAACAGGTTCTTGAAAGCCGCGATCAAACGGGTGAATCCGTTTCTCCCCGTGCACACCATTCTGATTGGAGACGGCACGGAGATCCTGGAGTCGAATCTGGGGCGCGAGCACCCGATCGTTGTCTTCCTCAGCGTGGAAGAGATGGACCGGGCGCTCCCGGTGCTTCATCTGATTCGTTCAGTCGACCGGTCGGTGCTGATCGTGGCGATTTCGCAGTATGTCGAGAACGGCGAGCTGTTGAACCTGATGCGGTGCGGGGTGAGGGAATGGCTCCAGTCGCCCGTGGACGACACCCATCTCTCGCATTGCCTTGAACGGCTGAAGGAAGACATGGAGAACATGCCGGCCCCGGCGAGGGACATCGGCGACCTGGTGAGCTTCTTCCCGGCCAAGCCCGGTTCGGGCGCATCCAGCCTGATGATGCACGCCGCGCTGTCGATCACTGCCACTACAGAGACCAATATCGCTTTATTGGACCTGGACCTGAACTGTGGCGTGCAGGCCTTCCTGTGGAAGGCCGAAGAGAGCACTTCGCTGTTTGACGCGGTGCAGAACGCCGAGCGGATGGATGATCCTCTCTGGGAGCGGTTGATCATCCGGCGCGACCGGCTGGACATACTCGGCTCGGGCGCGCTGAACCCGGGCGCCAGGCTGGAGACGCCACAACTCCACCGTCTTCTGGGATTCATCGAAAACCGTTACAGGCTGGCCTTCCTGGATCATTCGGGCAACTGGGAACGCTATTCGATCGACGCCATGCAGCGCAGTTCGGCGATCTTCCAGGTCTGTACCACCGACTTTGCCTCGCTTCATCACGCGCGCCGCAACATCGATATGTTCCACGAGATGGGACTGGGCGACCGGGTCCAGACGATCCTGAACCGGGCGAGCTACCATTCGGGGCTCGATCACCGCAGCGTCGTTTCCATCCTCGGGACTGAACCTGTGGCGGCGATTCCCAACGCGTTCCACCTGTTGCAGAACTCGATCAAAGAGGTAGCTCCGCCCAAGCCGGAGACAGCCTTCGGGAAGTCGATGCTGAGTCTGAGCAAGGCAATTCAGAAGCAAGTGTCAATGGACCTCTCGCTGCCACCGGCGGCGCCGGCCGGGCGGCGCAGTTCCTGGAGCCTGAACCTGCTGAGGTCGGTGGTGAAGGGATTGCGCTCGAACGAGCCGAGTGTGGAGACGGTCGAGAAGTAGCTGCTACCACGGCAATGAACGCGGAGGCGAGCGAATCGCCCGCCCCCACGCATGGCCTGTCGTGCCGACTAACGCCGGCCGCGCTGGCCGCCGCCGCGGTTACCGGCGCCGGAGCCGCCGCCGGTGCCGGGCGAGTGGATGGGGCCGGAGCCGTCCTGCGGGCCGCCGCGCTTACCCTTCATCTGGCCTTGACCGTTCTTCTGGCCCTGGCCGTTCCTTTGACCCTGGCCGGGCGGGTTGGAGTTTTGCGGGGGATCGATGGCGAACATGGCGCCAGCGGCCAGGACGGTTGCGAGAGTGAGTCTGAGAATCATTTGTTTCATGGCCTCTGCCCTTGAAATGGCACGTTGTGGGCCAACTCTAACTCGTTGAAAACACGTAGGGCGATGTTTGGGCCGCGCAACTGTTGCAGTGCAGTGTGCAGGTTTTTGTGACCTGATGGGTGGCCGATGCGTCAGCGTGATTGGGAAGCGAGTCCGGACGATACGATGGAAACCAAGATGAACATGCGGATGAGGATTGGGCTGATGGCGGCGGCGCTGGCGGTGGCGGCGTGGGGGCAGGGCGCGGCAGTGGAGCAGGCTGAGCGGATGTTCCGCAAGACCGATTATCAGGGGGCGCTGGGCGTGCTGAAGGGCCAGCCGAGGACGCCGGCGGTGTTGTTTCTGGAGGGGCGCTGCCTGTACTATCTGGCTGATTACAAAGGGGCGGTGGAGACGTTTGAGCAGTTGACGGTGGCCGAGCCGCGGAATGGGCCGTACATGAACTGGCTGGGCAAAGCGTGGGGGCGGAGGGCGGAGAGCGCGAATGTTTTTCAGGCTCCGGGGTTTGCGAGCAGGGCGCGAGAGGCGTTTGAGAAGGCGGTGGCGCTGGATGCGACGCACAGGGATTCGTTGGAGGATCTGTTTCAGTACTACATGGATGCTCCGGGGATGTTGGGAGGGGGGGTGGACAAGGCGCAGCGGTTGTTGCCGCTGATCCAGAAGGCGGATCCGGCGGGCTACCACACGGCACTGGCGCAAATTGCTGAAAAGACGAGAGATTACCAAGCCGCGGAGTCGCATTTGAAGCAGGCGGCGATGGCCGTGCCGAGGGCGGCGGGCAAGATGGTGGATCTGGCGCGGTTCCTGGCGCGGCGGGGGCGGGTGAAGGAGGCCGAGGCGGTCTTCGGCGAAGTGGCCAAGGTGGCGCCGTCAGATCGGGTGCGGCTGTATGCGCAGGCCGAGGTGTATATCGAGACGAAGACGAATCAGGCCGAGGCGCGGAAATTGCTGGCGCAGTATCTGGCGATGCCTTTGACGCCGGATGATCCGCCGCGGCGAGATGCGGAGAAACTGCTGAAGAAGCTGGGCGGTTGAGTGTCCGGTTG
>JACZJQ010000070.1 GCA_014860455.1 Bryobacteraceae bacterium | reverse complement strand
CGCTGCAGGGTCGCGTTCCAGCGGCGGTCACGTCCAAAGGGCAACAGATACTGATCGGGATGCGTGCCGACGGCCGTTTCCAGGCGGTCCAGCAGGGAGTTCATCACTGGGATGTCGCTGGCTTCATCCAAGACTGTCAGTGGCTCTCCCCACTCAAGCACCATGGTTCCGTCTCCTGCGATCCGGGGAAGGCAGAGGACAATCGGACATTTTGCCAGGCGGGCGAGACGTGCCGCGCCCAGCGAGAACACGCGAAGCCGTGAACCGGCGAATGGCCGTTCAAAAGAGCCACGCTCGGCGCCTCTCCACGACCAAGGCGCATCGATGTGGATGTACACGGTGGAACCGGGTTTGCGGAGTTTCTTGGCGATAGGGAGTGCCGGACTCGGGTGTTCGGGGCTCACGTATACGAACTGCAGTTCAGGGCCATAGAGCTTGGTGACGCAATCAAGGCTGGCCCGGTAGTGAATTCTGGTCCGGCGTTCGTTCAGGGAGGCGACGGATGCCGGGATCGGTGCTCCGACATGAATCAGTGACCCGGGAGCGATCGTCCGCAAGTACATCGTCACCATGCTCTCTCGTGAGACATGCCCGACCGCCACCATGAAGGGTGTCCCTGTAGCACGGAGCCGATCAACTGCGACGGCGTTCTCCTCGCGAACCGTCCAGGCCGAGGGATCTTCCCGGTCCCGCAGGATTCGATTGAGCATAACGAAATCCCTGAGCGGCCTTGCCAACCAGCGTCTCGCCAACAGCAACGATTCCATGGGGCTTCGGCCAAAGGAGTTGATCGTGTCCCGGTACGCACCTAACCCAGGGCGCGGCAGAATCAACAGCAGCCACGACACGGCGTCCGCTAACGCAAGACCCGAGGATCTCGGAAGGACACGGGCGGCAGGAAGAAGGAGACCACGCATAGCGGCGATGCGGACGAGATCCTCAAGGGTCGCCGTAATCCACCTGATTGCTGACTTCATCATGGCGTTTGGTCCTTTTCTCGACAGCGGACGCGTGAGCGCCAGATTTGCTAAATGGCGCCAGGGCCCCGGTTCGCGTTAAACGGAATCCGGAACGGATCCCCAATGACGTGGACCTCTCTCGATCGCCTCCCCAGCTTCCGGTTCACTTGCGGCCGCTGGATGATTGGCCTGGGTCCGGCCTGACGGGGCGTTGAATTGCTCGATCGGCAGAACACAACGACGTCTCAGAGCTCGCAGCCCGGGCGGAGGTGGTGTAGGCTGCGGGCACGAACCCCATGTGCCGCAAAGAGCCTTCAGTTACGGTCCGGAATGGGAGACTGAGGATCGTTCGACAGCGAGAATAAAGTACTGCCCAAGGGGGTCCGTGAGCGGGTCAAGAGAGCAGTAGCGCCTCAACGTATTTGCCCGCCGGTGAGGAATCGAAACCGGTCGGGTTCAGCCCCAATTTTGAGAGCCCGGCCGCTGCAGAATGCCGCATAGTCTGCACGAATCATGCTTAGGCCTGCAGTCACGCGCAAAGAGCGGCCGGATGCGGCGCCGGAGCTGTCGAGGAGCGTCCAGCCTTCTGCCGCAGACCACACGAGCGGTATCCCGCGTATTTGCGTAACTTGAAGTCTAGTTGAAGGTCCGGTAAACGGGCTTGACGGGGCAGCCCTCGAGGTATCGTTCCACACCTTCGTCCAGTGCTTTGCGATAGATGACGTGCGCCTGGTGCACGGCGTCCCCAGTCCGGTCAATATCGGCGTCAGAGTGCGAGAAGCTCACTACGAACGAGGGGGCGAGGATCCCGCGCTTGGACAGTTCCTGCATGAAGAGGGTCCGGAAGGCCTGGGAGCGTGCTCCGGTCTGGTCTTTGGTCACGAAGACGAGATTACAGGGCCGACCAATGATTTCGAATGAGTCCTCGAGCCGGTTCTCAGCTATTGAACGCAGCACGAGCGCGCGGAGCCGTTCACCCTGGCGCCACAGCGTTTCGACCACCTTCTGCTCCTGGTAGATCCGGATCGTCTCCAGCGAAGCGGCCAGGGCATGTGTTTCGGCGCCGTGGGTTGTGGAGAGCAGGAAAACGCGCGGGGAGTCGTGCCTTAGACCACCGCGAGCCATAATGTCCCGCTGGCCCGTCAGCGCGGCAATGGCGAAGCCGTTGCCCATCGCCTTGCCGAACGTAGCCAGATGCGGCAGGACTCCATGAAACGCCTGGGCGCCACCCAGGTGCCAGCGAAACCCGGTGATCATTTCGTCGAAGATCAGGAGGGCGCCTTCCTGCTCGCAGAGCTGCTTGACGCCGCTCAAGTAGCCGGGGCCGGGGGATGCAGCGGTCTCGGCCTCCATAACGACACAGGCGATCTGACGTGGGTAGCGCGCGAAAAGGGCGCGCAGATCCGCAAGGTCGTTGTAGCGGAACTTGGAGGTCAGATCCGTGATCGCCGGTGGGATGCCCGCGTTCACTTCGGTGGTGCCGATGAACCAGTCGTCGATTGAGAAGAAGGGGTGGTCACCGCAGATCGCAACCCGGTCGCGGCCGGTGTAGGCCCGGGCCAGTTTGACGGCCGCCGTGGTGACATCCGATCCGTTCTTGGCGAATTTCACCATTTCCGCACCGGGAATGATCGAAGTCATCAACTCCGCGAGTTCGACTTCGATTGGCGCGGGGCGGGTGAAATTCGCCCCCAACTGCATCTGCCGGTAAGCCGCCTGTACAACGGAATCGACGGCGTGACCGAGCGTGACCGACCGGAGTCCCATGCCGTACTCGATGAACTCGTTACCGTCGGCATCCCAGACGTGACACCCTTTGCCGGAGGCGATGAATCCCGGCGAGCATTCGGGGAACTGATCGTCCCCCTTTGCATAGGTATGGGCGCCGCCAGGGATGAGGGCATGTGCCCTTTCCCGCAATGCATTCGACTCTGACAGATCGATCGGCTTTGCCAGCGTGTCATCCAGCTTGTTCGCCATCTCAGTCCACCTCCGTTGAATTTCCTTGGACCACGATCTTCCTCGCATGAAACGCCTCGGCGTAGCGGCTGGCGCAATTTGCCTCCATGCCGCGAATTCTCATCAAGCCGAGGAAAACCTCCCGCTCAAACCATCGCTTCGACGCTTGGGATGCGAAAGCCTCCGATAGAAAATCACACTTCTTTTGAGCGTTCGCCTCGCTAATGGGGAAATAAAGATTCGGCCGGCCGGCGTCACCGTCGTATTTGGGAATCTCGTACTCCAGGATCAGATGGTTCCGGAATGTGTTCCAGGTCAACTCGGACAGCAACCGGTGATCCTGGTGTGCGTCTCCGCGCCAGTGCGTAAAGATCACATCCGGATTGACGCGAGGTTTGAGGTTCTCGAAGTAATCCTTCACGTCCGCTCCCTGGAACGGAAAAAAGCCATCTCTGAAATCGAGCACCTGGAATTCGCAACCGCTGCCCTTGGTAAACAACTCGGCGGCCTTGGCGGCCTCGGCCGTCCTCTGTTCTGAGGAGCTGAAGACAACCCAGTCGAAATGGATCCTGGGATATTGCTCCTTCAGAGACAGAATCGTGCCGCCACAACCAATTTCGATGTCATCGGAATGCGCGCCCAGGCACAAGACCTTGAGCGGTTCGGCTTCAGGGATGGGGATCAGTAGTTGCTTCATTGGGAAAACCAAGCTCGGGAAGACCCCGGTCCGGCGCTTCGGAATGCCGCGCTCAGCGGGGAATAAGAAACGGGCTCAAACCGCCGGCGAAGGGCCAGCGAGTGCACGAGGATCGGGAACGGGGCGAAGTAAGTTTCCGGAATCCGGCACAAAACCTGATGGCCAGCTAAAGTCAAGGCAGACTCTCACTCTTCCTGGGGATGACGAATGGCGTATCGTCATCGGGCGGATCCGGCGGGCGGAACAGGATTAGGGTATGGATGTAAGCGATCGTCTCTGAGAACACATCGCGAATGCCGCTACTGTACTGCCACCAGCGATCAGGATCATACGTCTGTTCAGTCAGGGCGATGACGCCCACTCGCGTTCGATCTCCGAAAGCCTTCTGGTACAACAGGCGCGACCGCCGCGCGTGGGGGCCTTCCGTCGCGACATCGACCGCGGCGGCGTTAGGCTCGTGCTCTGCCAACCACCGCCTGGCTAACCTCGCGGTGTGGAAGGTGCGGTCTCTTCGTGTGGGACGCCCTAGAACCACGTGAACGCGATCGGCTGGTACGCCCTGCTGCACCGCGACCCAACGGATGTAATCGTCATATGCCAGACCCGCGCTGTCGTAGTAAAGATCGCCATCGTATATTGCGAGGACAATCAGGACGCGGCGGTAGCGGCTGTTACGGCACAACTCTGCAACTTCTTTGTAGAAATGTTCAGAAAGCCAGCCCTCGACCACCAGGATGCCGCTCTGCGCTGGTTGGGTGGTTGCAAGGAAAGGGTAGATTGAGCCCCGCAGCAGCACAAGCGTGGCGAGGAGGAGACAGGCGGCAACGATCCATGACCGGAGGGTGAGCGCTCGACATTCCTTCCTTACGGTCCACCCTTTGGTGAGTGATTCGGAAATCGCGTTCAACCACGATGATTCGAATTGCATTACGGCGAGCCTTGACCAGGATGATCCCTCAGCGGCGGGTCTCGAAATCCTCCCAACGATGCAGGGAGGAGTTCCACCGCCGGTCACGTCCGATGGGCAAAACGTATTGGTTGGGATACTTGGCGATGGCGGTTTCCAACTGATCCAACAGGACGTTCATGACAGGGATCTCGTCGGCTTCTTCCGCGACTGCCGTTGGCTCCCCCTACTCCAGCACAACGGTTCGGTCTCCTGCAATTCGGGGAAGGCAGGGGACAACCGGGCAATTCGCCTTCCTCGCCAGACGTGCTGCACCCAACGCGAATACCTGAAGCTGCGTGCCGGAGAACGATCGAATCAACGATGTGCGTTCTGACGCCCGCCATGCCCACGGCGCGTCCACGTGAATGTAGACGATTGCGCCTGGCTTCTGTAGCTGTTTGAGAATCTGTTCCGAAGGACGTGGGTGTTCGGGGCCAACATGTACGAACTGCAAACCTCGGCCATAAGCTCTGGCCCAGCCGTCAAGAGTCACGCGGAATAGCCTCCAGCCGAGGCGCTCGGAAAGGGACGGAGGAGAGGCCGGGATCGCTGATACGACATGGGCCAGTTGCCCCGGAGCGATACTCGGCAGGTGCATCGCCATGACCGCCTCGCGTGCGAAGTGCCCGGTTGCGACGATGTAGGGAGTCCCATGAGCGCGGAGGTTCTCGACGCCGGCAACGTTCACTTCGCTTACTGTCCACGCTGCCGGGTCCTCCCGGCCTCTGAGGACTCGATTGAAAACAACGTAATCCTTGAGCGGCCTCGCTAACCGGCGTTGGGCCAGCAACAGCGATTGCAGTGGGCCACGCCCGAAGGCGTAGTGCGCTTCCCGTACCGCGTAAAGTCCGGGGCGCGGCAGCATCAGCAGCAGCCACGACACGGCGTCCGCAGTGGCGAGGCCCCATGATCGTGGTGCGATGCAGGCCGCTGGAACCAGAAAGGCATGAATCGTCGAGATGCGGGCCAGGACTTCAGCCATTGTCAGAATCCACCCGATTATCGACTTAATCAAGTCAATCATTGCTTACTTTTGGAGTGTTCCCTTTCGATTCCGGGGCACGGACTGCCCCTCGCGCCACGGTTCGGCCTAAGCAACAACCGATCCGAGGCCGGAAGGAGATGGCCCAATTTTTGTGTTCAATCGCCCGAGGAGCATCCGGCACAACAGCAGGGGATCCATCGACGGCGTGGGGTGTGTCATTTGGGACGCCGGCCAATCACGACGCGGAACTGCCCAAGCCCAACCTTTTCCTTAGCCCGCGTGACCAGGCGTTCCGGAATAATCCGGTACAAGGGCTCGTTGAGCCGGCGAGCGTTGGTGAACCTGAGGATGCCGTACTCGCCTGTGGGCAGAACGGTATAGGAGCGAAGCAACTCCAGTCCGGTCTGCTTGAGCATTGCATGGAGTTCACGTGCTTTGAGCCAGCGGCGGAACTGCCCTTCCGCGGGCGGCCGGATCCAGCACATGCGGGCATAAACGAACGGGTTCTCAGTCGTCAAGAGCAGGTGTCCACCAGGCTTAATCAGACTGACCGCCTTGGCGATCACGGATTCCTGATTTGGCATATGCGCGATCTTGTCGACAAACAGGACCAGATCGAAGAGATGGTCCGGAGGGGTCCATTCAAGGAAGTCCGTGGCTACGAACTGAGCCGCGGGGAATCTCGCCTGGGCTTCCGCCATCAACTCCGGCGAAGGGTCCAGGCCCAAGTAGGATGCGCTTGCTTTGAGTTGGCCAGCGAACCAGCCGTTGTCACATCCGATCTCAAGTACGCGGGCCCCTGCGACGGGAAGGGTGCCGAGTTCGGTCATCAGATGCGCAGCGAGTTGAGAATGCTTATGTTCGATCATCGTCCGTCCCTGTGCTCCTTGATGTGGAACCCTGCTCCGATCGCGAGAGCTTACTCCCAACCTTGAGGTAACGGGAGAGCCCTAATGGTCCGGCGACATTCACGATCAGCCCGACCAGTTCCGCTCGGCCGCCGGGCATGAGCAGGAACGCACCCAAGTAGGTTAGGGCTGAAAGCACCAGGTTGATGATGAGACCTGCCGCGTCGGGCCCGGTAGCGTGCGTGCTCTTGAACGCGATCGAGACAATCACCATCACAAAACCTGCTGCGAGAGGCTTCGCGATGGAAGATAGGAACAAGCCAACGGTAACCGGCGTACCCCGGAAACTCCAGTACATCCTGGGAACGAGCAGCAAACACATTGCCCAGAGGTGTGCGGACGCAACGCCGACAGGACCGTACGGGATGCCGGCCACGAAAAGGAGAATCAGGACGATAGATGTCAACAGTCCGAGCCAGAAGAAACGGCGGGAGAGTCCACAACTGGTCAACACCGGCCCAGTCAGGCCCGATGCCGGGTGGATGAAGGCCGCCATGGCGAGAACACGAAAGATCGGGATGGCGTCGAGCCACTTCTCGCCGAGAACGACAGTGACGATTTCCTCGGCGAAGACCGCCATAAACAGACCCAAGGGGAGCGTGACAACGGTGACGGCTTTGAGGATGTTCCGGTAATACCACCGGAAACCCTCCGGATCGTGCTGGAGCCGGCTGAGGGTAGATTCCGTCACCGTGCGGACGGGGTATGAGATTTGCGTCATCGGGGCCAGCACGAGTTGGTACCCCTGCCGGTAGACCCCAAGCGTGTGAGCGCCGAAGAATCTTCCAATCAACACCTGGTCCATACTTTGACTGATGAAGAAGGCGATATTGAACCCCGTGATGTCTGCGCCGAATTTCAGCATTCGTCCAACTCCGCTGGTGCGCGACGGGGCGCCCGGAATCCAGGGGAAGCAGATCCAGGCCCCCAGTGACATGAAGGCGCTTCTCGAAACTTCCCTGGCGACCAGGGACCAGTAGCCCATACCCTGGATAGCCATGATCACCGCCACAAGGATACTGAGGAAACTAGCCGAAACCTGGATGATTGCGATCTGCCGGAATCGCATCGTCCTCCTGAGTAGGGCGTGGTGCTGGTTGGAGGCGCCGCTCCAGAGAAAGCTGGTGGCGATTGCCAGAGTGATATAGCTCAGTCGCTGATCCTCATAAAACATCGCGACGGGGATCGCCAGGGCCGCGACTGACGCCGCGATGAGGGCGCCGACAGACGCGTTGACCCAAAACAGCGTGCTGAGCTGAGAATTAGTGAGGGTGGGACTCTGTATCGTGGCGTGCGAGAGTCCGAGATCCTTGAATCTCTCGGCGATAGTGGTCACGGCGGTGACCATGCTGAGTAGGCCAAAGTACTCAGGAACCAGGAGCCTCGCCAGGACAACGGCCGAAGCCAGCCGAAGAAAGAAGTCAATCCCCTCGCCGGCCATCGCATAGGCACCGCCTCGGACGGTGGTGGTTTTGAACTCCTCACCTTCCGTAGGAGTCGCGATCAGGCGTGAGAAGTTGTCGCTGGAGTCCGCGGTCATAACTCAGTCCGGTCCTCCACACGCGGGAATGGAATCAAAGCGTGACTACACCTTGCGGCGCGAGGTTCTGCGCAGTGTGATTCTTCTTCTTCCACAGGTACCAGGGCGCAGAGCCCGTCGCGTCCAGCTCGTCGAGTATCTGTTTGTCTTTAAATGTGTCCATGCACTGCCAGAAACCCTCGTATTCCCTGGACCAGACTTTTCCTTCACTAATTAACCTTGTAAATGGCTCATAAACGAGCTCTTCCCCTGGCCGAATGTACTGGAACACTTCCTTGCGTAGCACAAAAAATCCACCGTTGACCCAGATTCCGGCATCCTTCATCGATCGGATCGCCTCGACGCGCCCGTCGGCGTCCATGTGGACCGTGTCCAGGCTGCTGGACTTCGGATGGACCGAGAGAAACGATGCGTAGCAGTCCCGGTGCGCAAAGTCCTCCGTCAGATCTGGCAGGTGAAAATCGGTTAGTCCGTCGCTATAATTGGCCAGAAACATCTCTTCGCCATTGAGGTAGGGCTCCACCATCCGCAATCGGTCCCCGGTGGAGGAGCGAAGGCCCGTGTCGACGAATGTGATGGTCCAATCGTCAATGTCACGCTGCATGAACTCCAGATTTCGACCACCTTGGGAAAACACGAAATCGTTTGAAACCGACTCTTCATATCCCAAAAAATAATTTTTGATCGCATTGGCTTTGTACCCAAGACACAGGATGAAGTCTTTGTGACCAAAGTGCGCATAGTACTTCATCACGTGCCAGAGAACCGGGCGTGAACCGATAGTGACCATTGGTTTCGGAACGTCTTCGGAATATCCCCGGAGACGCATGCCGGCTCCCCCGCAAAATAGAACAACTTTCATGCTCTCTCCTCCTTGTTGCTTTACCTAGTAGATAGTTAGGAAGGGAATCGGAACCACTAATTGACCACCCCATTCCCTGACATATTGCAGCTGTGCCATGATTTCAGTTTTCAAATTCCATGGTAAAATTACAATGTAATCTGGTTTTTGTTCTCTGATGTGATCCGGCGGGAAGATGGGAATGCGAGTTCCAGGGAGGAATCGCCCGTGTTTGTAAGGATTCCGGTCCACGGTGAAATGGATTAAATCTTTGCCGACCCCGCAATAATTGAGCAAAGTTGCACTCTTTCCCGGAGCACCGTACCCCGCAACAGTCTTCCCGGACTGAGCGGCAGAGAGCAGGAACTCCAAGAAAGCGAACTTCGTCTGCTTCACCTTTTCTCCAAATCCCTCGTATCCGCGCAGTGTCCGAAGATTTGCCGACGCCTCCATCTGCAAGACCTTGGCTACCGAGGAACTAGTTTGCCGATTGCACGCGCTCCTGCAGGCATACACGCGGAGGGACCCGCCATGGGTTGGCAGTTCATCGATGTCGAAGACCGTGAGGTCATGCTTCTTCAGGATCTCAACTGCGGTGCCGAGCGAAAAATACGAAAAATGTTCGTGGTAAATCGTATCAAACTCGTTGCCATCAATAAGTCTTAGCAAGTGAGGAAATTCCAACGTCAGGACGCCGCCTGGCTTCAATAGTGCAGCTAGGCCTGATACAAAGTCGTTTAAGTCAGGTACTTGCGCGAGCACATTATTGCCAAGGACAAGATCCGCCTGCCGGCCTTCTCCCGCCAACTTGTCCGCTAGCTGTTTTCCGAAGAATTCGACCATCGTCGGAACGCCTTTCTCCAGAGCGGCGCTCGCCACATTTTTTGCTGGCTCAATCCCGAGAACAGGTATTCTCTGCTCAACGAAATACTGGAGTAGGTATCCGTCGTTGCTCGCAACTTCGACCACAAAGCTTTTAGAGTCCAACTGGAAGCGGTCAATCATGTCCTTACAGTAGGTCTGGCAATGATTTAACCAACTGTCGGAGAATGAGGAAAAATACGCGTAATCTGTGAAGATGTTGTCGGCGGATTCGTATTCCTCAAGTTGGACCAAGAAGCAGCTGTCGCAAACACGGACGTGAAGTGGGTAGTACGTCTCGCCGCGGTGCAGGTCCGCGGCGGACGGGTAGCTTTCGCACAGGGGAGACATCCCAAGGTCGATGAAGGTGTGCTGCAGCGGTTTTCCGCAGAACCTGCACGCGGGGAGGGATATATTGGAGGTTGCTGGAGCACTGGGGGACGTGGTTGTCATTTTTTTGTCTTCTCCATTAGATTTGTTCACGGGCTTGGTCAGCGAGTCCAAGGCAAGGCAAGTTCTTCCGCTCGGGAAACATAGCGGTCGAGAGTAATTTGGCATACTTCTGGTATGCTTCGCTTCTGCTGGAAAGTCTTGAACCAGAGTACAGTCTCCCGGAGCGCATCGTCGAGTCTGTACACCGGGCGCCATTCCAGATAGGACGCGGCCTTTTCCCAATTCAGACGCAACTCTTGCGCCTCATGGGGTCCGGCTGAGGCCGTGCCCTGAGGTGTCTGAATGCGGATGCCGTCGTCCACTCCCCAAATCTCTAGTAGTTGTTCAACCAGTTGCATTGTGGTGACGCCACTATCTTGCGGCCAAGGTCCGAAGTTCCACTCTTGGGCATGCCTGACGCCGTGTCGCAGGAGGTTGGCAGCCAGGCACAGATATCCGCTCAAGGGCTCCAATACGAACAGCCAAGGCCTCGTGCTCGAAGGGCGCCTAAGGCGGACAGGCTCGCCCTGCAGAATGGAGCGCATCGTATCGGCAATAAGTCCATGCGCGGTGAAGTCGCCACCACCAATCACATTCCCTGCGCGCGCCGAAGCGATTGCAGTTGAGCCACTCTTCGAGAAGAACGATTGCCTGTAGGCGTTCACAGCTAGCTCTGCCATCGCTTTGCTCGCACTGTATGGATCGCGTCCTCCGAGGCTGTCGCTCTCGCGATAACCCCAGACCCACTCCTTGTTCTCGTAGACCTTGTCGGTTGCACAGACTAAGAGTGCCTTTACTGAACCAGTGCGCCGAACGGCTTCCAACACGTTCACCGTGCCACCAACATTGGTGTCGAATGTTATCTTGGGATCCTCGTAAGAAGCAAGTACGGTTGTCTGAGCTGCGAAATGGATGATCAAGTCTGGACGGTAGCGGCGGATGACTTCCTCGACTGCTTCATAGTCTCGGATGTCTCCCCGGACATCGGTTAAGCTCGTTCGAACTTCGCACAAGTCGTAGTTGGAGGGATTGGTCGGGGGATCTGGGAGACTAAACCCTACCAGATTGGCATTCATCTTTAGCAGCCACGAAGACATCCATGAACCTTTAAACCCAGTGTGACCCGTCAGCAGGACAGTAATGCCATCAAACGCTCCGTTGAATAAGTGCTTCATAGTGTTGTACGCTCCGGACTAATAGTTGGGATAAGCAAATCCGCGTTCATGAGGGACTCGGCGGCATGTCGAATCTCGTTGAAAGGCAATCCCGAGCGTTCGGCGATGTCCAATAAGGAGTTCGTGCCGTCAGACAAATTTAAGACCCACAACCGTGCCAGCATGATTTGTTTTGGGTTCGTTCCACCGACTGACCGATATAGGTTTCGTTTGCCTAACTGCGGCTCGCCATGCGGCTTCAGGTTCCGGTAGGTGTGATTGTTTTCGATCACGTCGAAGATGCCGGCGCACACCTGGAGGGACTCGGCGAGCGCCTCCGCTTTGAGGAAATCCAGGTTGTCGGCCGACGTGTGATATTCGGGAAATGTGCCCCATACGCTGCGCATCAGGCAACCCACTGGAAGGTCGTATCCTGGAGAGCAATACTGTCTCTCATCGTATCCGTAGGGCGAAAAATCGAGAATCTTGGCTCCTTCCGACTGGTGGTGGAGGATGTGGGCCGTGGCACGGTCGATCTCCGCGCCGCCGCGGCGGCTCTTCTTGTAGTGGAACCCGCCACTGTCGCCAACGCAAGTCAAAACGAGGCCATGGCGGATCCGACCCACCGCGTCGTGGTTTCTCGCCAGCCAGGTTATCGCCCCTATCGTGCCCGGGATGAATAGAAACCTGTAGGTAAACCGATGCGCCGTTCCGCGGAGCAATTCCGCCAGAGCCGCCGCCACCACGATCCCCGACAGGTTGTCGTTGGCCAGGGAGGGATGACAGACATGACAGGAGACCAAAACCTCCTCGTCCGAAGTTCCCGGCAGGACACACTCGCCGTATGTGAGGGATCCTGCCTGCAGCGTCGAGTCGATGCAGACTTCATACTCACCGTCGGCCAGGGATTCCAATTGCCGGTGGGTGAGGCAGAAGCCCCAGGATTCCTGGTAGTACGAGGTGCGGTACGGAATCCAGGCGGGATGGTCCGGCAGGCTGAACAAGTGTTTCTTCAACTCCGTGAGCGGCAGTTTGGCCCGCACCGGAATACTGTAGTTGACCACATGCAGGTTGTGTTCCCGGAAGTCTACCACCTTGCGCCCGGCCGCGTCGCGGATGTAGGCATCGCAGATGTTCCACTCACTTGGGACGGTCCAGTCAAGGACGGGAGTGCCCGAGGGAACTTCGACGACCTCCAAAGGCAGCCGCTCCCCCAGACGGGCCAGGGTCTGCCGGACGCCGTCACCGGTTATGCTGCGGCAGATCGGAAAGAGCGAGGCCGCGAAATCATGCAACCCCTGGCCCGGGTCCGCATCTGCGCGGTTCGCCAGCATGCTCAGCAAGTCTGTCATTAGAGAATAAACTCCGGGTAGGTGCGGTCACGCTCGGAGATCACGGTGACCTCAGCCGGCCAAGCGATGCCGAACGCCGGGTCGTTCCAGCGGAGGCCGCGGGCGAATTCGGGATGGTGGAACTCGGAGATCTGGTAGAAGACCTCGGAATTATCCTCCAGGGTTAGGAAACCGTGTGCACAGCCTTCGGGGATATAGAACGCGCGACGGTTGTCGGCCGTCAGTTCTGTCGCCGCCCAGCGCAGGAAAGTCGGAGAATCCGGGCGAAGGTCAAGCGCGACGTCGTACACGCTTCCCCTCGTGCATCGCACCAGTTTGGCTTCGCCGTGAGGGGCGGCCTGGTAGTGCATCCCGCGAAGGGTGCCGCGCCGGTGGTTAAACGAAACGCTGCACTGCGCGAGTTCCGAATTCAGGCCCTGCATCCGGAAATCCTCGCGGCACCAAGTTCGGGCAAAGGACCCCCGTTCGTCGGCGTGCGGCTCGACTTCCACCTCGAATACCCCTTGCAGGCTCGTGCTCTTAAAAATCATGATTGGTGCTTGATTGACTGGCACTGCGCTCGGTTGGCCCGGCGTGCCGGAAGCCCTTCGTTACCGGATGTCTGGCTGCTGTCCGAATCCTCCGAGTAGCACAAACCGCCGCCGGGACAATGAGCAATCCGGGTCGTTGCGCAGGTTCTTCCGGTGTTCAAATGCCCTCCGCGGAGACACGGTCCGCGATGACCCGCGCGGCCTCTCCCAGATCGCCGACGACGTAGTCAGGGTCGAGGACTGCGCTCTCCGGGAGAGCTACGCTAGAGGCATTTTTTACTAGAAATGTCGTGGCCCGAATCCTGGCTCCGAGGTGGATGTCGCAATCGTTATCGCCGATGAGGAACGATTCGGCCAGCTCGAAGCCGAGTTCGCCAGCAGCCTGGAGCGCCAGCCCAGGCTCGGGTTTCCGGCAGGTGCAGTGGTCCTCGGGAACATGCGGACAGCAGTAGAATCCATCGATCACTACGCCGGCGGCGGCAAGTTCTTCGCGGATCTTCGCGTGTATCCGATCGACATCCTCCGCGGTGAAGTACCCGCGGCCAATCCCTGATTGGTTCGTCAGCACAGCGAGCCCGAAACCAAGCTGCGACAGATTCTGCAAACCTTCCACCACGCCCGGCACGAGTTCCACCTGATCAACACGGCCAAGGTAAGGACGATGGACGATCAGCGTTCCGTCGCGGTCGAGCAACACATAGCGGCGCCTTTGGGATGGGCTGTTGTTCATGGAAGCCGGTCCTGGTTCAACGAGGCTGGAACTCCGTTTGGGCGCGTTCGTACTCGTCGGGCACGCCGATGTCCCACAATTGACCCGCGCTTCGGAAACCGAACAGCCCGCGTCCAATCAACTTCGGGAACACATCTCGTTCAAGCGAAGCAGGGGTGTTCTCGGGGATGGATTCGATCACATCCCGGTTCAGCAGATAGATGCCGGCGTTGACCCAGCCAGGCCCGCTTGTGGCGGCTTTTTCCTCGAAACTAGCGATTGCATCGCCGGCGGCCAGATCCACGCGGCCAAAGCGGCTCGTTTCCTCCATCCTCGCCAAGGCGATGGTCGCCGCAGCGCCCTGCTGGCGGTGGCTGGCAGCGAGGGCCGCCAGGTCAACCCGGCAGTGTGAGTCGCCGTTCAGGACGAAGGAACCGGCGGGGCCGACATACGACAGCGCAAGCCGAATTGCACCTGCGGTTCCGAGAGGCGCCTGTTCCCGCGAATACCTGAGCCGAATGGAGCGATACTGATCGCCTAGGCTCTCCTCCAACTGCCCGGCAAGGTGACCTGTGCAGAGAACCGCCGTCTGAAAGCCCGCGTCCGCAAGTTGATCGAGCACGTATGTGATAAACGGGCGCGTGCCTACCTGGGCAAGCACCTTCTGCTGATCCGGCACCACGGCCCGCAACCGTGTACCCAGACCGCCAGCGAGAATCAGTGCCGGAAGTGTGATGAGGCTGCTCAATTGCTTCTCCAGGAGCTCATGCCGGCCGGGCGACCGGCGCACCATGCCTTTGCACGCGCAACCACTGCTCGAACAGCACCAGGCTGAACAGAAGCTTGTGATGATCGTCCCGTCCCTCGCGGTGGCGAGCGAGCATATCTCGCACCTTTGCGGGTGACAAGTAGCGGTACATCAGCGACTGGCCGTCGAGCAGGCACTCGTGGAACTGACTGCCAACCGCGTCGCGGAACCAACCGTCGACCACATTAACCGCAAAACCGCGCTTCTTCCGTCGGATGATCTCCTGCGGCAACAGCCGCCTGCAAACGCGGCGATGCAACCACTTGCGCTCACTCCGGCGGACTTTGAACTTCGCCGGCAGGCGCTCGACGTACTCGACTATTTCGCGGTCAAGATAGGGCACGCGGACTTCGAGACTGTGGGCCATCGACAGCTTATCGGCGTACATCAGAAGTTCGTCCGGCAGCGTCGAACGGACTTCGAGGAACTGGAATCCGCCCAGTTCGTCGGTTTCCGACGAAAGCTCCGGGAAATCGGCCCAGCTATCGAGAATCGCATCGCCGGCGCCCGGCGGCAGGATTCCGTCCTGGAACAGACCATCGACGGTCTCACCCGGCTCGAGCGAAAGTACGCTCTGGTACAAGGGGAGCCTCTCGCGCAGGGACAGCGCATAAACGCCGCGTTTCAGCGTCTCGTTGCGTGGCAGGGCACGAACGGCCGCCGCGGCGGTACTACGGCTCCATTCCGGCAGTTTCGCCCATAGCGCAGCGTATCTCACTCCGAGGTGGCGCTTGTAGCCGCCAAACAGCTCGTCGGGCCCCTGCCCCATCAATGCCACTTTGACATCCTGACGCGCCCGCTGGCACACGAAGTACATGGGCACGATCGAGGACGATGCGATAGGCTCCTCCAGGCAGGCGACGATGTGCGGCAGCGCAGACTCAAAGGTCTTCCGCTCCAGCTTGACCGACGTATGGCGCGCTCCGTAGAGGGAGGCCGTACGTTCGGCGTCGACCAGTTCATCGTCCGCGAAGCCGCTGCCATAACCGACGGTGTACGTCGGCCACGACTCGCCGTGCTGATTCATCAAGGCCAGCAGCAGTCCCGAGTCCATGCCGCCGCTCAGCAGCAGTCCGACCGGCACGTCGCTGAGCAGGTGCCGTTTCATCGACTGGCTGTAAAGCTCGGCCAGTTCTGCCTCTGCCTCGCGGTCCGACTTGGGCGGGGAGAAAGGCCGGGGGGCCGTGGTGTACCAACGCCGGACGGCCATGCCGCGCGCATCGCAAGTGAGCATGGTCCCCGGAGCGAGTTTCTTCACGCCGCGGTGAATGGTGAATGGCGACGGCGTGTAGCGATAGCGGAGAAACAGATTGAGCGCGGTGGGATCGATGCCGTCTGGATCTCCCGCGCCAGCCGCGACCGCGCGAATTTCCGACCCGAACCACAGCGTCCCTTTCTCACAGCGGTAGTAAACCCCTTTGATCCCGAAAGGATCTCGCGCCACGGTCAGGCGTCGCTGGGCAACGTCCCAGATGGCGAGCCCGAACATCCCATTCAGGTGGTTCAGGACGTCCTGCCCCCACTGCTTGTAGCCGTACACGATCACTTCCGTATCCGAGGTGGTCTGGAACACGTGCCCGAGGCCTTCGAGTTCCCGGCGCAGCTCGGGGTAGTTGTAGATCTCGCCGTTGAATACCACCCAAACGCTTCTCGCCGAATCGGCCATGGGTTGGTGGCCCCCGGCAAGGTCGATGATGGACAGACGGCGGAATCCGAAGCCGAGGGGTCCGTCGATGAAATAACCCTCATCATCGGGCCCGCGATGCGTAATGGCCGCCGCCATACGTTCCAGTGCGGAGCGCTCGACGGGTTCGCCCTTCAGATAGTTGAATTGGCCGCTGATGCCGCACATGAGCTATCGTTCTCCCACCTTCTCGGCCTTTCCAGAGACGGCCGCAGCCGCCTCGGTGTCCCGAAGCAGGAGCAAGCTGAGAGCGCGGAATATCTGAGACTGCGCCCATCGGTGCATTGGCACATTGTCCCAGCCTAGCAGCAGCAGCCGGCTTCTGAATGATCCGTCAGATTTATGCCACCCATCGAGCTCGGCGACGCGGGCGAGCTTGGCGCCCATTTCGGGATACCTGCCCCGCAGCAGTACGCACAGATTGATGCATTCGGCGATGTCGTACAGCTCCCGCTTATAAACGGTGAGGCGCGGTTTCCTGGAGAAGGGCCTGGGCATCCCGTCTTCGGCGAATAGGTTGTTCAGATAGTAGGCCACGCCGCGGTCCAGGGCCGGCCAGAACCTGCCCTCGCCAGTCAGATGCTCCATTTTCGCGAGGGCCTTCATCACGAAACAGGTGTGGAAATGGTCCACAAAGGGCCGCACGCCGTCGGTGGCGTATGGCCAGGAGCCGTCCTCGTTCTGGGCGTCCAGAACGAATTGAGCATTCCGGCGAGCCTTTTCGAGATACCGGGGCTCATCCAAGTCCTGGGCGGCGCGCGTCAACAGGAAGGCGCGGTAGGCGCTGGCGTTGACCACCAACCCCAGATCTTTCGGATCCGGGGTATAAGCGCACGTCGCCGCCTCTGGTGAAGTTTCGGAATCACGGTAATCGTGATAGGCATGCTCCGCGGTGGAATACAGAATGTCCCGCCAGCGCGCGTTGCCGTCGAGTTCGTAAACGGCCTGAAAAGCCTCATAGACATATGGCACGGTCGTGATGAGCGGCGTGCCCGCGGTAATGGTGCCGTTGCGTGTCTGCCAGTGAAACGGATACCCCCAGCCGTGGCGCTCGAAACCAGGGCAGCGGGTCTGCTCCAGGACTTCGAGGAAATGCACCGCCCGGGCTAGATATTCCTCGCGACCGAGCGCCCGCGCAAGGTACGCAAAGCCCATGGCATAGTGCGCATCCGCGATGGGAAACCGCTGCGGTTTCCAGAACCGGGTCCGCATCCAGGGCGCGAAGGCCTCGCAGAAAATGATGGGGGCGACCATCATCGTGCCTACTAGCGGGCTCCTGTAATAAAAGTCCTTGATCTTCCGGGTCCGTTCGCTGGCAAAGAAGCTCTGGTGATCGTAAGAAAGCTCGCCGTAACTTTCCAGCCACTTGGTGAACTGGAGCAGGCGTTCGGTCTGCTGTTCGAGAGACATGGCGCTCATCGTTCCTATCGGCCCGCGCTCACCGTAAACTTGTCCAACTTGCGGAATCTGAGCATCCTGCCAAGGATGGCCTTCAGCTTGGTCATCTGCTCGCGGCGATGGAATTGCATGAGTTGCTTGGAGACGGGCCGCGGCATTCGGCGCACCCAGGCCCAAACGTAGCCAGCCAAGAGCGCGGCCCCTTCGATCAGGTAGGGCGGTTTCACGGCACGGTAGGCGCATCGGAACACTTGCCAGACTGGCGACCCGCCCAGGTAATAGTCCTTCTCGCCATAGGAAAACGCCGCCGCGACCCGTCCGCGGCCGGCGGTCCCCATCCGGCGATAGTGGAAGAACGATTTCTCCTGGAAGGAGCGGGTCTTCCAACCCAGCATGCGGGCGGTCACCACGGCGATCCAATCCACGCCGCCGGCGCGGTGTGCCACGTAGCCCCCAACATCCCTGAGGCATTCGCGCCGGAAGATCTGGCACTGGCCCGCGACATGGTTCTGACCCTCGAAGCTGTCGGTCGCCGAATTGTACCCCTCTTCCTGGAAAACCGTACCCGCCACGCCGAGCCTCGGATCCTCCTGAAATTTGCGCAGGAGAAACTCGAAGTGATCCGCATCGAAGGAAATATCGGCGTCGACATTGCCGATGATCTCAAAATCAAGATGATCCACCATTTCACATCCGGCGTTGAACGCGTTGGCCTTGCCGGCGAAACTGCGTTCCTTGTCCTTGGGTAAAGGCACCAGCTCGATCCAAGGATGATCCTTCGAGTATTTGCCCACAATCTCGGCGGTATTGTCCGTGCAACCATTTTCAACAATGACCCACTTTAGAGGCAATGTTGTCTGATTTACAATTGACTTAAGAGTGTGTTCAATAAATTTGGCTTCATTTCTGGCTGGCGAAATCAAGACATATCTCGGAAGTTGAGGAAACGGTTTCATGAGCGGCCTCGAAATCTGCGGCTTGCAGTCATCGCACCTTAGCGATCTACTCGGCACTACGGATGGCGGCGCCTGGCGCCGGCTTTCATTTGAAGTGGACTGAGGAGGAGAAACGACCGGCTAATTCCTCTAATTGACGTTCCCGCTTCAGCATCCCTTGCGACGCCGGAATGCCGGCAATATCGTAAATCTGCCGCCAGCGATGAATCCAGTCGTGCCGGCGCGCGCATTCGGCAACGTTATTTCTTCTCGCCTGAACCACACGCGCGGGGTCAGCGAAGAACCCCTCCAGGATCTTCTCCGTGTCTCCGCCCGACGGATCCAGTTCGATGACAGTATCAGCCCAGTCGAACAACAACTCGAACTCGTCACATCGGGGCCGCTCCCCGGCCAGAATCGCACCGGCTGCCGCGCCCTCAAAGAACCTCGCTCCCACCACATGTTCTCCAGCCGCCTCCGACTCACCCATCATGCCCGGGCCGACCAGCAGGACACGGCTCCTTCGGAGTTTTTCCGCATAAACCTCTCGATGCTCACGCGGGTTGTTGACCGTCATGCTCACCCCTTGCAGAGTATCGTACAGGTAGAAGTCGCCTCTTCTGGGCATGTAGCTCTTCAGCGCAGCATGGATCCCTTCATGGCGCCGCCCGATGCTGAGAACACCTATCGGCCTCAGGCAGGAATCCTCTGGCGGGGCAAAACGCAGCACGTCGACCGCGGGCGGTGCCCAGTGGCATTGGCGGCCCAGGATTCTGCTAACTTCCTCGACGCTTCGCAGATGCCCCAACACGATATGGTCGAAGCGTTTGAGCGACGGCAGCCAGTGGCGGTAGCGTCGCAACATCCCGACGAACAATTCGTCCAGCCAAAGCACGCTGGTACGACACTTTCGTTGCCAGCCGTCCACGGCATTGATGTAGAGCAGGTCCCACCAGCTCTCACAGACCGCGACGAACAGGTCGTAATTCCGGTCCAGGCGTGCTTTCTTCAGACCTGGATTCAGCCGCACTGCGGCGCGCCCGGGAGGATGCCACATGAGCCGGCGAAGCGGCTGTTCCCGCCAACTGAACGATTCACCCGGCTCGATGGACAGTAGATCCACGTCATCGGCTTCACACAGAACATCCTGCGCCTCATAGCGATAACACTGAAACGGCGCACGCGCAAAGGCCCGCCAAGTGGGCATACACACGCGGGCAGCTTCGGTGCGAGTAACATCCGGCGCCTTCATTGTTTCCCTCCAAAGGTGTGCGAACGCGCAGCCCGCTCTTGGGCTCCACTCTCTTCGCAGTAGCCTGCCAGTTTATGGAACTGGCCGGAAAGATCGGTCTTTGCGCAAGCCACACGATCCCTGATGTTGACGGCAAACGGCGCCCGGTTCTCCCAGAGCTCACGGATATGGCGGGTAAGCCGCTCATGGTCGATCGCCAACAGATGTTCGGCGCATTGCTCCAGCCCAAACTGCGCAGCCAGGTCCAGGCTCTTGGGGTGATAGGCAAGCGCCACCATGGGTTTCCCCTGCAGCAGCGCGAGGATCTGATTGTGATACCGGGCCGCCACGACCACATCCTGCCGCGCGAGTTCCGCAACCAGGTCCTCCCAGCCCAACGTATGTTTGAAGGTGACTGCGCCGCGGCAACCCGCATCCAGCCGTTCATGGCAGCGTCCCAACAACTCCTCCGCGAACAGATGATCGTGCTTCACGTCGCCGTAAACGATGGTCAGGATCGCCCCTCCCCGGACCAACGCCACAACACACTCGGCCATCCTTTGCATGCAATCCTCGCGCTCGCCCGGACTCGACACCAGTTCCTCGACCTCCATGGCGCCAATCGCAACTCGCGGCGCCCGTCCGTCCAGGGAGTCAGAGGCGTCCACGAGTGGCTCCACACTGGGCAAGCTGAAAGCGAGGTCAGGAACGACCCCGTGACCTTCAACGTTTACGCCCGCCATCTTCATCGAGTTTCGCCCGGTCTCGTCCCGGTAACTAACGTAATGAGCGAGCTTCAGTGTCGCCCGCACCAGCAGCGTCGGCAAACCGGGGCGCAGGGGGCCTGCCCCTACGCTGACGAATCCGACCTGGCACCCGCTCAGTCGAGCCGCCAGAATCCAACGAAAGAGCGCAATAAACCAGCCAAGCGCGCCGGTGTCATCCTCCAGCAGGCCGGTGCCGACCACGAAGAGAGCGCTAGTGTCCCGCAGCGTCATCCGGGCTCGCCGCAGTTCACGCCATTCGTGCGCCAACCGCCTGAACACACGTCCCGCGAACGGGCGAGTGTGACCCGCCTCCTGGGTTTCAGGCCCAGTTTCAGCTTGGTCGATCGCGACGCCTTCAATCCCGTGTACTGCGGACAGCCCCGCTGCGTCCGCGACAATCCCGAACAGCCGGCCGCGTTCAATGTGCCGCGAAAAACCTTGAATTGCCGCCGCCAAAGTGCACTCGTTGCCGAGGTTGCCGATGCCGAAGTTACCGTAGAGGGCGACGCGCGCCTCATGAGATCTCATGTTAAGTCGCTTCTCACTCAACCACTGACCAAACCACTTCTTCGGGGAAGATCCAGGCGCACCCTTGCTTGTCACGCTCGCTGACGAAGACCGCTAGCGTGCCGGCGTTCGATTGACAGGCCACTGAGGGAGTCCTTGGTTCGGATGCGTCGTGAGGGCTCTCAGCCAGTTGGAGTGCGGTGCCACATAGCCGGCATGTTTTCCGCTGGTTGGCGCCTGCGGGAGCTTGGACTCGCCAAGAGCGATCACATAACTCTTATTGGACAGTCGCCACCAATCCGGTAGGAGGTGCGACCGTCGCCGGCGAACTCATCGGCCCAATGTACGATCTGGAAACGACTAAGTTGTCGTACCACTTCAGGTTCTGGCGAATCGTGTTGCTCCCTATGTGAAAACTTAGCCAGAACTGATCTATCTTTAGCGTGCTGATGTCGCGCAGCCGGACG
>JACZJQ010000069.1 GCA_014860455.1 Bryobacteraceae bacterium | reverse complement strand
GTTGAGGAGGGGATGAGGGGATGTCGTTGGCGAGGGCGAAGTGAAGACATGTCGGCAGGAATGCCTGTCAAGACCGGGACATGGTAAACACTTTGTGCCGGGCACATGGTATACACATGGCGTCGACTTCAGCGGACCCTTCGCATAGCCCCTTCGCTTTCATCCCAGCATTCTGAAAGGCCGGCTGGGTCCGGGGTCAAGGCCGAGCGAAGCGAGTTCATCTTGAGCCTTGACCCCGGACCCAACCGGCCTTATCCATGATCGTGAAAGCGAAGGGGCGATCATCACTTCCCGCCGTTTTCCCGTTCGCAGCGTTTCTGAAATCGCTGCGGACTCAAGATCTTCAATCGCCGCGTATCCAGCACTCCGATCTCGTAGAAACTGAATTGGATCTTCCAATAATGGTCGCCGATCTGTTGCAACCCCACCTGTTCCCATTCCAGCGCGTGGGCTATGAAGACCCGCTCGCTATGCCAGCGGATTTGGCCGCCGTTACTGACTCGCCGCACCTGCCACTCGCTGGGATACTCGATGGCCGCCAAACGCTCCGGGTAAGCCCGCGGCGACGGTTCGTAGTGCTCTGCCGGCGGCGTCTGGCCCAGCGCCTGATGCGGCCGCTGCTCGTTGTACTCAAGGCGGAAGATGTCGAACCGCTCCTGTTGCCGGCGCCGGTTCGGCCCAGGCGGCGATGCCGTCTCCTGCTTCAGAGTCCGGTGCATCCGCTCATGCCGCCCGTTTTGTTCAGGATGCGCCGGCTGAATCCGCTCGGGCATAATCCCTAACCGAATCCACCACACCGAAAGCGCGGTCAGCCCGCTTTCACCGTTCGAGCTAAACGGAGGGCCGTTGTCGGTGCGCATCCGCCGCGGCAGGCCATACTCGCGAAATGCCGCTTCCATGACGGGCTTGGCGTGCAGCGTGTCGGCGGCCCGCACCGCCTGGCACCGCAGCAGAAAGCGGCTGTAAACGTCACTGAGGGTCAGCGGGTCGCACCGCACGCCATCCAGGGTCCGGAACCAGCCCTTGAAATCAGCGCTCCAACAATCGTTGGGACCACCTGCAACGGGTAACGCCGCGGCGTTGGGTTGAGCCCGCGCTTTGCGCCGCCGCGCCACCGTCAGCCCGTTCCGCTTCAAAATCGCTCCAATCGTGCTCACCGCGGCCAACTCCCCCACCCCCTCCCGTTCCAACAGGGCCCGGATCTTCCTCGCCCCCCAGCGCGGATGCTGCCCGCGCATGCCGATGATGCGCTCCTCCAATTCCTCGCTGACCGAGTTCGGGTGGTGGCGCGGCGCCCGGCTCTGGTCCGACAAGGCCGCAATCCCGCCTTGCTCGTAACGCTCCAGCCACTTGTAGCCGGTCTTCCTGGTCACCTCATAGAATCGGCACAGTTCCGCCAGCGACCAACAACCACCGCGCCAGTCCTCCACAAACCGCGCTCTCACTTCCATCGCATCGCTCACTTTCCAGGGCATCGGCTCTCCTTCAAGCCAATGCTCTCGCGAAACTGTCTGCTATGTGCCCGGCACGTTCTGTTTAGTATGTGCCCGGTCCGTACCGCCGACACGGCAGACCTGGAGGTCCGCGCAACGAACGGTGCCGTCGAGGGGTCGAAAACGTCTCGACAAGAGTGTCGAAACTGCAGGCTGAAGCCCGCCCCACGAGGGGGAGGAGCGCTGCGCGCCAGCGGGGCTTGGGAGGCCGCCCCACTTGGCTTGCGGCCTCGGAAGAGGAGAGACAATGTGGGACCCGCTCGCTGCGCTCGCGGCCTCAGCACGGGAGATGTGCACCGATTGGGGGTCAGGCCTCGAAGACCGATTGGGCGCGGGCGGCTTCCCTGGTGCGACCGAGAGTCTTGGTGGAAAGGATGAGTTTCTGGCGGTGGGCTTTGAGGGCGGCACCGACCATGCGTTCGCTGTTGCCGCCGCCGTAGACCCGGGCGGTGTCGAAGAAGTTGATGCCGGAGTCACCGGCGCGCTCGACGACCGAGGGGACTGAGGTGATCATGCAACCGAAGCCGACGGTGGTCACCTAGAGGCCGGTGCGGCCAAGGGTGCGGTGCTGGAGGGCGGGCGGCCTGGGGGCCGGGGCAAAGGCGGATGAGGCAAGGAATCCGCGGCGCGAGAATGACATGTTGGTCAGCAGCTTTCAAGGGAAGAGTGAGGGCGGAAAAGTGGCGGCGCGGCAGCAGGCGAGGCGGACAGGGCAGAGCTTGGCAGAACGCGCGGCACTAATAGCATATTCAGGTCCGTCAATGTTTAGTAAGCGGATTGAGAAGCAAGGATGGATGATTGTGATCCTGAACAATAAAGTATTGTAATTTTTGCCGATCAGTGCTACAGTCCTTCAATCGCTTGGCGCGCTGGACGATTGCGGACGCGCAGACCAAGGCAACCAACTGGAGGAAGCATGAAGCTGGGTAGTCTACTTGGGAAGAGTTGTGCGCTTGCGGGCGCAGTGACGTTGATGATGGCGGGCGAGGCGATGGGGCAGCCCGTGCCGGACCTGATGCGGATCAGCTACTACAAGGTGAAGGCGGGGGGCACCTACGATTTCGCGGAGGGGATCAAGCTGGTGAACGAGGCGTACAAAAAGTCGGGCACGCCGTGGAGGAGGGCGTGGTCGGCGACGCTCTTCGGCCAGACCTTCACTGGGGTACTGGTGACGCCGGTGAAGAACTTCGCTCAGTTCGACAGCCCTGGTCCGATGTCAGGGATGAGCACGGCGGACAACATCAAATTCCAGACGGTAATGCGGAGCGCGGTGGAGGAGTCGCGGCACGTGCTGGCGCGGTTTGCCCCGGAGTTGAGCATCATCCCCGGCCCGCTGCCGCAGAAGACGCATGCGCGGATGATGACGGTGGTGGTGAAGCCGGGCAAGAACCTGGAGTTTGAGGAGATGATCAAGACAATGCTGCTGCCGGCGTTGAAGCAGGCGGGCATCACGGACTATCGGGTGAACCGGGTGCTGCTGGGCAGCGCGGTGGGCGAGTACATTATCGTGATGCCGTTCGCGAAGTGGGCGGACGTGGACACGTTGCCGACAACGGAGAAGATATTAGGCTCGTCGTATAAGGCGTATCTGGCGAAGGTGGCCGAAACGGTGGACCGGGCCGAGACGCAGACCATGACGACGTCGCCGGAACTGGGCTATGTGACGCAGTAAGGGGAGGAGATGGCCTCGGCGGCGTCTGGACTTGTCAGACGATGAGGCGGGCGCCGCCGAGGCCTGGATAAGCTGCCGCCATCCGGACCGGCCGCGAAGTTGCGGCAGGGCCGGTTATGCTAGGCTCGATCTCATTGTGAGCCGACCCTTCCGACGCCCGGTGGCCGCCGCCACGCTGCTGCTGGCGCTGCTTCCGTCGCTTTGGTTCCTGCTCTCAAACCGCGACCTCCCGCATTTCGGCCTCCTGATGGACGACGCGGCATATCTGTCAGGTGCACGGTCGCTTGCCGAGGGCAAGGGCTACCGGTTGGACGTCCTGCCGGGGAGCCCGGCGCAGACGAAATACCCGCCCGCGCTTTCAATGCTGGCGGCGCCGCTCTGGATGTTGACGGGCTCGGCCAGCGCGACCGCCGGCGCGGCGATCCCATTGCTCTGGCTATCGATGGCGGTCTGGATTCTGCTCTCGCCATGGGTTTTCGGCCGGCTGGGACTGTCGCCACGCGAAGCCTTGGCGGTTGCGGCCTTCATCGCAATCAACCCCTACGTCATATTCCTTTCCACCTGCCTGCTCACTGAAATGCCGATGCTCGTGTTGCTCTGGCTCGCGATGCGCGCCGCCGCGGTGGCCGAGCGGCAAAATTCGCAGCCGGCGGCGATGCTTGCCGGTGTGGCCGCCGGTGTGGCGTTCCTTTTCCGTACGGCCGCGGCGCCCATGATAGCCGCACTTCTGATCTGCTTCGTCCTGAAAGGCAAGCACCGCCTGGCGCTTTCCGCCGCGGCTGCGGCACTCCCGCTGGCGGCTGGATGGCTCATCTGGGCCGAGTTGAACCGGGTCCAGACCTCTGACCCGCAACTCGTCTTTTATCTGGACTATACGCGGCATTGGGTGAATCATGTCGCCGAGACCGGGCTCTTGGCCCTCATCCAGGCGAACCTCTCGGCGCTGGTGATTTCGCTGGGAAAGCTGCTGTGGTTTGACACCGGGGCCTGGCCCCTTCTGGTCTACGCCCGCACGGCAGTCCTGGTGGCCGCGCTGGCCGGCAGTTTCGCCCTCCTGCGCAATGGCGTTTCATTGCTCCACCTGTTCAGTTGGGGCTACGCCGCGCTGATCCTGCTCTGGAATTTCACTCCGAACGAACGGCTTGCGCTGCCGTTGCTGCCGCTGCTTGCGGCCGGCGCAATGGAGGCCGGTACGCGGGTGGCGCGGGATGCGAGGAGTTTTCTCAGCCGACCGCCACTGCAAGCGAAAGCCAGCGGATCAGTTCTTCTTCTACTGCTCGGATCGGCTCTGGCAGGCATGCTGGCGATGGGGTTCGCCGGCCTGATCCGCGATATGGCCGCCATCCCGAAGCGTGAACGGGAGCGGAACGCTCTGTTGGCGCCGGCGGCGGAGTACGCGAGGCGGCAGTTGGGGGCCAGCGAACCGCTACTGGCCTTTCAGGAAGGGCGCACGGCGTTTCAGACCGGCCATCCGGCGATTGGGCTTCCGCTGCCGACCGCTCTCGGCTATGGGGGCGACGAGGGGCGCGTGATGCAGTACTTCCTTTCCTGGCCTGGCGTCATGCGCGCACACGGCATCAGGCACATCCTACTGACGCCCTGGGATTTTGAACTGGACCTGAAGCCGGATCAGATCGGGCGTTACCGGCGGTCAGTTCTGGACCATCCCGGCGTCTCCGTGCTCTACGACGGCGGCGGGGTCTTCCTGGTCAAGCTCGACCCCTCACGATAAACTGACCCAACTTTGCGCCGGGCTTGTCAGACGATGAGGCGGACGCCGCCGAGGTCGGAGAGGCGGAAGGGAAGGCGGCCGGTGGGGGAGCCGATGAACATGTAGTTTTTGGGGATGCCCCACATGACGCTGAGGCGTTCAATGAGGTCGGGGCCGAACTGGCCTTTGACGGCAACGTACTCGATGCCGATTTCGGTGTAGACCTCGTCGAGGAACGAGAGGTCGTGGGCAAGGCGGGGCGGAATGTCCTTTTCGTCGCGGTAGACGTGTACGACCTTGAGGCGCTTGGTCTGTTCGTTATTGCGGACGTAGAGCATGACCTCGTTGAGGTTGCGGCGGGAATCGCCGCGGGTGAAAAAGACGATGCCCTGGGCGTTGATGTCGTCGATTTTGCCGATGACGGCGCGGGATAGGCGGCGGTTGTAGCGGTTGAGGGTGTCGGCGGTGGAGCGCAGGACGAAGAGCAGGATCTTGAGCAGATTGGTGCGCCAGAGCATGATGGAGACGATGGCGGCGGCTGGGATGAAGTAGGTGAAGAATACGAGGAGGTAGCCGGGATTGAGCAGGATGTTGCCGGCGATGCCGATCAGCACGCCGATGAGGGCGATTAAGACGGTGGGCCAGCCGGCGCGGAAGCGGCGGGGCAGGTCGCGGCGGTTGACCTTGAGCAGCATGTTGCCGACCGCGAAAAGGGCCATGACCCCAAGGAAAGAGATGGTGTAGACGCCGGCGAGGGTTTCTATGTGGCCGCCGGTGACGACGTTGATGGAGACGCAGAGGGCGAAGAAGGCGAGGATGATGCGGTGGCTGGTGCCGCGGAGGCGGTTCTCTTTGAGAAGGGACTGGGGGAGGCAGCGGTCGAGGGTGAGGCGCTTGATGAGGCCGGTGACGCCGACGAAAGAGGTGAGGACGGCACCGGAGAGCACGAGGGTGGCGTCGATGGAGACCCAGGTGCGGAGCCAGGGACCGGCGATGATGCCGCCGGAGTGGGCCAGGAGGTCTTCGGTATGGCCGCGGACAAGCGCGAGGGGGAGGATGCCGAGGACGAGGAAGCCGATGACTGGATTAAATACAGAGACGGAGGCCCACATGTTGCGCAAAGTTTTGACAAAGACGCCGTCTTTCTGTTCCTCGATGAAGTTGGCGGAGCTTTCAAAGCCGGAGATGCCGAGCAGGGCGGCGGCGAAGCCGAAGAAGAGGGCCTTCCAGAGGTCGTGTTCGGAGGGGGCGGCCCAGTTGGCGTTAAGGACGGAGGGGTTAGAGAAAACGTGCCAGCCGCCGATCAGGCAAAAGACGACTAGGGTGACCATGTGGAAGAGGAAGATGGCGGTGGCGACGACGGCGGATTCGGTGATGCCGATGATGGTGAGCAGGGCGAAGAAGGCAAGTAGGCCGATGGTGGCGGTGAAGGGGTCGATGGCAGGGACGAGGTTTTTGGCGTAGTGCATGGCCTCGCCGGCGCTGATGACTGCGGTGGCGATGTAGGAGAGGATGGTCATGCAGGCGGCGAGAGAGGCGCGATATTTGGAGGTGGTGTTTAGCAGGCAGTTGTAGGCGCCGCCGTTCAAGGGGAGGGCGTCGCCGACTTCGGCGTAGATCCAGCGGAACAGATAGAGCAGGCCGGCGACCATGAGGAGGGCGAAGGGGGCGTATTTGCCGGCGTAGATGAGGCTGAGGGCGGCGACGTAGAGGCAGGAGGAGGTGATGTCGTTGCCGCAGATGGCGGTGGCGGGGAGTTGGCCGAGTTGGTGGG
>JACZJQ010000068.1 GCA_014860455.1 Bryobacteraceae bacterium | reverse complement strand
CCCCGGACCCCTGCCGCCCATGATTTTCCAATTGCCCCAGCCGATGCCCTCCACCTTCGTCCTCGCCGACAAGATCGGCGCTACCGTGTTCTCCTATCAGGAACGCTCTCTCCTCGCCGACCCCGCCCGCCCATGGCTGCCGCGATGGGGCCGCGACGACGCCTGGCCCTGGGCCGTGCGCGTCGAAATCCTGCCCGGACCCGCTTCTTCGGCCTCCGCTCAACCCGTCGGCGTCACCGCCCGCCTCGGCGTCACCAAGCCCCCCGGAGAGCAGTATGTCTACTGACCGGCCATCCATCTCGGGCTCCGGATTCACCACCGGTCCTGCCGCTCACGAGACGTCGCAATCCAGCAACAACGCCCGCGGAGCCGCCGTTTTACGAGCCACGACTGATTCACGAGCCGCGACTGCAAGGAGCAGTCAGGCCTCCGCCCACCTATCGCGCGGAGCCGCGGCCGTGAGGGATCGGGCGGATTTGCCGAACTCTTCAGCCACCCCACGTCAAATTCAAAAGGGCGGCGCGCTGCTCGCCGTGCTCTGGCTCTCGGTGGGCCTGGCGGCGATCGCTTTCTCCGTCGCGGCGATGGTCCGTGGCGAAGTCGGCCGCGCAGGCAATGCAGTCGAAGGGCTCAAAGCCCGCTACCTCGCCGCCGGCGCCCTGGACCGCGCCCTGAACTACATGCTCTACGGCCCCGGCCAGGAAATGCCCAACGGCATGGTTCAATACTGGCGTCCCGGTATTCCGCTTCTGCTGATGCAATTCCCGGAGGGCGACGCCGCGGTCGAGATGATCCCCGAATCTTCCCGGCTCAACGTCAACACCGCTCAACCCGGCGATTTGAACCGCCTTCTTCTCGCCATGGGCCTGCCGCCCATGATGGCCCAGACCGTCACCGCCGGCATCCTCGACTGGCGCGGCGCCGCCGGCACATCCACCGGGTTCGACCGGTTTTATCTGGCCATGGTTCCGTCTTTCCGCGCACCCCATGCGTCAATTGAACAGATCGAGGACCTTTTGTCAGTACGCGGAATCACACCCGATCTCTTCCACGGCAGCTACCAGCGCATGCCTGACGGCTCGCTCGTCCCACGCGCCGGCCTCAAGGACTGCCTCTCGGTCTACAGTTCCGGCGGCGCGCTGGATTTGAACACCGTCGAACCCGAAACCATGCTCGCCGTTGGCGCACCCCCGACTGCGGTCCAGATGACACTCTCCCTGCGCCGCATGGCCCCCATCCGCGAACCGCAACTGGCCCTTCTCGGCCCGGCGCTCGGATCGAGCTTCGGCCGCTTTCGAATCGGTGGCGATTCCATCTACACGCTCCGCGCCACCGCCCGCCCTCGTCTGCAGGACGGTTCGCTCGCTGAAACCCGCCGCAGCGCGACCATGACCGTGATCGTCAACCAGAAGATCTACGAGGAGGGCTTCTCGATCTTGAGGCGCAACGACGATGCGGTAGCTGAAAGGATGCTGTTCGACGTATGGCCGCGCTAAGCCATCCCCTACTCCGCCGGGCTCTGTGTTTCGGCTCCGGAACGGGCATTGAACTCGGCGCTCGCGACATGCGCGCAGTCGTCGTCCGTGTCCGCCCCGCCGGGGTCTCGCTGATTGCCGAAACCGTCATCGAGTCCATTCGCGAACGCCCCGCGGCCGACTGGGGCGGCGAATTGCAAAAGTTCCTTGCCGCCCATGAGGCCCTGCCGCTGGCGGCCATCGCCCTGCTGCCCCGCGAAGAGGTGCTGCTGCGGCTGGTGTCGCTGCCCGGCTTAAGCGATGAGGACACCGCCGCCGCCGTCCGCCTGCAAGCCGATACGCTGCACCCCTGGGGTGACGACGAGGGCTTCGCCATCGACTTCCAGCGGTTCGCCGGCTCGCCCTTCTGCGCCGTCGCCCTGGCGCGCCAGGAGACAATTGACACCTACACGGCCATGTTCACCGAGGCCGGCGTCAAGCTTGCCGGCTTCAGCCTTCTGGCCAACGTCGTTTACCAGGCATCCAGGATCTATTCGGCCAAACCTGCCCTGCCCAGGCTGGCTCTCTCCGGCTATGCGGCCGGGCTTGATGGCGGCGTCGAAGTCTATGGCGAGAGCGAAGCCAAGCCCCTGTTCTCGGCGAAGTTCGACACTGCAGCAGACCGCGCCATCGCGCTCAGCGCGGCCGAGATGCGCATCGATCTCCCTGAAGAGGTCCCCGACATCTTCCATCTGCTGCCGGTCACCGGGACCGCTCCCGATCAGGCCGATCTGTCCGACCAGGCCCGCTCCATGCGAGCCCCGGCCTACGCCGCCGCCCTTGCCGCAGCCGCGCTGCACTTCGGCGAACCCCTTAACCTGCTGCCCGCTGAACTGCGCCGCGGGACGTCAAAGGCGCTTTACGTGCCGACGCTGG
Source organism: Bryobacteraceae bacterium (assembly GCA_014860455.1). Classification (GTDB taxonomy): domain Bacteria; phylum Acidobacteriota; class Terriglobia; order Bryobacterales; family Bryobacteraceae; genus PNKE01. The sequence goes on along the minus strand of JACZJQ010000068.1, from coordinate 2,333 downwards.
CGCTTTGCGTGATCCTCGCCGTGGCGCTCATTGCCATGGCGTTCGAGGGCCGCATTCTCGAGCGCCGCCACGTCGACAGGCTCAAGGCCGAAATCACCAGGCTCGAGCCTGTGGCCAAACGTCTCGACGCCGCCGACCGCGAAACAGCCGAAATGGCGTCAAGAATCCAACTGGTCGACAGCTTCCGCAAACGCTCCCAGGCCGACCTCGACGCGCTCAAGGAAGTCAACCGCCTGCTGCCGCCGCCTGCATTCGTGCAGCAACTGGTGATCGATGGTGGAACCGTATCGGTGGCCGGCGAGGCCGACCAGGCCGAGGGGCTATTGAAGAAGTTCGACGAGTCGCCGCTGTTCCACGAAACCGAATTCACCATGCCGCTCAACCGCGGGCAATCGGGCGAATCCTTCCGCCTGCGGACCAGACGGGAGGCGGGGCGATGAACGGTCTGAACGAACGTGACCGCCGCGCCCTGACGCTGCTGCTCGCTGCTGCGGCGATCGCCATGGCTGTCCACTTCTGGCCGGAGGACGGCGCCGGCGACGTGGTCGAGGTAGCCAGCATCCCCCAACTCGAGCGCCGCGTCCAACGGTTGCGTCAAATCGAACGCTCCATCGAACCGCGCGAGCAGGTGAGGAAGAAGGTGGCTGCCGCGCTTACCGAAAGAGAGAAGGGCGTCATCCGGGCTGAAACCGCGGCTCAGGCCCAAGCCCAGATCCTGCAAATCGTGCGCCGTGTCCTGCGCGCCCAAACGCCCCCGGTCGACCTCAGGGCCAGCGAGTTGCGCCAACCGCGCCGCATCGATGAGCAGTACGGCGAAGTCAGCGTCCAGGTGACGCTCGACTGCGGCATCGAACAAACTCTCAACCTGCTTTCCGACCTCGGTGGCCAGCCCGAGGCGCTCGGCACCGTCGCGGTCTCATTCGACACGGCGAATCCCAAACAGAAGACCGTTCCCGCCCGCATCGTCATTTCGGCTCTTGTGCCCGGCAAGCTTCTTCCGAAGAAGGAGGACGAGCGATGACCCGCCGGCTCATGGCCTTGAACCTCCTGCTGGTCGTCCTCATCGCCGCCGCCTTCTGGCGCATGCGCGTGATCTGGCTGGAGCAGGAACGCACCTCGGCGCAGTTCTTCGCCCGGCCCGCCACCGCCGGCGATCCTCCCGTGGTCCTCATTCCCGAGCCACCCAAACAGGTCATGGCCATGAGTTACCTCGAAGTCGCCCAGCAACTCATGTTCAGCCGCGACCGCAACCCTACCGTCATCGTAGAGGTCGAAGCCCCTAAACCCATGCCTGCCCTGCCGCTTTACTACGGCATGATCAACCTTGGCGACGGGCCCAAGGTCGTTTTAGCAGGCTCGCGCGGTGCCGGACAGCGCAGCTACCGCGCCGGACAGCAGATCGGCGACTTCAAACTCCTCGCCATCGAGCCCACCGGCCTCGTCTTCGAGTGGGACGGCAAGCGCGTGCCGGCCTCCTACGCGCAACTGAAAGACACTGAGCCCGTTTCGCAAGCGCCCGTCCGTGCGGCGCCCGGACCCGCTGCCTCGCAGCCGGCAAAACCCGCGGTTGCGGCCACCTCCATCGGCTCGCAGCAGGTCTCGGGTCCCGGAGGATCTGCGGGCGCTGACCGCCGCATGTGCCAGGCTGGCGACACCAGCCCGGAGGGGGCTGTGGTGAATGGATTCAGGAAGGTGCTGGCGGCGACGCCGTTCGGCAAATCCTGCTACTGGGAAAAGGTTCGCTGAAATGAAATATCTACTGATCACCTTGTGCATGACATTAGGTCTGGCCTCGGCCGAGCCTCCCAAGGACTCGCCGAAACCACCGGACGGAATTCCGGCCAGTTCCGTCGCCGCGGGTGAAAACACCTGGCGCCACACCGATTCGAAGGGCAAAACCTGGCTCTACGTCCGGACGCCCTTCGGCTTCAACCGCATGGAGGAGAAGCTGAAGCCAGCATCCTCCGAGCAGGACCGCTCCAAGGACAAAACCGCCGCGCCGGCCTTCCGCGTCGCTTCGGTCAAGGACGGCCTCGTGACCTTCGAACGCGATACGCCCTTCGGCAAGAACAAATGGACCAAAAAGCGGGCAGAGATGAGCGCCGACGAACAGGCCGCGGTTGCGGCCTTCGAGAGCGCCGCCCCTCCCGCCAGGAAGTAGCAGGACCGTAGCGACATGACGACTCCCGGACTGAATCGACCACTGGCGGCGCGGGGCTGGATCGCTCTCACGTGCGTCCTCCTGCTCGCATCGGGCGCCTCGGCGCGCCAGCAGGCCATGCCTCCAGGCTTCGGACAGCGCGTTCAACCCGCCGCGCCCGCCAAGCCCGAGG
>JACZJQ010000067.1 GCA_014860455.1 Bryobacteraceae bacterium | reverse complement strand
CCAGCGCCTACCCCGCCCTCCTCCACCGCCCCGCCGCTTGCCGAACGGATAGCCGCGAAAACTTCATCCGGCCCGACGTGCCTTCCGCGAATGTCGTTCAACCCGCCGTCGTTGGTCTCCGCCACCACCGGGTTGATGCTGCGGACGGTCTCGTTGCCGGGTAGAGCCAGCATGTAGTCGATCAGGGCGTCGGCCACGCGGGGGACGTTCAGCGTCGATGTCAGCAGAATCGGCGTCTCGATCTCGCCCAGTTCGTCCACCTGCGTCGACCCGGCTAGTTTGCCGAAGCCGTTGAACGTGTAAACGGCGCCCCGGACCTTTTCCCTGAAGAGATTGCCGCCATGAGGCAGGATGGCGGTTACACCCGTCAGGACGTTGGGGGGGCGCACAACAGTGGAATGGCCTACCCGGACGCCGGCGACATCGGTGATGGCGTTCAGCGGTCCCGGCTCCAGCATCCCGGTCTTCACGCCCGCATCGCGAGCCCTCGGCCGCTGAGCCATCAGCCCACCGCAGGCCACCAGCGCGAAGCAGATGATAAGAGCCATCTTGCGCACCATGCGGGGCCCCTCCTCAGGCCCCGTCATGGTACCAAACCAGGGCCGCTGTTAGGTCGGCTCCACGTTTTGCGCGTGAAGCCCCTTCGGCCCGGTGATGCACTCAAAGTGGACTTCCTTGCCCTCCTCCAGGGTCCGGTAGCCTTCCTTCGAGATCGAGCTGTAGTGGACAAAGACATCCTCGCCGCTCTGACGGACGATGAAGCCATAGCCTTTGGCGTTGTTGAACCACTTCACAAGTCCTGTTTCTTTCACGCTATTGCCTCCTGACGGTCTGCACTGCCCCGCGAACTCCTTAATCCAGGTAGGTCCGGGCGCGAGAGTCGATTTCGTTTCCCAGACGCCGCTGTCGGCGGCGTAAATCCGACAAGTTGAGTCAAGTATGCCAGAACTCACGTCAGGATCCAACAGGGTTTAATGTAGATAGCCGCCCCCCGGATGCTGCCCGCCCGGTCACCCGCCGCCGGCACCCTATCCCGGCCCGGCCGCATGGAGGATTTTGGATGACCGACCTCACGCGTCGCACACTGCTGTCCACGCCACTCTCGCTGCTCGCCCGCCCGTCCGGCATCGAGATCGGCCCATCGGTTCCCGCCGGCAACATCATCGTGGAACGAATCGAGGGCAATGATGTTTACATACGTCAAGATCTCCGCGACACCGAAGGCGACTGGTTCTGGTGGTGCTTCGAAGTCCGCGGCGCGCAAGAACGCACGCTGCGCTTCCATTTCACCGGCAGCGACGTCATCGGCACGCGCGGCCCGGCGCTGAGCAAAGGCCCTACTTCCTTCTGGAGGTGGCTTGGGCGGAGCGCCGTTGACGGCAAGTGTTTCACTTACAGCTTCAGTCTGGCCGATTCAGCCGTCCAGTTCGCCTTTGCGATGCCGTACACGGAGATCGAACTCCAGCAGTTTCTTAAAGACCACAGCGGCGTCCGCCGGCAGGTCCTCTGCCAGACCCGGAAGGGTCGAAAAGTCGAACGTTTGATGTTCGGCTCGCAATCGCCGGACGCTCTAAAGGTGCTTCTGACTGCCCGCCACCACGCCTGCGAGTCGATGGCCAGCTATGTGTTGGACGGGCTGATGGAAGCGGCCATGAAAGACCCCTGGCTCAAGCAGAACGTCCAGTTCGCCGTCATCCCGTTTGTTGACAAAGACGGCGTCGAGGACGGCGACCAGGGCAAGAACCGCCGCCCCCGCGACCATAACCGCGATTACGACGGAGACAGCGTCCACCCCTCCGTCGCCACTCTCCGCCAGTGGGTCCCCGCCTGGAGCGCCGGCAAACTGGCCTTCGCGCTTGATCTGCACTGCCCCTGGATCCGCGGCCAGCACAATGAGGACATCTACTTCCCCGGCGGCGAGGACCAACGCAACTGGGCCGAAATCGTCGCCTTCTCGAAGATCCTCGAAGAGGTCAACGAGGGGCGGCTGCCCTACTCGGCGTCGAACAATCTTCCATTCGGCACGGCCTGGAACAACTCGTCGAACTACTCGCAGGGCATGTCGTTCGCCCGTTGGGCTACTGCGCTGCCCGGCACGCGCGCCGCCGGGACCATCGAGATCCCCTATGCCAACTGCGGCGCGGTTGACGTGACGCCGGAATCAGCGCACGGCTTCGGTCACTATCTCGCGCTGGCGCTGTGGCGATACCTTCGCGGGTAACCGCGTCCGGTCAGAGCAGCCAGACGAACAGAGCGAAACTCACCGCGCCTGCCGCCAGAGCAACCATGCCCGACCGCCGCAGGTTGCGCATGGGCAGCCACATGTAGATCCCGCTGGCCACCCACAGGATCAACGCCAGACAGGCGAGATCAATCACCACGCCCCAGGAATCATGCAGCAGACTGTCCTGCTCGAATCCGCCCTTGGCGTGGAATCCGGTCAGCATGTGGTCCCAGCGGAACCGCTTGTCTTCCACCACGAGCCTGCGCTCCTCGATGAGGTACCTGATCTGCGTCGAACGCCACACGCTGTGGTGATAGACGTTCACCTGCTTCGGACCCTGCCTGTACGCCCCGAACGCTCCCTCGAGCCCTGCTGTGCGCATCATCGCCCGGCCCAATTCCCGCAGTTCCTGTCTGCCCTCGGGTACAGGCGCTTCGAACGCAATCTCGGCGGCCTTGGTCCAGTTCGGCAACTGTTTCGCCTTGTCCAGGTCGTCGAAGAACCGGCCATGGCTGAAGGGGATCGAACTCACCGCATACAGCAGTATCCACGGCGACAGCGCCAGTCCCATGTACAGATGAATGCGGCGGTTGAGGTGCTGGAATTCCATGGTTGCCTCGTTCTAAAGCGTGATCGCGTAGCCGATGAAGACGGCCAGTCCGCCGAGTGCAAACGCCAACCCCCACCGCCGTGTGGCCTTCATCTGCCACCAGAGAATGAACCCGGAGACCACCCAGAACAGCATCGCGATGATGAATGCATCGACAATGAAGGCCCAAACGTCATCGGCGGCATAGTCCTGCGCGTAGCCGCGCCGCCGGTGCATCCGTTCCAGCAGCGCCGAAGTTCTTGCAGGTTGGCCCTCAATGAGGACCTTGCCGTCGCTCGGCGTAAAGGTTATCCGCAACGGGTCGCGCAGTTGCTGCCGCTGGATCACCAACGCCGTCTTATCCGGATTCCAACGCGCGTTATGTGCGCCATCCAGGTCCAGGAACGCGAGGATCACCCGTGCCTGTTCGCCCGCCGTGCCTTCTCCCAGCACGCCGTCGAAGCTTCGCTCCGCGCGCTGCTCCCATCGCGGACCCTCGTTGGTCTCGCCGCTGAGCCACGCCCGGTGGTTCATCGCCACCGTGCTCACGGCGTACATCAGCACCCAGGGCGCCAGGAAGAAGCCCGTATAGAGGTGGATCCTCCTCAACAGTTTCGAGAGCATATCGCGCCAGTGTAGCTCAACATCACTCCAACCGCTGGAAATCACCCCGGCGACCCGCTCGCTTAGTTTGCGGCCTCCGCGCGGGAGGGGTGCATTTTCATCATCTTTGGCGGCTCCGGCGGGGCCATCCGGACGCGTCTAAGCGACAAACAAGAGGAGCCCGCCGTGAAGCGGGCCCCTCTCGATGAATGATCGAGACCAGCTTCAGCTGGCCATGCCGTCGATCACGCCGCGCATGTACGCGAAGCTCTTGATCATGCCCGGCATCGGGTCCATGGCATTGATTTCGTATTCCAGATGGACAATGCCTTTGTAGTTCTGCCGCAGCATCTCGGCGAAGATTGCTTTCACCGGCATCGCGCCGTCGCCGACATCACACTGCGAGTCTTTGTCCATCAGGTTCCTGAGGTCCTTCATGTGGAAGTCGAGCATGCGCGGCCCGGCCAGTTTCATCTCTTCGATCAGGTCTTTGCCGGTGCGGGTGGTGTGGCCGACGTCGATGCAGACGCCCATGCGGGGGTCCATGTTCTTAATCACCTTCAACGCGTCGGACGGGGCGGGGAAGTGCTTGTCTTCGGGTCCGTGGTTATGGACGGCGATCTTGATGTCGTACTGGATGGCGTACTTCTCGATGATCGGCAGCGTTTTGGCGGTCGGTCCGACGTTCATCATCGGCATGCCCAGACGCTTGGCGTACTCGAAGTACGACTTCACGTCGGCGTCGTCGTCCTTCTGCATGTAGACGGTTCCGCCGCCGGTCAGCACGATGCCGGCGCGTTGGAACTCGGCCTTTGCCCGGTCCAGTTCCTCCGGCGTCGAACGGTACAGCGCGTGGAACTCCTTGATCGTCAGCAGCGGCGTCAATTGCTTCGCCATCACGATGCACGCCCGCCGGCTGAACTCGCGGAAACTGTAGCTGGCGATGCCCAGCCGGATGGGGCGCGAAGCCTCGCCCGGTGCGGCCATCGACGGCGAAAGGGAAACGCTAGTGGCGGCCAGCGCCGCGGCGCCGCCCCCCATGAAATGTCTGCGGCTGGATTGGGAGCTCATGCAGAGATGATATAGCAGAGCCGGGGTCCGGGTCGATGCCATTCGCCACCTCGTATGTCACCGCTTCCGCGCTGCGCTAGAATACTCCGAGCGGCGGCATCCTGTCGGGTTTGTCAAATCCGGCCCATTCTTTCGCCGCCGGAGAGGAGTATCGTCCATGCCAGGCAAATTCGAACTGAAGAAAGCCAAGGACAGCCAGTTCTACTTCAACCTCAAATCATCCAACGGCCAGACCATCCTGACCAGCGAGATGTACAAAACCAAGCCCAGCGCCCTGAACGGCATCGAGTCTGTGAAGAAGAATGCACCCGACGAAAAGCGCTACACCAAGAAGGTCTCCGCCTCGGGCAAGCCCTATTTCGTGCTCAAGGCCGGCAACAACCAGGTGATCGGCCAGAGTGAACTCTATGACACCGAAAAGGCCCGCGACTCAGGCCTCGAATCGGTCAAGAAAAACGCCGTCGGCGCCAAGACCGCAGACCTCTCCGAACAGGCCTGAACCCCTCAAATGCAATAGGCCCCAGGGCGTCGCCGCTCCGGGGCCATCATTGTCTCTGCAGCCCGACGTCAGTCGATATACTTCAGCGGCAGCGGCGTCTCGTCTCTGCCGTCCTTGCCTTCCGCCACCAACCAGTACGCCGGCGCATCGGGATGCCATTCCACGCAGTGCCTGCCCGCCGGAGCCAACAACGGACCCTCCGGAGCCAGCCTCACCTTCGCCGCAAACCTCGTTCCGTAACACAGCGTCACCGTCTCGCCCCGCTTCGGCGTGAACGTGCTCAACTGCAACGACGTGATCACCGGCCGTGGCGTCTTCACCCCCAGCCGGAACGCCGCCACCGCCTCCTCTCCACCACCGCCCGTTGCCGTCAGCGTCAACATTTGCGGCCTGTCCACCGTCACCGAAAAACACCGGCTCGCCGACGGCGACACCGCGGCCAACGGCGGATCCAGCCTCACCTTGACTGCGTTCACAACCCCATAGCAAACCGTCGCAGGCCGGCCCAACCTCGGTGCCGCCTCAGCGCTGTAGAACATCAGGATCCGCAGATGCGGCGATAGAAACTCTTCAGGTATGTCGGGCTGTATCGCGCTTGAATCGGATCCACCGGGCGCGGCCGGCCGCTCGGTCCGGACAAATCCGAACCGCAACGCCACCACGCCCAGCACCACCAGCAACGCGATGATGATGTTTCGCATCCGTGCCGTCTAGATCAACTTGTACTTGCCCGGCTCCGGCACCGTGCCATCGGCCAACGTCAGCTTGTAGTCGAACGCCTTCGGCTGCAAATCAAGCTGCGACGCCATGATCCTGTCCCAGGTCACCATCTCGCCCGAATACGCCGATTCGCGGGCCATGATGCACGTCATCGTCGCCTCGGCGATCGGCATGCCCTGGTTCTGATACGGGCCCGTGCCGAGGATCGAATTCACGAGGTCGATATGCTCCTGCACGTAGGGGTTGATGCCCTGCTCGGTCGACAGATCGGTCCCCTTCGAGGAGCCTTTCGAACCCACCACCAGGTCCGACACCTCGCGGAAGCACCCCTGCGGGAACTGCCGGCAATGCGACGTATAGCGCACGCCGTTGGCGAATTCGAATTCCGACGCCATGTGGTCGTAGATGTTGCCGTACAGTTCCTGGCCCTTGCGCCACGAGATGCCCCCCGACGCGACAACCTTCGACGGATGCGTGCCCATCACCCAGCAGATGAAGTCGATGTTGTGATAGTGCTGCTCGACGATCTGGTCGCCGCAGATCCAGACAAACGAATACCAGTTGCGGTGCTGCCACTCCATGTCGCCCCATTTGGTGTCGCGGGCTTTGGCGTGGAAGACCGGCCCCGAAAGGTAGCGCGAATAGAGCGACTGAATCTCGCCGATCGCCCCGCTCTTGATCTTGTCCACCGTCTGCACATACGACTTCTGCGCATGGCGCTGGGCGCCCGAAACCACCGACAGCTTTTTCTGCTCGGAAAGCTTCGCCGCGGCCATGAACCGCCGGCACCCTACAGGGTCGGTGGCGATCGGCTTCTCGGTGAAGATGTGCTTGCCCGCGTTCACCGCCGCCTCGAAGTGCTCGGGACGGTAGCCGGGCGGGGTGCAAAGCATGACGATATCGACGCCCGAATTGACCACCTTCTTGAATGCGTCGAACCCGGTGAAGTGGTTCTCCGGCGCCACCTGAATGCGGGCCGGAACATCTTTCCTCAACTCCTCGAGGGTCAACCCTTTGGTCTGGCCGTTGCGCACCACCGGCATGTTGGCATACTGCTTGAGGCTCGTCCCTTCGCGCAACCGCTTCAGCGAGCCTTCGAGCTTGTCCTCGAAGACGTCGCCCATGGCGACGAGTTCGACGTTCTCGTTTCCGACGAGCATGTCGTTGACGGCCTGCGTGCCCCGTCCACCGCAGCCCACCAGCCCGGCGCGCAACTTCGCCGGCGCCGCGCCGCGCACCAGATGCGGGCTGACGATGCTAAATGCCGACCCGGCTATGAAGCCGCGGCGTGATGTCTCGCTGTTCATGGCAAACTCTCCTTCCCGGCCACCATATCCATTCCGGTAGGGACATGGCAAGCAGGCGCGCCGCGCGCCCGCCGCTTCCAGTCTTCAGAGTGCCGCTTCCCCCCATGATCAACACAGCCGCGCATGTCCTGCCCGGAATCGAGCTGATCCACTCTCACACCCACCGCCCTCCATACCCCATGCCGGCAGACCCTGCGCCTGACTAAGTTCCTGTTTAGTTGGTGGCCGCGGCTGGCTTGCGGGTGGCGGCGATGTCGAGAGTGATCTGAACCTCCTCGCCCACCATGACGCCACCGGTTTCCAGCGCCTTGTTCCAACCGAGGCCAAAGTCCTTGCGGTTGATGGTCGTGGTGGCCGTCGCGCCGCGGCGGAGCATGCCCCAGGGGTCCTTCAACTCGGCGGTCGGGCCGTCGACGGTCAACGTGACCGGTTTGGTAACGCCGCGCAATGTCAAATTGCCGGCGACCATCCACTTCCCGCCGGACTCCCAGGCCCTGGTGGACTTGAATGTGATCGATGGGTACTTCGCGGCGTCGAAGAAGTCGGCCGAGCGAAGGTGTTCGTCGCGCTTGGGTTCGCGGGTGCTGATGGTGTTGACGTCGATCGTGGCGTCGATCGAGATGGCGGCGGGCTTGGATGCATCCCAGGTGATCGAGCCGGTCATCTTGTTGAACTCACCCTTCACGTTCGACACCATCAAGTGACGGACGGAGAACTGCGCCGAAGAGTGGGCTGTGTCGATCGTATAGGTCTGTGCGAAGGCCGGCAACAGGGCTGCGACCGCGAGGAGAATGAGTTTCATAGGTGTTCCTTCTGCTGTTTTGGTTTCTGTAGGGGTGCACGGCTCGTGGCAATACCGTCCTATTAACGATAGATGACTAGTTATCAACTTGAGATTCAAAAGATTTGGCTCCAGGCAAAGACCGGACACACGGTTGCGTATCGCCGGAGGGACAGGACCGAGGCTATAATTGCGGCAAAGGCTCCACGCGGGTTTCACAAACGTAAATCGGGCGCGCGGCGCGGCTCTGGCCGCCTGCCGCCGCGGAAAGGACGTTGCGAGGAGATGTGTTGCCGGCTGGTGATGCTCGCGATGTTGATAGTCCTGCCCTCCTTTCCGGTGGATTTGGCGAGGGTTGTGGTGACCCGGTGGCCCGGCGCCGATCCGCGGGCGATCCCGCTTCTAGCCCAGATCAGAGCGCGCGCTCTGCTGGTTCCAATGGATACGGTGAAAACGCCGGACTTCGCCGAGGCCTGCCGGGCTGATGGGATCGCAGTGATCGGCGTGGTCCCAGGCATACCCTCGCTCGAAGATGTTCATCTGGTGACGCGGTTTGGGCTCAGCGGGATTGCGATCGAGAATCCCGGCGACGCGCGGGCGGTTTCCGAATTTTCGCGTTCGAACCCCGGCCTGGCTGTGCTTGTCTTCTTGAAGGCCGAGCAACTCGGTTGGGACGTTTCGCCAGCGACGGCCGTGTTCAGTGGCGGCAATTGGCCAGGGATCCACCCGCTGGATGTGGGATCGGCGGGGGCAAGCGAAAAGCCCTGGGTGGATGCCAACGCGTACCTTTATGCTTACCTGCGCGGCATGTATCCGGGCCGGGCGGCGATGGCTGGGTATCAAGCTAACAAGGATTCCGGCGTTCCACCGGAGCGGTCAGTGCCCTACTCCAGCGTGGATCTGGCGATCGCCGAGGCCAGGGCCGCCGGCGGCAACTGGATCATCTCGCTCCCGGACCTTTACCGGGAGGGCCTGCTCAAAGGCGACGCCCGGGCGACGGCGGCCTGGAATCGTTTGGCCCGGACCCTGGAGTTGCTTGCCGCGAATCAGAAGGCGTTCGACGGCGCCACCGCCGCCACCACGGCCATCATCGGGCGCGACTGGGATCAGGCCTACGAACTGCTCAACATGAGCTACCGCAACAACCTCTTTCCCAAAGTAATCCCAGAGGACCGCATCGGCCCCCTGGCGGGCAGCGGATTGCGTGTTGTCGCCGCCGCGAGTGTTTCTCCCAAACGCGATGGGCAGAGCCATCTGCTCGGCTTCGCCAAGGCCGGCGGAACGCTGGTACTGGCCCCAATCGAAACGGCTGGCGAGCGCTGGTGGAGCCCTACCGTGCCGGCCAAGCCGCCCGCTGAAAAGGACCAGCATTGGGCGAAGTTGGGCGCCGGGCGAGTGCTGGTCTATCTTGATCCGGTGATCGATCCCAGCGAATTCGCGCTGGACCTCATCGATGCCATAGGCAATAAACCGCGCGACCTGCGTATCTGGAATGCTTCCGCCGTGCTTGGCATGGTTCACCACATCGACCAGAAACGGTCGCTGCTCACGCTGATCAATTATGGCGGGACCCACCGCGACATCGTCATGATCCGCGTTGCCGGCTCATTCGGCAAGGCCAGGCTGCACCGGTCCGGATCCCCGCCATCCCCGGTGGAAGTGAAAGATCGCGGCGGGATGAGCGAGTTGACCTTCCAGGTTCTCGAGGGCGTCGCGCTCATCGAACTTGAACGAGGAGGCTGATTTGGAATTTACCAGAAGGCAGTTTCTCGCATCCGCGGCGGCATCGGCTGCGGCGCTGGCGGCGCCGAGACAGCAGTATTTCAGCCTGGCGCCATTCATAGAGGCTAACCCCAAAGCAGTCTTCATCCGCCGCACCAGCGTGGTCCACAAAATGGACTCCGCGGCCAAGCGCGCCGAGGGCCTCAAACTGGCTCGCGAGATCTTCGTCACTTCAGATAGGCCCGGCATTCCGCTGTCGCACCGCATCATCCTGAAACCGAACGTCACCAGCGTCACCAACCGCGGCCGGAAGGCCGAGGACAACTGGGGCACCGGCACCGATCCGGATTTCTACGAAGGCATCCTCATCGGGCTGAAGGAACTCGGGCTGAGCAAGTTCCACTTTCTTGAAGCCAACATGTACGAGAAGTGGAACCTGCGCGGCTTCATGGATATCAACTACCGCCACGGCGTCAAAATGAACGACACCGAACCGCGGTTGACGAAGCTGCGCGAGATCCCCGATGTGGTCTGGAGCAAGGTGCCCGGCGCGGTGGTCTATTCAAGCATCCCGCACTTTGCGCCGGTGAATGAGCCGGACACGTGGCTGCTGAACATCGCCAAGTGGAAGGCGCACAGCATGTGCCTGACCCAGACGGTGAAAAACGAGCAGGGACTGGTGGTGAACCCCTACGTCCGCTTCTGCCCAGGGTGGTCGAACGTCACCGGCGCGTCGGAACTGATGAAGCCCGACATCGCCCCAAACGTCGAGGCGCGCATCAACCGTTACTTCGACAATCACATCAGAAACAATTACAAACGCTATGCCGGCGACAGCCGCCGCGTCAGCCCCATCGCACAGGAGATCTGGGCGCACAAGACCTGTGACAACATGAGCGTGCTCAAGACTGGTCTGGCTATGGTGGAAGGCATCTACGGCCGCGACGGAGACGGTTTCAGCATTGGCAACGACCACATGGCCAACATCGTCATCTTCGGTAAGGATAAGTTCCGCGTCGACCTCGTTGGCCTCTGGCTCGGCGGCCACGAACCCGGCAACGTCCACCTCTACCGCATCGCCAAGGAACGCGGTCTCAGCGACACCTTCAACCCCTGGGACGTGCCCGTCTACGAATGGACCGCGGGCAAGGCGGTTGCCAGAAAACTGAGTGATTTCCAGCGCACACCGCTCAAATCGCCCTACCTGTGGCTGCCGGGCGAGGACGAATACCACCTCGTCAACGAGCCCTTCGATTACGACAAGTACAAAATCTGATTCCGCCGCACTCTCAACCGTCCCCGCGAACCACTGCCAGCAAGCCGCGCAGCGTCATCGTGTCGGCTTCCCCAAGACGGTTCAAAACTTCGCCGGGCGCGCCGGCGACGACAGGATCGATCCGCCCCAGCAACTCCGTGCCTGACTCGGTCAACCGGCACCGGACAAGCCGCCGGTCGTCCCGTGACCTCTCGCGAATCACCCATCCGTGCGATTCCATGCGATCGATCAGGCGGGTAATGCCGGGCGTTTCCTCCAGCAACCGGGCGCCGATGTCGAGCGTCGGCAGCCCCGCCGGTCGCGCCCCGCGCAGAATACGCAGGACGTTGTACTGTTGCGGCGTTATACCGAACGGCTCAAGCAGTTTCGAGATACGCCGGCGCACGATGCCCGCCGTTTTCAGGATCTCCGGGATCACTTCCTCGCCTGGCGTACGGCTCATTTGGCGTGATCCCGGTTCACAGATCGAATCGCCTAGCCTTTCCATGCCAGAAGTTTAGCAGGCAATCAGTGACGCGTCGAGGTTTATCCCGCGTCATCGGCGCCGCCACCCGGAGGCTCCTGCGGAGGCTGACATGCTCTCAGGGTTTGTATATGATGACCTCGAAGCGGAGCCCATCCATATGCGCCTTCACGTGCCTTTTGCCCTCTTCTGCCTCGCGTCCCAGCTTGCCGCCCAGTCTGCCGGCGCTGATCTGTATCAGGGGATGAACCCGCTCGATGCGCTCCGGTATTACGGGCCAGGCGCGGGCGCAGTGTACGGCAATGCGGAGCGGGTTGCCGTCCATGGGGAGGCGTTTAGCGAGGCGCTGAGGATGACCACCATCGCCCTGCCGGACAATGCGACCGGGGCCGATGAGAGCGTAATCAGTGTCTGGTCCAAAGGACGGCTTGCGCTTGCGAAGGGCGACGCGATCCTGGTTGAATACTGGATCCGCTGTGTCGAGGGACACGCGGACACATGCGCGGTTCGGCTGTCGATTCAAGGCGACGGGCCGGATCAGCCGCGCATCGCAGGACGAGCCGAACTGGGCAGGAAGCCATGGCGCAAAGCGCGGGCGCTGCTCACCGCCGCCACGGACGCCGCCGCCGACGCCTATACGATCGGCTTCGCGTTCGGTCATCAGAAGCAGGTGGTGGAAGTCGCCGCCATCTCGCTGAAACGCTACCCGGCCGGGACTACGGCCGCCGCGTTCGGCATCCCGTATCCATACGAGGGCGCAGAACCGGACGCCGCGTGGCGCAAGGCGGCCACGGAGCGAATCGACAGGATCCGCAAAGCGGGGCTGACGGTGACGGTGACCGGGCCGGACGGCAAACCGCTGGCGGGTGCGCAGGTGCGTGTGCGCATGACACGCCACGCGTTCCCGTGGGGCACGGCGATTTCGGCCGCCATGCTGCTGGCCGATACGCCGGATGCGGAACGATACCGCAAGATGTTTCTCGAAAACTTCAACGCCGTGGTGTTTGAGAACGACCTGAAGTGGCCGCAATGGGAGCGCAACCGGCAACTGGCGCTGGACGGCGTTGCATGGATGAGAAAGAACGGCATCACTTGGATCCGCGGGCATAACCTGGTGTGGCCGAGTTGGCGGTGGCTGCCGAAAGATCTGCCGTCGCTGGCCGGGTCGCCTGCGGCGCTGCGCAAACGCGTCGAGGATCATATCGCCGATACGGCGCCGGCCAACCGGGGCACGCTGAAGGATTGGGACGTGCTGAACGAACCGTATACCAACTACGACCTCATGACGCTGATCGACGACAGCGTGATGGTGGACTGGTTCAAGCTTGCCAAGAAGCACGACCCCATCGCCACGCTCTACATCAACGACTTCGGCATCCTGTCGGGCGGTGGCACGGATCTGATGCACATCAATCATTACGACCGGACCATCGGCTACCTGCTGGACAAGGGCGCGCCGGTGGAGGGCATCGGCCTGCAAGGCCACTTCGGCTCGGCGACACCGCCCACGCGGATGCTGGAAATCCTGGACCGTTTCGGCCGCCACGGCAAGCCAATTGCGATCACGGAATTCGATTTCGAGGTGGATGACCAGCAGCTTCAGGCGCAGTTCACGCGCGACCTGCTCACGGTTTGCTTCTCGCATGAGTCGGTGAACCAGTTCCTGATGTGGGGCTTTTGGGAGGGCCGGCACTGGAAACCGCGCGGTGCCATGATCAATCGGACATGGGACCCGAAGCCGAACTACCGCGTCTGGCGTGAACTGGTTTACGGGCAGTGGTGGACAGACGAGACGCTCACTGCCGGGGCCGACGGGCGCGTGGCGTTGCGCGGCTTCTTGGGCGACTACACGATTGAAGCCGCCTCGGCTGGCAAGGCCGCGACAGCGCAGATGAAGCTGACCAGCAGCGGCGCGCAGGCGGCGATCAAGCTGAACTAGCCGCTAAAGGCGCGGCGGGGATTGTCGACCATCAGGGCCTTGCGGACCGGCGCATCGAGTTGCGGCAGGAAGCCGGTGTAGATGTAAGTGAAGCCGTTGAAGCGCCCGCCGCCGGGCTCGCCGACGCGGTACCAGCCGGAGTCCTGCGAGATGAGCGTCTGGGCTAGCAGATCCTTGGATTGCATGTGGCGCACGCATTCCAGGTGCCAGGCAGCGCTTTTTTCGTTGATGCCGTCGAACTCGGTCCAGGCGCCTGCCTGCGCGGCGCGCTCGTGATAGGAGTGGTCCTTCTCGCTCTGGGCGTGGACCCAAACGAAGCGCCGCGCCGGACAATTCAGCTTGTCCAGGATTTCGAGCTGGGCCATCGCCGCCGGCCCGCCGCCGTTGGTGTGGGAACAGATGACGAGGCCGGTTTCTTTTGAGGTGATGGCCGCGGCAGTTAAGAGTTTCACATCAATGGGTTCGAACGGGAAGACGTTCACCGCCGTCTTGATGAACCGCGGTTTCATGCCCTCGACGCCGTTGCGGAATTCGCCGATCCAGCGCTTGGCTAGTTGCTCCGCCGTCTCTTGGTAGGCATACTTGGGCACGCCGGCGCGCTTGGCGGCGCCGTAGATGCCGGTGTTGGTCCACATCTCGATGCCTGTCGCATCCTGAAGTCGCCGCAGCAGGCGCGGGTCGCGCCCCAGTCCGTTCGGCGTGCATTCGAGGAAGCGAACGCAGCCAAACGCTTTGAGTTCCTGGACACGCGGCAGCCCGGCGTTGAACGCATCGTCGAGCGAATAGCGGGCACGCGAATCGCCCTCGACGCCGGCGAAATCCACCAGCACGTGTTCGTGGACCAGGACTGATTCCGGGATGGTTTCCGGCGCCGGGGCGAGCAGAGCCGCGGGCGCGGCAAGCAGCAGTTGCCTGCGGCTGATTTCATTGCGCGATGGCCTGGGCATGAACCCAGACTAACGCCCAGGCGGGCACGAACGCTATGCCAGGTCGAACTTGCGCAGATCGATTTTCGCGTCCTGGTAGATGCCCAGCCCCAGCGCGCCGGCGATTTCGATGTGCTCGACCTGCATGTTGAGGAACGTCGAATCGGGGTCGGGTTTGCCTTCGGCGATGGTTTTCATGCCCACCGTTGCCCGCTGGACATCGATGGCCTTCCACGCCACCTTGTCCATCGCCACCGGATCAGTGGAGAAGTACATGGTTTTGTGTTCCCACATGTACTTGCCGATCTTGCCGCCGGGGCCGCCGTGGTAGCCGCCGACGAGGCCGTCGAGGATGTTGATGACCGACTTCTTGCGGATGATCGGATGGTCGACGATCGAGGGGATAAACGTTCCGCAGGTGTTCAGTGTTGGCGTGGAGTGGCTGCGGCTGACGTTGTTCACCAGGCCGTGCGAGAGGTTCTTCAAAGCCACGGTGACGCCGGCCGATTGATGGTGTTTGAGCAGGGCGAGGTTCACCATCTTGGTGACGTCCTGGGTGATGAACTTGGCCAGATAGCTGCGGCGGTGGTGGGGGTTGGTGGCATCGGCGCGCGGCAGCACGAGCGGCAGTTCGACGTACTCCTTGGCGTCGTACATATCCATGTCGAGCTGCAGCGGATGGGGCTGATCGGTGCCGTAGGTCCAGCGGACGCCCTCGGGCAGCCACTTGTCGAAGCCAGCCTGGAGGAACTCGCGCTTGTAGCGGTCGTAGGCGATGATGTTGGTGCGTTTGACGCCGGCAGATTCCAGGCCTGCGATGATCTCCTGGGCCATTTCGGGCGACGAAATCACGTGCGGGCGGCCGACGGGGTTCAGCTTGAGGCCGACAACGTCGGACGGATCAAAGAACGCGCGCCAGGCGCTGGGGGCGTCGGGCGCACCGGTGAGTTCCATCATGCCCTTGGCCAGCATCTGGCGGATCGCCTCGCGGTTCGGCTTGAAGGAGGCGACACTGTTCGGGTTGTGGACCTGAACCACCCGGCCCGGCCACGGCCCCGGAATGCCCAGCGAAGCCGCCTGCGCCGCCTTCATCTGCGCGCTGCCATAAAGCGCGCCGGCAGCCAGCGCGCGCTGGAAGAACTCTCGCCTGTCACTGTTCATTGGTCGATGGTCCCCTCTGTTCCGGATATTGAACTTATTAGTTTAGATTGTACTGCGACTGCACCGGATTCAGCACATCCCCCGCCGGACGGCAGCTTCAGCGTCGGGTTGGTGTATATTTCAGGCAGCAGCAAAACGTACTGGAGGTGCCGCTTATGCGTCGTCGTTTCTTTCTGGGTTCTGGTCCAGCCCTGATGCTGACACAGCCTGAAGGACGGGCCGTGGACCAGAAGCCGGCCATTCTTGGCGGGGAACCTATCCGCGCGAAGCAGCCCTGGCCGTCCTGGCCACAGACGACCCCCGCCGACGAAGCCGATCTGCTGGAAGCCCTGCGCGCCTGCAAGTGGTGGCGCAAGGAGGGCCGGTTCGTTCGCGAGTTTGAAAAAGCGTGGTCGGCGCGGATGGGCGGCGCACACTGTGTTGCGACCGCGAATGGCACCGGCGCGCTGATGGCCTCGCTGCATGCCGTCGATGTGGGACCAAAGGACGAAGTGATCGTCAGTCCCTACACGTTCGTCGCCACCATCAACTCAATCCTCGCCCAGTACGCACTGCCCGTCTTCGCCGACTCAGATCCCGAAGCCGGTCTCATCGACGCCGCCAAAATCGAATCCCTCATCACCCCCCAAACGCGCTGCATCATGCCCGTCCACCTCGGCGGCTATGTCGCCGACATGGACCGCATCATGGACATCTCAAAGCGCCGCAACATCCCGGTCGTCGAGGACGCCTGTCAGGCCCATCTCTCCGAATGGCGCGGCCGAAAGGCGGCCACCATCGGCCACCTCGGCTGCTTCAGCTTCCAGAAGTTCAAGAACCTGCCGGGCGGCGAGGCCGGCGCCGCCGTCACAATGGACGAAAAGCTCTACCGGCGGGCCTACGGTTTTCATTCGCACTATCGCATGCCGGACGAGGGTCCGCACGACCCGGCGGGCACGAACGGCATCAACCTGCGGCTGGCCGAGTTTCAGGCCGCGATCCTGTTGAATCAGTTGAAACGGCTGGACGAGCAGGCCCGGCGGCGCGAAGAGAACGCCGCCGCGTTGACGTCGATGCTCAAAGACATCCCCGGCATCGCGCCCATGCGGATGCATCCGGGCTGCACGCGCAACGCCTATCACCTCTACATGCTGCGCTACGACGCGCGGGCGTTCAGCGGGCTCACGCGCGACCAGTTTCTGCGCGCTGTTCGGGCCGAGGGCGCTCCGATGTCGGCCGGCTACGGGCCGCTGAACCGCGACCGGTTCCTTGAGAACACGCTCAATTCGCGCCCGTTTCGCGCGATCTATACGCAACAGGAGATCGAACGGTGGCGCGAGCGCAACCAATGCCCAAGCAACGACCGGCTGTGCCGCGAGGGCATGTGGATGGGGCAGAGTACGCTGCTGGCGTCACGCTCGGACATGGAGGATATCGCGGCGGCGGTGCGCAAGGTGAAGGCCAATGCCGGCCAGTTGCTGAAGATTTGAAGTCGCGCAAAATACGAACGGGGCGTCTCGCGAGAAGCGCGGGACACCCCGTGGAGGACTCTCGAATCATTCGAGCCGGCCGGTTAGACGTTCTTCGGAACGACGTACTGGCCGCGGTATTCCCTGGTCAAAAGCTTGTTGGCTTCGGCATCATTCTTCACTGACCAGGTCTTTTCGTCCCAGTGCAGCGTGCGGCCGACGCGGTAGCTGACGTTGGCCAGGTGCATGAGCACGCAGCTCCATGCGCCCTGCTCGATTTCGGCGGTGAGGTCTTCGCGCTTGCGGCTCCGGACGCCACTGATGAAGTTCTCGAAGTGGTTGTCGCGCGAGTTGTTCGCCGGGCCGGGCTTGCCGTCGCGGTCCATGAAGCTGTAGTACTTGTTGTAACCGTCGATGACCAGGTAGCCCTTCGAGCCGTAGAAGATGTTGCCGATGGTGTTGCCGGCACGCTCGCCGCCGATGCCGGCTTCATGGTTGTTGTACCAGTGGCGGGTGTCGAAGGTCATCAGCTTGGGCTTGCCGTCGACGACGAATTCCAGCGAGGCCAGGATGGTGTTGGGCGTCTCCTGGTCGTCGTCGAACATATACTTGCCGCCGGCGGCGGTGACTTTGGTGGGGTGCTTCCAGCCCGAGCCCCAGTAGGCGATGTCGACTTCATGGATGCCCTGGTTGCCGAGGTCGCCGTTGCCGGTATCCCAGAACCAGTGCCAGTTGTAGTGGAAGCGGTTCTTGGTGAACGGGCGCACCGGCGCGGGTCCGCACCACATGTCGTAATCGACGCCCGGCGGAACGGGCGACGGCGGCGTCTTGCCGATCGTGTTGCGGGCCTTGAAACAAAGCGCGCGGGCATGATAGATCTCGCCGAATTCGCCCGACTTCAGCCGCTGGACGGCCTCCTGCAGCGCGGCGGATGAGCGGCTTTGGCTGCCCATCTGCACCATCCGGTTGTACTTGCGAGCCGCGGCCACAATCTGCCTGGACTCGAACACGTTGTGCGTCGCCGGCTTCTCCACATAAACGTCCTTGCCCGCCTGACAGGCCCAGATGGTCTGCAGCGCGTGCCAGTGGTTCGGGCTGGCGATCGAGACGGCGTCGATGTTCTTGTCGTCGAGGACCTTGCGGATATCGCGGAAGGTCGGGACCGGCTGTTTGCCGCGCTTCTGGAGCGAACCGATGAAGCGCTCTGAATGCGAATCGTCCACATCGACCAGGGCGGCCAGTTGCACGTTCGGCATATTCGTCCACGCGCCCATGTGGCTGTTGCCGCGGCCGCCGCACCCGATCACGGCCACTCGCACGGTGTCGTTCGGACTCTGCCTGGCTTTGACCACCCTCGTGGCGGTGGCCGCGGCTGAACCCATCAGGAAATAGCGCCGATTCATTTTTGTCTCCTTATTCAGTACACGTGGCCGATCCAGCCAACGCTGTCGGCATTATACAGCGTGAGGCGATGCCGCGGAAGGCGATGGTTACTTGGAGGAGGCGGGAATCGTCCGGTACTCGATCTTCCTCAGGCCGGCCGTAGTGGAGTAGGCGGCGAAGCCGAGAGGCTTGTTGAGATCGATTTCGCCGAAGCGCAGGTCAACGCGCCGGCCCCTGATATCGGCGTTGACGACCATCGAGTTGTCGATCCAGGCCTGGATATACTCCGTGGTCACCAGCAGCCGGAAGGAGTACCAGCGGCCTTTCACGAAATCGAAGGGCGTTGAGGTTTCATTTTCCGATGCGTCATAGCCGTCGAGGTTGGACAGACCGACGATGGTGCCGCCCCACCCGCCGTTGATCCATGTGCAGTGGGAGTCGCCGACTGGGAAGGTGATGCCGGCAAAGAAGTCGGAGCCCTCCATGCGCACAGCTTCGAAGCGGATCTCGTAGCCGGACTTGGGGAAGTCGCCTTTCCAGGTGATGCCGGTCAGGTATCCGCGGCCAAGAATGATCGAGCCGCCGTCGACGCGGACTGTGCCATGGTCGGAGAAATCGGTCTCCTTCCAGCCCTCCAGGGTTTTTCCGTCGAACAGCGATACCCAATCGCCGCCGCTCTGGCCTTGAGCCGCCGCCGAGGCCAGAGCTATCAGCATCGTCCTGCGACCGATGGTTGCCATGGCTCCATTATGCGCTGCTCGCCGGCGATGCGCTGCCCGGGCGAGGGGCGTTGTGTCACGCGGCGCGTGAGATGTTGAGGTGACAGGCATAGCCGGCGTCGGTTTCCGTCAGATGCCTGCAGAGCCAGGTCTTCATGAACTCCAGAAACGGCTCGGGGAGGGCCTGTCGTCCGGCCTTCAACGCGCCGGCAAAGTCATCCAGTTTCGACCTGAACTCGGCGTGTTCCTCGATGTGGGCGTCGATTGCCGGGTAACCGTGAAGTTTGAGCAGATCCTCCTCCTTGCGG
This sequence comes from Bryobacteraceae bacterium, assembly GCA_014860455.1. Lineage (GTDB taxonomy): Bacteria > Acidobacteriota > Terriglobia > Bryobacterales > Bryobacteraceae > PNKE01. The sequence goes on along the minus strand of JACZJQ010000067.1, from coordinate 12,442 downwards.
AAGTGAAACCGCGCGTACATCGAGAGGTCGGAGGCAATCCTGTCCATGGCGTGTCTTGGGCTTCCGGCCAGCATCGCGTCGTGTAGGCTGTTGACAAGCTGGACCAGCCGCATATGCTGACGATCCAGGTCTTCATCATCCACGCTGAAGGCCGGATCCCACGTCATGAGGCACATGTTATCGCCTTATCGTCTCAGTCACGGTTTATGTGAGCGAATCGGCAACTGGCAAATTGAATTACTTGGGGGTTTCCGATAGAACGTTAAGCCCGACTGTCCATTTCCCCTGGACGCGCGTGCCGTCGGCCATGAAGCTGCCTCGGATCAACGACTCGGCAAGGCTGCCTTTTTCCACCGGGGTTCCGGCTCGCGCCAGCAGCGTTTTGAGCGCCTCGGTCGCCTCCCTGAGCCGTTTCACCGAAGCCTCAGCCCGCAGTCGGTCGTCGAACGGGGCGATGAGCCGGATCTCGAATCCCTGCTCCGAGCCGTTGACAGCGAACGTGGCCCGGCTGGCGCCGCCAAGCGAGGACAGCAGGGCGCTGAGTCCGGCGGGCAACCCGTCGCGGTCTTCCAGCGCGGTTCCAGGCAGGGTGAGCCAGACCGGCGCCGGCGGCAGCGGCTCAGGTGCCCGGCCTGCTTTGCCAAGGAGCGACGCGGCCAGTTGGTCCGGGGCGACGGCGATGCCGAGCAGATCGTTGTCCAGCGGCGTCCAGGAGATCTGGCGGTCGCGAGAGCTTCCCTCCACGGTGCAAAGCTCACCTACGCACTTGCCTCCGCCGCTCTTGGCGTAGTTTCCGAGTTTGGCTCGGTCGAAGCGGCCACGGGCGACGATGAGCCGCGCACCGGGGGTGAAATAAACAGCTACGGCGTCCAGATCCTGCCGGTAGTTGAAGCCCGTCGCGGCGACAAATGCCTTGTAGTCGGGCTCCTCGACTCCGGCCGCGCCAGCCAATCGATCCAGAACTCCGGCTTCGCGCAATGTCTGGACATCAATATAGAGAGTCGGGTGGCCGCCCGCGGGAAAGCAGGTCAGCAGCCGCTGTGGATCGCGCGCCCGGCGCGGAGCCACCAGCAGAAGATACAGCACGGCCGAGCCCGCCAGCATGGCCCCGATGTAGATGAGGATCCTTCGCCTTGTTGTCACTTGAATCTACAGGCTATCGCAGGCCGCACCCGGAGGGAGTCTCGACTAGCTCACAGGCGGCAGCCTGTGGGGCAGTATGGCTACTGAATCACTCGCAGCGGGTCCTCATTCAGGACTTCCGCCCCGCGGCTCCTCGCCCGGCGCATCGCCCCGATTCTCACCGAACCGCGGAACAAGGCCCCGGCCGGGATCACGCCGCCAACCTTATACGTGCCTACGGCCGCCAGAGCCATCGACGCCATGCAGCCGCACTGCGAGCAATCCGGGTCGCCGCCGAACTGGCATGGGGTGATCGACGTCTGGAAGTCGGTCGAGATGGTCTCGGTCACCTGGGAGAAGATGCAGTCGCTGGGGCTCGATGGGGGGCTGGCGAAGTGATCCACAAGGCGCTTGGGCATTGCCACTTTGGGATACCGTTCCCGCAGATCGTGGATCTGCCGGATTGCCTCTGCCCTTTCATCGGGCGTGAGGATCTCGGGCATCTCGTCGCCGCGCTGGGGGGTGAACATCGAAAACCAGACCTTCTCAACGGCATCCACCTTGCTCCAAAACTGAATGAACTCCTCTAGATAGCCGGGCCGCTTCATCATCTGGCCGGTGATGGTGCAGTGGACGGTGACGCGCTGGTTGGCGATGTTCTTGAGGATGCGTTCGTAGGTGGCTGGCTTTCGCCGTTCGTCGTGCTCCGGTTGCAGCCCGTCCACCGAAACCGACAAGGTGAAGCCGTTGTAGGTTTTCCACGCGGCGGGCATCTCGCGGAAAGCGCTTGTGACCAGTTGGACATGGATCCCGCGGGCGAGAAGCTGCGGCAGGACGGTCTCGACCTCGCGGTACCGGACGAGCGGATCTCCGCCGACCAGCGAAAGGTGCAACGGGCGGTGCTCGTCGGCCAGTTTGAGGATTCGGCGGACCAGATCGTCGCCCTTGAAGTCACTCAATTGACGTAGGTTGACCCCTGTCCCCAGATGCTCGTCCTCGTAGGCATAGCATCCGGGACAACGCAGGGGACACTCTTTCGTAATCTCGATCGACAATGTGGGCTTCTGGCCCTTGAGGATCATCGCCCACGCCCGCATGATATCGCCAGCCTGCATCCTCACCTCTTTCCCAGGTTATCTACCAACCGCAAACCGCACATTCTATAGACGCGGCTAGCTGCCCGGTGATGTCAGTTTTCTTTCATTTTACAGCAACATGCCGAGCCGGCCGGGCGGGGGGCTGGGCCGCGGACTGAGAGTTTTGGCCGCGGGGGGCACTAAATAGCAAGTGGGTGACGCGCTTGAGATCCTGGAACTAAGGTCGGCGGCCGCCGGTGCGCCCGCTGGCGTGGTGAAGGAGATCATCGAGAGCCGTCTGCCTGGGGTGGCGCCGCCGGCGCGCGCGGTCGAGTTTGACGCGTGGATGTGGGCGCTTTACGATCTGGGGCTGGCCGCCGAAACGCTGTCCGACCCGGCACGGGCGTTGGACCTCTACGCCAAGTCGATTCAATACAATCGCACGTCGGGGCTTTTGCGGTCGGCGGCGCTGGTGCGGTCGGGCCTCTGCCTCGAAGGGCTTGGACGCTATATGGAGGCGATTGCGGCCTATCGCCAGGCTGAAAACGGATCAGAGGGCTGGCCCGAGAGCAGGGCATTGATGCTCTGGCGCCTGGGCCGGCTTCTGAGAGCCGCTGGGGATTTCGAGGAAGCCGCGGACACGTTGGGACAGTTGTTCGGGCTGCTGCCGCAACCCGGCATCGTGGCGCGTGAAGTGGAACTGGAGTACGCCGCCTGCCTGGAGCATACGGGCAAGGCCGAAGACGCCTGTGCGCGACTCGCCGCGCTGGCCGAGGAAGCTCACCCGATAGCCGTGGAGGCCCTGGTCCGGCTAGCCTCCCTTCGCATCCGGCTAGGCAGGATTCCGGATGCCGTCCTGGTGCTTCGCCGCATCACCAGCCACCCCATGGCCGAGGCCCAAGTGCGAGCCGCCGCCTCGATCCGGCTCGGTCAACTGGGTGCGGTTTAGCCTTTATAACGCCCTGTTTCGGTGGTAATGTTGATACCGCCATGAAGTGGACTCGGGTGCTTTCCATCATCCACCTGCTCTCGGCGCCGGTCTTCCTCGTTCTGCTTTGGGACGACTCGGTGCTGTCGTCGGCAGGCGTTTCGGCCACCCTGGCCGGCTCCGCTGCGCTTCTTTGGTTCGGAAACCGCTGGACCGTGATCTACAGCGGGGTGCTCGCCCTGCTCAGCCTGCTGTTTCTCTTCATCCTCGCCTTCTCGGTATACGGACCCGAAGAGCACATTGCGCCAACCGCAACCGGGACGGCCATCTTTCTGGCGCTTCAGGCCGGCGCGGTGGTGACTGAGTGGGTGACGGCAAAGAGCGCACCCGAGATCACCATCGAGCCGGAATAGACCTATCGCTCTAGGTGGACTAGAGTGAGTCCCTGACGCCCAATCTCAGCCAAAATCCGCACTCTTCCGGTCTGGCGGGATTGCCGATAGAAGGGCTGAGGAGGCAATTTGAGCTTGGTAGGCCGGCCTTGAATGGGTGCAACCGCTCAGGATGGCCGGAATCGCCGGGCCGAGGGACTTCGGTGACTTTGTAATTCGATCGACCTGACCGTTTGGCTTCCGCCAGTCTCAAACCGGGCGTGGCAAGGCATTGGCTGAAGCAATCCGGTAGGTTCAGAGCCGGGTCCACTGAGGCGCTCACCCCGCGAAACGGCGAGTGGAGAGTGCGAGCAGTGAACGACGCGGCCGGTTACTGAAGGCCTAAACGACCTCCTCTGGAGCAGGCATGCCCCGGCTCGCCGGGCGGCCGGCTCACCCGCGTACTTCGTGGGCGGCTTGTCCGGTCTCCGGCGCGAGCCGCCCATCGAAGACCGATCGTCGCGGTTTCGGCCGGCCGATTCCCACTGTGCACAATTTGCTGGCCGGCCAGCGAACGTGCCGAACCGCAACCTCGTGCGAACGGCTGCGGGGCCGTGCGGATGCTGCAAACGAAAATCTGGCTACCAGCCCTCTGACATGGTTGGCTCGGGCACGGGAGGCCCAGGCCCTCCCAGAATGTTTCCCAAGGACGGAGAAGGTGGTTCCCGCATTGATTCGAACAAGAAAACTTCGGTTTCCCCTTTTGACAGATACCCGCCATCGATGACCCGAAGACCCGGTGAGGCTTTGGGATGCTCACCCTGCGGCTCGTGAATGCGCGGCATTTTAATGACAATTTCAGATTGCGCTGGCACTCTGGCCTCTGGACAGCAATTGCGAATTCTTATGGTAGAAGAGGATCGCGTTCTAGCCGGCTTCATCGGTCGCGCACTGGATTAGGAAGGCTACGGACCCCTCGACAGCCGCGCCCGCCACCTCGGCCGCCTCGTCTCCGCCAACGGCCCCCTCACCGCCGACTCCGCCTGCTGCTCGCGGATGGGCATCAACCCCCACACCATCCGCCACCTCACCAAAACCGCACCCCTCGGCAACCTAGACCCCCACCATTGGGACATCCTCGGCGAACCCATCGCACTCCTCCGTCCGGCCTTTCAGCCACCTCCATGAACGCCTCTTGTACGGATCGGGACTGCGCCGGCGCCCTCTGTACTTGGCGCCCTCCCGCTGACGCCGAATTGACCACCATGCGAGTCAGCCGCCGCCGAAGCATCTTCAGGGAGAATGGTGTGCAGTCGCCTGCGAATCAGTTGAACGAACAGCGATGGGTGCTGTATAATATGGTGACAGCGACCAGAACTCACTGAAATCATGTGAGTTAAAGCCGGAGAGGTGGCTGAGTGGTCGAAAGCAGCGGTTTGCTAAACCGTCGTAGGGGCTTAAACCTCTACCCAGGGTTCGAATCCCTGCCTCTCCGCCAGACCCTCCTTTCTCCTTTTACTTGCAATAGCTTAGTGACAAAGCCGAGCTCCTGGTGTCTATGGAAGACAACGAGCAGGCACCAAGGAGCGGGCTGTGAAGGTCACCAAGGGAGTCAGGACCCCCGGAAAGTGAAGGGAGACGACGGGGTCTGGCGGTTCGTCAGCGTTATGAAATCGCGCAGCAAGCACCTGTGGGGAAACGACTCGGGGACCTTTTTTCTTGAGTGGTGAGAGAGGACGAAGAAGCGCCACGAGTCTGCCGGGACGACTCCGTCGGAAGCTCTCGAAGCGCACAAGAGGAAAACGCGGGAACTCAACGGCAGCTTGTCGAAGGCAAGGGCTGGGTGGTGACGCCGCAGGCGGAAGGCGATCAGGGAACGACGATCAAGGAATGCGTGGACGCATTTCTCAAGCACTTGGAAGTACATTCTCCCGACGAGCCCAAGACCGTGCAGCGGTATCGCAGTGTGCTCGACCATTTTGTGAGGCTGCTGGGGCGGCTTCGCTTCGTCGGGGCCGTCCAGCGCAAACACATCGACGAGTTCAAGTCGGCCCGCGCCGGCGACAAACAGGGCCGGCGATCGGGCGGGCAGGTGACGCCCGCGACCGTCAATTTCGAGGTCAGCACGCTGCGGACCTTTCTTAACTGCCTCATCAGAGAACTTGTCAGAGAACTTGGCGTAAGGATGGCGAACCCGTGTGAACGGTTCAAGCCGATCCGGGACGCCTCGAAAGCCGCCAACCGGCGTCCGACAACCTACAACCCGGAAGAACTGGAGCACCCGGTCGCTCCTGTCGCGGCCTCCACCGCCCCCAGCCATCGGGCGCAGTCGCGCGGCGAGCTGCGGCCTGAACCTCATGGCTGGGTATAGGATCCAAGCAACTAGGATCTCCGCCTCCTGGGCCGCAGACCACGTGCGAGGAATCACGGCGCATCCGGCGTGCAGTTAGGTTGATCGTGATCGAGAGCCCGCCGCTGCGGACAAAGCGCGCGCCGGGAGACTGTGGCAGACCCCTTCGCCCGACTATAGCAGCCAGGTTCGAACGCAGGGCTATCATCCTGTCCGCGAACCCTTGATAATGGCCGTCATGCGCTGCTTCTTGCTGATGATCGCACTGGCCGTGGCCTGTGCCGCCCAGGACTGGGAAGAACGGGTGCGTTCGCTGCGCCCCGCCGATACAAAAGCCCAGGAGACCGCCCTGCTGGACGAGGTACAGCAGCGCGCCAGGCAATCGCTCGCCTCGATCCCCCGCGCGCGTACCAGTGCCGAAGCCGACCGCGCCCGGCCGCTGTTGCGAAGGAAACTGCGTGAATCGCTGGGCTTCGAGCGGCTGCCCTGGCCGCCAGACCTGCGCGCGCGAAACCTGGGGACGCTGCAGCGCCAGGGTTATCGCATCGAAAAGCTGGTGTGGCAGACATTGCCTGGAGTGGATGTGCCGGGCCATCTCTACTTGCCCGACGGCCTCGCGGCGCCCGCGCCTGGCATCATCTTCTATCCAGGGCATTGGTGGCAGGACTCCAAGACACGCCCCGATTTCCAGGCGTTCTGCATCAACATGGCCCGCCTGGGATTCGTTGTGCTCACCTTCGACCCCTTCGGCCAGGGCGAACGCGGGCAGTCGGCACGCGACCACCGCAGAACAGAGTCGCTGCTGGCCGGCGTTTCGCAGCAGGGGATTGCGGAGTACGAAACTCGCTGCGCGCTGGAGTACCTGCTCAGCCGCAAAGAGGTGGATCCGAAGCGGATCGGCATGACCGGGGCTTCCGGCGGCGGCTTCAACACCTGGATGACGGCGGCGCTCGACGACCGCATCGCGGTGGCCGTGCCGGTGGTGGGCACCAGCGAATTCTATGAACAGACCGTCGCCGTGCGCCCGCTCGACTGGTATCGCGCAAACGAGCACTGCCATTTCGTGCCCGGCCTGATGCGCTACGCCAACAACCATGAACTGCTCGCCATGGCGGCTCCGCGTCCCCTGCTGATCATCGCCGCCTCTGAGGACCAGAGCTTTCCGGTCGATGGCGTTCGCGAGGTGGTCAGTTACGGCAGGCAACTCTATGCGGCCCACGGACAGGCGGACAAAATGGGCTACTTCGAGGACTCAACGACCGGCCATGGCTACCAGGTAAAGAAGCGCGAAGCCGCCTATGGCTGGTTTCTGAAGTGGCTGATGGGCAAAGGCGAGGGCGTTCCGTTCCTCGAGCCGTCCACTGAAGTCCCGCCCTTCGACGCCGCCGATCTGCGTTGCTTTCCCGAAAACGGCAACCGGCCGGCGGGGCCGGGCATCGTGGCGGCCGTCAACCGGATCAAACTGCGCTCCGCCGAGGCGTGGCCGCGCATCGAAGCCGCCGCCTGCGCCGTCAACGTCCTGAATGTCCCGGTGCAGCGGCTGGACCTGTGCGGTACGCCGGCCTTCCTGGTGAAGCCGCAAGGCAAACCGGTTGGCGTCTTGGTGGCCCTGGATGATCGAGGCAAGGAAGCCCTGGCCGGCGACGCCGTGGTGAAGGAAGCGTTGGCGCGCGGATGGTCGGTGTGCGGCATCGACCCGCGCGGTATCGGCGAACGAGCGACAGCGCAGATGGGTTGGGTCGCCGCCGTTAGCCTTCTGCTCGACGACTGGTTCGTCCACAGACAGGCCGCTGATGTCCTTTCCGTCGTTCGCAGTTTCGCGGACGGGCCGGTGGCTCTCTACGCGCGCGGACATAACGCCGGCCTAGCCGCCGCCGCGGCGCTGAACGAAACCCCCGTGAAGTGGTTCGTGCTGCGGGACGCGTTTCTCACCTTCCGCCACTTCCTCGACCGGCCGAAGTCTCTGGCCGCCTCCTATCAACTGCGCTCAACCGACAAGGGACGCGTCGCAATCTACGACCGGGAGATCCCGTTCCACTTCATCCCTTTCCGCGCCCTGGAGCGGACCGGCATCCCGGAAATGCTAGGAAATTCGCCGGGCCTGGTGGTCCAGCCCATCAACGGCGACTGGGAACCCATGGCCGAAGATGAAGCGCGCAGGCTGCTGCCCCGCGGCGTGCGTATCGTTTTTGGAGACGCCCCAGAGGCCGCCTTGCGCGAGCTCATTAGGTGAACACAAAGGCCGCGGCAGCGGCAGGGGGTGGTGGGCGCGACAGGACTCGAACCTGTGACCTCCTGCGTGTGAAATGTAAAAAAGCCCTTCTGTAAGTGATTGAAAATAGGCGGTAAGTCTAGCACAGAGAACGGCTTAGACTGGAACCGACTTACCGTCGTTTACTAGCGTCTACCGCCCCTTTTTGCCACGTCACGTCAACATTTCCCCCAACATCAAGCCTCTGCGCCATCCAGGCCGCGCCCCAACACCCGAAGAGCGCGGGGCTGAGTGATGTCGAAATTGCCAAGCACGTCGGGGTATCGCGTCGAGCAGTGGACGGGTGGCGCGAAAAGCTATCTAGGCAAAATGCCAAGATAGACCGGCCCACCACCCGCACCGCCGTCTAGGAATTTCTATAGGTAGACCCTTTCCCGATGGCATCGAAGGACTTGTGGTGTGGAAAAGCTGTGGACAGCGGTGGAAAAGTAAAACAAAGTTGTGAGCAAGGCGGGCGACGTGCCCCCGTGGGGGTAGAAAGCATTAGGAGGCGGTTTAAAATAATAGAGAAAACCGAAAAGATCTCGACTCGCTGACCTGAGGTCCAGGCCACAAAGCGACCGAGCGGCGGCGTTTGACAAGGCCACCGGGAGCCGACTTGTACCGGCTCCCATCGGCCACCAACAAATCGACGCGACAACAGACGGACGGAATCGGGACGCCCGAAGTGTGTCCAAAGCGCGTCGGTATGGAGTCACTAAATGATCGAAAAAAATGGACTTTGGAAAGAGCAGAAAGCGGCGGCGTACCTGGACTGTTCTATCAAGACCCTTCAGGGCCTGCGGTGTCGAAAAAAGGGACCCAAATTCGAGAAGTTGGGGAAGATGGTCAGATACCGTGTCGCCGACCTTGAAGCTTGGATAGCCGACCAGAACAGTGGGGAGCGGCCATGACCCCCCATGAAAGCGAAACGCCCGCTACTTGTACTAGCGGGCGCTCTATTGAAATCCCGTGTGAGACGGGGCGTTTGACATCCCCACCATGCCACACGGCGGACCCCGAGGGCAAGCAGTTTTTTTCGGAGGTGATCCGCGCGTCCTCTGAGGCGCTGGCGCTCGATCCGGGAGAGCTTCTGAGCATGACGCCCGTGGCCGCCCTGACCTTGGCGCTCGATCGCGTCCGCGCTATCGAGGCCACCATCGGTACACTCCAGCGGCAGGCGGACGCCCTGGGCAGCCTGCGGGCCTTGCTCCACCGGCACGAAACCGCCCGCACCGTGGATGCGGCTCTCAGGGGTGCTGCATGAAGCGGCGGCAGTCGGGGGGCGACTTCACCCGCAAGCCATCTTTCTTCAACGTCAACGCCGGAGAACTCCTGGGCGTCACACTCCTGGGTTTCTCGCTTGCCGAAGTTGGAGCATGGCTAAGGCTCCACGGCTATGCGTGGCTCCAGAACGCAAGGCTCCCGGCAGACGATAGCGAGCTCGCCCGCATCCTGGGTGTCACTGCCGACACATGGGCGTCGATGAAATCGCGCGTCCTGCGCGGCTGGAAACGGCAACGAAACCAACTTGTGAACCCAAAACTCGACCTTGAATACAATACTGCTCTAGGTCGGATTGAAGATGCCGTAAAAGCGGGGCGCGAAGGTGGTCGAATTGCAGCGAATAACCGTCGCGGAATCAGCAACTTCGATAGCGACCCTACTAGCAACCCTATCAGCGACCCTACTAGCGAGCCTGTACCTAAGACGAAAAGACGGACGGACGGACGGACGGACAGACAAAAAGAAGAAAAGAGAGACGACAAGACGGACCCCGCGCAACCTCACGGTGACTCCGTAGAGATCGGCGGTCCCGAGGCTTCCGGTTTGTCGTCGTCGCCTGTTTTGATTCTTCCTGCAACGTCTCGTCCGTCCGGGCGTTCGTCGCCGTCTGGGTTCATCAAGGCTGGTGGGCTCATCGTCCGTCCCGATGTCACCGAACGCATACGGCGGGCGATGCACAGCGGGCGGCAGATCGCTACGCGCCGGGAGTGGGAGCCTCCCGACGATGCTATTGTCGCGAAGGTGATCGGCGAAGCACCGGACGCCGGGGCCGCAGCCATCGAAGCGGTAATCCTCAAGGCTTGCGACGGGCACAAGGAAATCGACTCCTACGGTTGGTTTCTTGGCGTGGTTCGCAACAAGTTGGGCGCGTCGGTGGAGGTGGAGCGAGGGGGGCGGCGATGACCGCCCCCACCTCCGCCGAAGCCGACCGCCACGACTTCGACGCGGCCTATCGCCGATGGGACGCTCGCCTCCGGCGCTTCGCTTATCGCGAACTTGAGACGTATAACATCCCGCCCAGTCTCTTCGACGTGGATGACCTTGTACTCGAAACCTGGGCGACGGCGGCAAGGAATCACGACCGGGGCGGGCCGATCTGCTGGCGCTGGCTGAAAATGGCCTGTGCATCCCGCCTCAATGACTGGTGGCGGTCGAATCGGCGGCTTCTGGGGTGGAAGTCTATCGACTCCATGCATCGGCGATTCGCCTCCGATAACCGGGCTGAACCCGCCGAGCTCTCCGCATCGTCCTGGGGCGAGAGCGCGGCAGGCGACACCGATCCCGGCGCGTGGCTGGTGGACGCCGACCTAGCCGCTCAAGGTTGGCGTGAGACGGTGATCCTGCCTGATCTAGGCGGCGTGCTGACGCCGATACAGCAACGAATACTTCGACTTCATCTGGACGGCCTGAGCGTGAGGCAGATAGCGGCGGCGGTGGGCTCTTCGCGTGCCAATATCCACCGGCACATCAAAAATATTCACGCGAGGGTTTACACTCTTCAGCCCGATTACGTTAACTGGATAGCGCCCCTTATTCGCGACCTCGACCCGATATCGGACCCGAGGGTTCGAGAGGTTTACGCCACGGACCTGGCGGGGCCGCGCACTCTGTATCGCAAGCCCCTCAAACACCCGATTCCATACGGCGACGAATGCCCAAAGCGGGCTGCCGTCGTTGAAGCACTGTTACATCCAACTGAGGTTATCGAGATCCGTCATGCCAAACCCAAAGCGCAGCCATCAACGTCAAGCGAACTACTCTCACCCGTCGCCTGAAGATCCGGGCTTCCGGCAATGGGCGGCAACGGTGGGCTTCCGGGGTGTCGCCTGCTCGCTCCTGCCCGATGGCCGACTAAGGCTGGAGAACATCTTCGGGCCGACGAAGGAACGCCAAGCAGAACTTGTCTATTTGTTGCCCGTCGATGAGATCGCCCAAGCGGGCGACGGAGAGGAGAGCTTTGCATAAACATCCACAGCGCCCATTCCGACGCACAGGACCGCCACGGCGCAGCGTTCCAGTCCAGCGTGTACCAAACAGCAGGCTGACGGTGAACGCCGCACAACGGGGCAGCGGTAGAGGAGGACGGTGAGCAATGGCGATAGGCCGTATTGACTCCGACGCGAAATCAGACTTCGGCGCTTCATCGGCGCTTCTCAGGACGCGGATGTTCAATTTGATCCGCAGCGGGAAGGACGGCAACGGGTTCGAGCACAACAAGCTGGCCGACCTCGCCCGAGCGGAGAAGTTATGGTCAGTGCTCATCGCACGGGGCGCGGCAACGCTTGACGCCGATGACCAAGGCGAGGACCGGCGATGAGTGGCAATCTGTACCTGGAGGTAGGGGTAGGGGGGGCAAAATAGCCAGCGATGTCAAACACAAAATGCCCATTGAAGGCGAACGCGCATGAAAGGTGATTTTTCACTATGAGAAGTTCAGATCAAATCAAGAATCACAGGCCGCCTCGCCATCTGAGCGAAGAGGCGCGGGGCTGGTGGAAGCGGCTGATGGCCGAGTTTGACATTGACGACCAACCGGGGCTCCTGACCCTGCAATCGACCTTAGAGGCCTTCGACCGGCTCCGCGAATCGCAGGCCGTACTCGCCAAAGAGGGCATCACGGTAAAGGACCGCTTCGGGCAGCCAAAGCAGCACCCGGCAACGATGGTGGAGCGAGACGCCAGAACTGCGCTCATGCGGGGCTTGAAGGCGCTCAACCTCGACGTGGTGATGCCAAATCCGATTGGCAGGCCGGGGGGCTCCTGATGCGGCGGGCGCGGCGCGTGGCGAGAACTTACGAGTTACCGGAGCGGCAGTTCTGGGCCTTGACCATCGGCGGCGATGGCGCATTTGAGAGCGAAGCCGACGCGCGGGCGGCATGGTTTGCACACCGGCATGAACTCATCACGAACCCATGTACGAGGGCGGCGGGCTGGTGGCAATTCGAGAGCGTAGAGGCGCGGACGGATGAGTCCGAACCGATCCAGTTGGAGCGCATGGGCGCGTTGACGATTGAGGAACGCGGCCACCTGGCGCGGTGGCGAGCGTTGGGGGTGATTC
>JACZJQ010000066.1 GCA_014860455.1 Bryobacteraceae bacterium | reverse complement strand
GGCCGACGCCGGGGGTGGAGTGGCGGACGCGGGCGATGTTGTCGTCCACCTTGTGGCCGGGGAGTTGCCCGCCTTCGCCGGGCTTGGCGCCCTGGGCGACCTTGATCTGGAGTTCGTCGGCGTTGATGAGGTAGTTTGTCGTGACGCCGAAACGGCCGGAGGCCACCTGTTTGATTGAGCTGCGGCGCCAGTCGCCGTTGGGGTCGCGTTCAAAGCGGGCTTCGTCCTCGCCGCCCTCGCCGGTGTTGGAGCGGGCGCCGATGCGGTTCATGGCGATGGCGAGGGTTTCGTGGGCCTCCTTGGAGATGGAGCCGAACGACATGGCGCCGGTGGCGAAGCGCTTGACGATTTCGGTTGCGGGTTCGACTTCGTCGAGAGCGATGGGCTTCTCGGCCCACTTGAAGTTCATGAGGCCGCGGATGGTGGAAAGCTGGCGGTTCTGGTTGTTGATGCTGTCGGAGTATTCCTTGTAGGTCGCGTAGCTGTCCTGTTTCAGCGAGTGCTGGAGCTTGGAGATGGAGGTGGGGTTGATGAGGTGGTATTCGCCGTGGGCGCGCCAGGCGTAGGCGCCGCCGATGTCGAGGCCGGTTTCCGAGTCGGTGAAGGGAGCGAAGGCGTGGGCGTGTTTGCGGCGGGTCTCTTCGGCGATGACGTCGAGGCCGATGCCTTCGATGCGGGAGGGGGTACCGGTGAAGTACTTGTCGACGAGGGACTGGCTGAGGCCGATGGCTTCGAAGATCTGGGCGCCGCGGTAGCTTTGCAGCGTGGAGATGCCCATCTTGGAGAAGACCTTGAGAAGGCCCTTGTTGACGGCCTTCTTGTAGTTTTTGAGGGCCTTTTCGAAGGTGAGGCCGTCGGGGAGTTGGCCGGTGACGGCGAGGTTTTCGAGCGATTCGATGGCGAGGTAGGGGTTGACGGCGCTGGCGCCGTAACCGATCAGCAGGCAGTAGTGCATGACCTCTCGGGGTTCGCCGCTTTCGATAATGAGGCAGACCTGGGTGCGGGTGCCTTCGCGGACGAGGTGGTTATGGACGGCGGTGAGGGCGAGCAGGGAGGGGATGGGCGCGAGTTCGTCGTCGATGCCGCGGTCGGAGAGGATGAGGACGGTATAGCCGTTCTTGATGGCGAGCGAGGCGCGGCGGCAGAGCCCGTCGAGGGTGCGTTCGAGTTCCTTACCGCCGCCGTCGACGCGGTAAAGCATGGGCATGGTGGTGGAGAGGAACTCGCCCATGTTGATGCGGCGGAGCTTTTCGAGGTCCCAATTGGTGAGGATGGGGTGTTCGAGTTTGAGGGTGTGGCAGTGCTGGGGGGTTTCGTCGAGGATGTTGCGCTCGGTGCCGATGTAGCTGGTGAGCGACATGACGAGTTCTTCGCGGATGGGGTCGATGGGGGGATTTGTGACCTGGGCGAAGAGCTGCTTGAAGTAGTGGAACAGGGGCTGGGGCTTGTCGGAAAGGCAGGCGAGGGGAGTATCGGTCCCCATGCTGCCGATGGGTTCCTGACCCTGTTCGGCCATGGGCGTGAGAATCATGCGGAGATCCTCTTCGGTATAGCCGAAGGCGCGCTGGCGCTGGAGGATGGTTTCGTGATCGGTGGGGTGGACGCGGAAGGGCGCGGGGAGTTTATCGAGGCGGATCTGCTGGGCCTCGAGCCATTCGGAGTAGGGCTTGCGGGAGGCGAGGGTGGATTTGATTTCGGAATCGGGGACGATGCGGCCCTGGGCGAGGTCGGCGAGCAACATACGGCCAGGTTGGAGGCGGCCCTTGTAGACGACGTCTTCGGGCTTGACGGGCAGAACGCCGGTTTCGGAGGCGACGATGAGGAGGTCGTCCCTGGTGACGAGGTAGCGGGAGGGTCGGAGGCCGTTGCGGTCGAGGGTGGCGCCGATGAGGCGGCCGTCGGTGAAGGCGACCGAGGCGGGGCCGTCCCAGGGTTCCATGAGAGAGGCGTGGTACTCGTAGAAGGCCCGTTTTTCGGCGGGCATGGTGGAGTCGGCGTCCCAGGCCTCGGGGATAAGCATGGCCATGACGTGGGGCAGGGGACGGCCGGCGAGGGTAAGCAGTTCGATGACGTTATCGAGGGTGGCGGAATCGGAGCCGCCGGGCTGGACGATGGGGAGGATCTTCTTGAGGTCGTTGCCGAACAGGGGCGAAGAGATGATGGCCTGGCGGGCGTGCATCCAGGCGGCGTTGCCGCGGACGGTGTTGATTTCGCCGTTATGGCAGATATAGCGGAAGGGGTGGGCGAGTTGCCAGGAGGGGAAAGTGTTGGTGGAAAAGCGCTGGTGGACCATGCAGAGAGCGCTGACGCATTCGGGGTCGGAGAGGTCGCGGTAGAAGCGCGAAATCTGTGGGGCGAGCAGGAGGCCCTTGTAGATGATGGTCCGGCAGGAGAGCGAAGGGATGTAGACGAAGTTCTTATCGCGGATGTCGGAGGCGGCAACTTCGGATTCGATGCGCTTACGGACGACGTAGAGCTTACGTTCGAAGGCGTCCTCTTCGATGCCGGAGATGCGGCCGATGAAGACCTGCTGGATGTAGGGCTGGGAGGCGCGGGCGATGCGGCCGATGGCGTCGGCATCGACGGGGGTATCGCGCCAGCCGAGCAGTTGGAGGCCTTCCTCCTGGATGATGCGTTCGATGATGCTTTCGACGAGCAGGCGGGGCTGGGGTTCGACGGGCAGGAAAACGATGCCGGCGCCGTAATGGCCTGGGGGCGGGAGGATGAAGCCGAGGCGGGCGCATTCGCGGGCGAAGAAGGCGTGGGGGATCTGGATGATGACGCCGGCGCCGTCGCCGGTTTCAGGATCGCAGCCGCAGGCGCCGCGATGGGTCAGATTGAGCAGAATCTGGATGCCCTTGAGGATGATATCGTGGGACTTGACGCCTTTGATGTTGGCGACGAAACCGATACCGCAGGCGTCGTGCTCGTTGGCCGGATGATAGAGGCCTGCGGGGGCGGGCAAACCCCTTGCTAGGGTCAGATCGACCGATGGGGAGGGATTGCCTGTGTTCATCTTCTGAGTATAAGGCCCGCTCGTGTATCAGTCAAAGTGAATATAGGATGATTGTTGCATCAGACGGTCTTATGATAGGATTCAACCGTGGATCTTTCACAACTACAACTGTTCAAGGACATCGTGCAGAACCGGAGCATCAGCCGGGGGGCGGCGCTGAATGGGGTGACGCAATCGGCGGCGAGCCAGACGGTGCAGGAACTTGAGCGAGTGCTGGGGGCACAACTGCTGGACCGGTCGCGGCGGCCGCTGGATGTGTTGCCGGCGGGCAAAGCGATGTATGAGTTTGGGCGTGATGTGCTGAGGCGACAACAGCAGTTCTACACGGAATTGGAGGAGATCAGGGGCGGCGACGGGGGGGCGCTGAAGATCGCGGCGATCTACTCGGTGGGGCTATCCGAGATGTCGAAACTGGAAGAGGAGTTCCACCGGCGATTGCCGGCGGCACAGTTGGAGGTGGCGTATCTGAGGCCTGAGAAGGTGTATCAGGCGGTGGCGGACGACCGGGTGGATTTGGGGCTGGTGAGTTATCCGGAGGCGACGCGGGACGTCGTGGCGCTGCCATGGCGGAACGAGGAGATGGTGGTGGCGTGCGGAGCGGGTCACCGGTTGAGCGGACGCAGTTCGCTGACGCCGGGCGAGCTTGACGGGATTGAGTTCATCGCATTCGATGAGGATCTGCCGATCAGCCGGGATATCGAGCGGTTCCTGAGAGAGCACGGAGTGAAGGTGCATGTGGTGATGCGGTTTGACAACATCCAGAGCATGAAGGAAGCGCTGCGGATGGGGTCGGCCGTGAGCATTCTACCGGCGCCGATGCTTGAGTCTGACGTGGCGGAAGGGCGGCTGAAAACGATTTCACTGAGCGCGCCGTTGTTCAGGCCGTTGGGGATTATCCACCGGCGGCGGCGGAGTTTCCAGAGGGCGGCGCAGGTGTTTCTGGACCTGCTGCGGCATCCGGCGGCGTGACGCTCAGGGATTGAACTGGACAAGGGGGTCTGGGGCGGATTCCATCCTTTTCAGTTGGCCGCAGGCGGCGAAGATATCGAGGCCGCGGGGGCGGCGGACGAAGCAGGGCAGCGAGCGGCGGACGATGGATTGGAA
>JACZJQ010000065.1 GCA_014860455.1 Bryobacteraceae bacterium | reverse complement strand
CATACACCTGCCCCCCCGTCGTCCCGAAATACACGCCGCACTCGTCCAGCGCGTCCACCGCCATAGCGTCCCTCAGCACGTTCACATAACAGTCGCTCTGCGGCAGCCCCTTCGTCAGCGGCTCCCACTCGTTGCCGCCCGTCCTGCTCCGGTATACCCGCAGCTTCCCCTCCGGTGGGAAGTGCTCCGAGTCGCTCTTGATCGGCACAACGTAAATCGTTTCCGGCTCATGCGCGTGGACATCAATCACAAATCCGAAATCCGTCGGCAGATCGCCGCTTACCTCGTGCCACGTGTCCCCCGCATCGTCGCTCCGCATCACGTCCCAGTGCTTCTGCATGAACAACACATCCGGCCTCGACCCGTGCATCGCAACGTGATGAATGCAGTGGCCCACCTCCGCATCCGGGTCCGGAATGTACTCTGACTTCAACCCCCGGTTGATCGCCTTCCACGTCACCCCGTCATCGTCGCTCCGGAACGCCCCCGCCGCCGAAATCGCAATCGTGATCCTGCCCGGCCTCGACGGGCTCGTCAAAATCGTGTGCAGGCACAACCCTCCCGCCCCCGGTTGCCACTGCGGACCCGTACCATGCGCCCTCAACCCCGACACCTCCTGCCACGACTTCGCCCCGTCCACTGTCCTGAACAGCGCCGCATCCTCCACCCCGGCCAGCACCACATCCGCATCCGATGCGTCCGGCTCCAGATGCCACACCCGCTTGAACTCCCACGGCCGCTCCGTCCCGTCATAGTGCTGGTGCGTCCCCGGCACGCCGTCATACTTGAACTCGTTGCCCGCCGGCGCCCACGTCTGTCCGCCGTCGTCCGACCTCTGGATCAGTTGCCCAAACCACCCGCTCGTCTGCGACGCATAAATCCGGTTCGGATCCACCGGCGACCCCTTCACGTGGTACACCTCCCACCCCGCAAACAACGGCCCGTCTATCTTCCAGTCCGTCCGTTTGCCGTCCGCCGACAAGACAAATGCGCCCTTCTTCGTCCCCACCAGCACTCTCACTCCGCTCATGCATTCCTCCTGGTAGCCATGGGCTCAGCCGCACCCGGTCATGGGCGCATACACTTCTGTCAAGATAGAGGAACCCGCCGTATTTTGCCAGTAAAATGTTCCGCCGCGGCGACGCTACCCCAGCTTCCCCTTCACCAACTCACTCAACGCACGCCCATCCACCCGCTTGCCCGCCAACCTCGCCTGCGCCGCCTTCATCACCAACCCCATCTGCTTGGCCCCGGTCGCCCCCGTCTCCGCCATCGCCTCGGCCACCGCCGCTGCAATCTCCTCCGCCGTCGCCGCCGCTGGCATATAGGCCTCGATCATCTTCAACTCGGCCTCTTCCTTCGCCGCCTGCTCCTCACGCCCACCCTGCCTGAACATATCCGCCGACTCCCTGCGCTGCTTGATCAGCATGTTCAGAATCCGCATCTCCGCCGCCTCGTCCAGCGGCTTCATGCTGTCCACCTTCTCCTTCATCAGTGCCGCCTTCAACATCCGGATCGCCCCCAGCCGCGCCTCTTCCTTCGACTTCATCGCCACCAAAATGTCCTTCTGCAGTTGGTCGATCAGTGCCATGATTTTGATATCCTAAGTGGTTTACTCCCCCAATCATCCCACAGCCATGTTTATCAAGAAGCAGCGACTCCTTACCCCGGGCCCGACGCCTCTCCTGCCCCGTGCTCTGCACGCCATGATGGCGTCCGACATCCATCACCGTACCCAGGACTTCATCAAACTATATCCCCAAGTGCTCGCCGACTTGAAACACGTCTACGGCACCCAGGGCGACGTCCTCATCACCGTCAGCTCAGGCACCGGCGCCCTCGAAGCCGCCGTCTCCAACTTCTTTTCCGCCGGCGACAAGGTCATCGTCCTGTCCGCCGGCAAGTTCGGCGAACGCTGGGTCGAACTCGCCAAGGCCTTCTCCCTCGACGCCACCGTCCTCACAGCCGAATACGGCGACACTGTCTCGCCCGCCCGCGTCGAAGCAGCCCTCAAGGAAAACCCCTCGGCCAAAGGCGTCTTCTTCCAGGCCTCTGAAACCTCCACCGGCGCCGCCCACGATGTCGAATCCATCGGCAAACTCTGCCAGGCCCACGGCGCACTCTGCATCGTCGACGCCATCACCGGCCTCGGCACCATGCCCCTCGACATCGATGGCTGGGGCCTCGACCTCGTCATCGGCGGCTCCCAGAAGGCATTCATGATCCCCCCCGGCCTCGCCTTCATCTCCGTCTCCCCCAAGGCCTGGGCACAGGGCGCCTCCGCCACCCTCCCCCGCCTTTACTTCGACCTCAAGAAGGAAAAGAAGATGGCCGACAAGGGCGAGTCCGCCTGGACCCCCAACGTCTCCCTCATCCTCGCCCTCTCCGAGTCGCTCAAGTACATCAAGGATCTCGGCATGGACAACCTCGTCGCCAACGCCCAGATGCTCGCCCACGCCACCCGCACCGCCGCCACCACACTCGGCCTCGAACTCTTCGCACCCAACTCCCCCTCCTCCTCGGTCACCGCCATCAAGGCCCCCGCCGGCCTCGACTCCTCCGAAATCGTCAAGGGCTTCCGCAACAACTTCGGCGCCATCATCGCCAACGGCCAGGGCACCATGAAGGGCCAGATCTTCCGCATCGCCCACCTCGGCTACTTCGACTTCGCCGACATGTTCTCCCTGATCGCCGAACTCGAACTCATCCTCCATTCCAAAGGCGTCCCCGTCGAATTCGGCAAGGGCGTCGCCGCCGTCCAGAAGATCTATGCCGAAGCCGCGTTCAAAAAGGCATAAGGGAGCAGTATGAAAATCCTCATCGCCGAACCGATGTCGCCTGCCGCCGTCGACCTCTTCCGCAAGCAGGAAGGCTGGCAGATCATCGTCTCCAACCCCAAGGAATACGAGCCCCACCTCGCCGACTGCGACGCCATGGTTGTCCGCTCGGCTGTCAAGGTGAAGGCCGACACCCTCGCCAAGGCGCCCAACCTACGCCTCATCGGACGCGCCGGCGTCGGCGTCGATAACGTCGATCTGCCCGCCGCCACCGCTGCCGGTGTCCTCGTCATGAACACCCCCGGCGGCAACGCCGTCTCGGTCGCTGAGCACACCCTCGCCATGATGCTCTCGCTCGCCCGCCAGGTCCCCGCCGCTTCCGCGTCAACCCTATCCGGCAAGTGGGAAAAGAAGAAATTCCTCGGCAACGAACTCCGCGGCAAGACCCTCGGCGTCGTCGGACTCGGCAACATCGGCCAGGAAACCGTCCGCCGCGCCCGCGCATTCGAGATGCGCATCGTCGCCTCTGACCCCTACGTCAACCCCCAAACCGCCGCCGACCTCGGCGTCACCCTCGTTGACATGGAAACCCTCCTCGCCGAATCCGACTACGTCTCGCTCCACCTCGCCGTCACCCCCGAAACGAAGAAGATCATCAACGCCGAAACCATCGCCAAAATGAAGGACGGCGTCCGCATCGTCAACTGCGCCCGCGGCGAACTGATCGACCAGTCCGCCCTCTGCGCCGCTCTCGTCTCCGGCAAAGTCGCCGGCGCCGGACTCGATGTCTTCGACCCCGAGCCCCCCGCCGCTGACGAACCCATCCTCACCGCCCCCAACGTCATCGCCAGCCCCCACATCGGCGGCTCCACCGAGGAGGCCCAGGAAATCGTCGGCATCCGCATCGTCGAACAGATGGTCGAATACCTCCAGAACGGCATCGCCATCAACGCCGTCAACATGCCGGCCATCTCGCCCGAGCAGTACCGCGCCGTCGGCCCGTACATCGAACTCGCCGAGCGACTCGGCAAGTTCGCCGCCCACGTCGCCCAGGGCAACCCGAAGTCCATCCGCGTCACCTACACCGGCCGCATCGCCGAACTGAACACCCGCCTTCTGCGCAACGCCGCCGTCGCCGGCATCCTCTCCCGCGGACTCGCCGGCCGCGTCAACATGGTCAACTCCATGCAACTCACCGGCCAGCGCAACATTGAAGTCGGCGAACACCACTCCCCGCGCACCTCGGCCATGGACGCCATCCAGGTGGATTTCGAAACCGATGCCGGCGTCACCTCCGTCACCGGCGCCGTCATTGTCGGCAAGCCGCGCCTTGTCTCGGTTGACGGCATCCAGGTCGAGTGCCCGCTCTCCGGCCGCCTCATCTACATGCGCAACAACGACGTCCCCGGCGTCATCGGCCACGTCGGCTCGGTCCTAGGGAAGAACAACATCAACATCGCCAACTTCTCCCTAGGCCGCCAGGAAACCCCCTCGACAGAAGGCAAACCCCTCCACGCCGTAGCCCTGGTCGAAGTAGACACCGAAGTCCCCGACGCCGTCCTAGCCCAATTAAAAGAAAACCCCGCCGTCCTCCTAGCCGCCACCGTCAACCCGGGTGAGTGAACGCCGACGCCGCAGTTCGGCCCAGTTCAAGACCAGCCGTTGTGTTGCCTCGCCTTTGCGTGATAACTTGTTCGAGGCCCAATTCACGGCTTGCGCGGGTTCTAGGTCTTTTTCAATCGATTTTCAAGGAATGCTTCTTTCATCGCTGCCAGGTCCAGCCGCAGGCTCCGCATCATTGAGGAGAACTCGACAGCAGCCTCTGCGAATTCACGTCCAGAGAAAGTGACACGCAATTTTCGTGCACCTGCACTAGCTCGCCTCGCGATCTGCAAAATTGTCTTGGGCGACAGGTAGAACAGGCCTCCGACGAACGGGAGGGCGGTCTGGTGGACTTCCGGCGTGGGAGACACAACAATTGTGTGAATCTCAACCGCAGCCGACTCCTCACTCAAATACTCCTTGATCCAATCGACGTGCCCCTTTGCCTCTTGGAGATCCTTCTTGGACAACTCACTGGTGGTCTTCTTTTCCGTCTTGGCTTCGAATGCGAGATGTAGGTCGTTGGCAAACGACCACACCACGTCCGGCGCCCCTGGTTTTGTAGTTCTCGTGCACATTGCTCCGAAGCACTGTCCCAAGGCCTCAAGACCTTCGTGATAGCCGGCATGATCGGAGCCACTCAGGTGGTTGAGCATGGTATCGATTCGCTGTTCGAAAGCCGGACCCGCCCAACCCCACCGCGCCAGATGGTCCCACAGTGGCTCGGCATTCGCCACAATTGCCACATCCTTCTGGAAGTCGATTGCCTGAAAGCGGCGTTGCATCAACTGGTTCAACCATCCTGAGTTAACACCACATTTTGAGCCACGCGTCAAGCAATTCTCTTCAGCCTGCTGGTTGCCGGCGAGTGAGGCTGCGACGCTCGCTAAATACCACCACCAAGCACGGTAGCCGGATAGGTCGGGACTGGTTAAGTGGTCGGCAATGCTATGTGCCGTCTCATGCGCGTACTGGAAGTTCTCATCCCACATTGCCCTCGCAAACCGGACTTCATCGGCGCCCGCCGCATCGTAGTCCTCCGAATGCCCTGCCTCCTGCGTGCCCTGTATCTCCGCGATACTTCCGTCCGCCGCTTTCCGGTAATCAGGATTAAGTATCAGGCCGATCATCATCTGCGCGAGCTGAGATTCGCTGTTGGCCGCCAACTCGGATTGCTCAGTACCCCAACGGATCTCGGCTGCCAGTTCTCCCGGGAACCCGCCCAATAGCGACGGCGAGGTTGCTGCATTCACGAGAGACTGGCCTACCCAGACTATAACGGCGAAATCCGTTGCGTTGCGAGTGCAGCGCCCCATTCCTTGAATCAATCGTGTCCGCTCGCGTCTCCTGAGCACTGGACCCATCTTCCAGCGCTCACTCAGGTGGCGCTCGAGTGGGTTAATCGCTGCAGGTGATTCGGACATCACCAGGAGCCGGCATTGATCATCAGGAAGATCCAACCCGTCGTACCGGCCCGCCAACGTCAACAGAACATTCTCGCTCTTCACAAATGTGTCTAGGGTGCTTGCGATGTCCGTTGCGCCAAGTCTCTTCGGCTCAGCCTTCATCCCTGCGCGAAGCCGGTCGAACGTGCGATCCAGAATTCGTTCAGAAGGAGCCAGAACAACAGCTCTGCGCACCGGCAGTTGATCAAACACCGCTGCTACAATCCGATCCGTGGCTTCGAGCGCACAGTAGATTCCTGGAACGAAGATGTAGCACCGCCCTCGTTGTGAGGTCCTTGCGCGCACCATCTCGATCTTCTGGGTGCCATATGCACGCTGCAGGTCGCCTTCGCCACCCAATGTTGCCGACATAAAGATCCGTTGCTTAGCTTTCGCAAACGGCTCATGCGTATGGGTTGGAGGAATCAGTGGACGAATCGTGACTCCGTGTGATGACACCAGAAACAAACACGTATGGATCCGATTCCTGATCGAACTCCAGGCAAAACGGGCCGCCTCTGCGCCCTCGCCGCCGAGAACTGCGACTACCTGCTCGATACACTCTGGGTGGCTTCGCACATCGACCATTTCAACGCCACCCATTGCCGACTCATCCAAGATCGATCGAAGCTGCCCCGCAGATAGCCCTGGACGAAGAGCAGCGAGCAACGCGTTATAGAGTGCCCCATCACGAGACGCACTCACCGAAACAGTCCACAAGTTCGCTACGTACTGTTCTCCACCGTGAGCATCGTCGAACAGGATGAGGTCCGTTTCCTGCAGTACTGGATTGACATTAAACAGATTCGAGTAGGTAGTAATGGCAATCGCTTTTCCTGTCCGGTATCGGCCCTCTTCTGCCGGGCTGCGCTCAGCTTTTGTCCCTCGCAGATCGGCAACGTCTACATTCAATCGCCGAGCCTCTTCGAGTACTTGCGCCGCGAGTTGCTTGGTGAGGGATAGATAGGCGACGGTCCGGGATTGCAATCGCCACCATTCTGCGACAAGCAACCCGGCGGCTGTCTTACCCGCACCCGTCGGTAGTTCAAACGCGAGATCAGCGGTGGTGCAGTGCTTTTCCACGTACTCTCTCAGGACATCTTGTTGGGCACCACGAAGGTAGCCATGTGACGCTGCACGACCAGATAGCCGGTAAAACAACTCCTCTGGGCTCGCGTGAGTCATCGTGGCCTTGGTGGATTTGAAGGAAGGAAGTTCGTCGTCGCTGCTCAAGTCTCAGAAACTCCATTCTCTGGCGGGCTTTGTCGGCTCACCAATTGGCTTCATTTAGAATCCACTAAACCGGGAGAAGAACACAATCCACCTTGTTCAAGACACGGGCGATCGAAGCCCCACCGGACCGTCCCAGCCTCAAAGACATGGCGGCGTCTAGAGATATGGCCGTCCCAAATTCGATTCACCGGCGACTTGGCGAAAACGTTTGAGAACTACCGAGCCCTTCCCCTGTCTTCGTCATTGCGGCTAAACTGGCTGTCATGCCCACGCTCGATGACGTGTACCGGAAATTCGGCGAAGTCTCGGAGGCGGCCCAGATCGTGGAAACGGACCTCGGCACGGTGCTCATGTTCTTCGGCGCGGTGGATGAGGGTATTATTACGCCGACGCTAGAGGTTGACAGCAAACGCGCTACTGACCTGATGCACCGCATCAACGGTCAGACGTTCGGCCAGCTTCTCAGGAATACGAAGCGCCACACAGGCACCCTAGACCAAATTGAGCCGCTGCTCTCGAAAGCAGTGGACGAGCGCAATCGCCTTACTCATTCATTCTACCGGCAACACAATTTCCGTCGGAACTCCGAACCGGGCCGGGCGATCATGATGCAGGACCTTGAGGAGATCCATGAGACGTTGCTTCAGGCAATGCGGGCACTCAGCCTACTTCAGGGCATCGACCTAGATGAACTCGCCCGGCAGTCGGAGGTCAACCTCGATAAGGGCGAAAGTCCGTCGTCTCGAGA
>JACZJQ010000064.1 GCA_014860455.1 Bryobacteraceae bacterium | reverse complement strand
CGATCGCGGTGATCGAATGGGCGTTCGACCCGCACGGCCACCACAAATACGATCCGGCTCATCCGGGCGTGAGGGAAGGCTATTTCTACGTCGATCACGAACCCTTCCAGGTTCCCTATGGGGTGGTGGTTCCCAGGAAGATCGACGGGCTGCTTGTTCCCGTGGCATGCTCGTGCAGCCACGTGGCGTACAACGCCGTGCGCATGGAACCGGTGTTTATGGTGCTGGGCGAGGCGTGCGGAATCGCGGCTCATCTGGCGATCGCGAGGAAGACGGAAGTGAGGAAGGCGCCGGTGGCCCAGTTGCAGGCGCTGCTGGTTGAGCGCAGCGGAGTGGTGGCGTTTTACGAGGACCTGCCGTTCAACGACACGGACTTCGCGGCGTTCCAGTATCTGGGCGCGCGGGGACTGAACAAGGGGTATCGAGCGGACAAGACGAAACTGTTGACGCGCGGGGATGGAGCCGAACGCCTGGCGCGGATTCTGAAGTTCGAAGGCAAGCAGTGGACGCCGCCGGGCGGAGCGAAGGCGGATGCGTTGGGCGCGGCGGAGTTGTCGCGCTGGCTGGAGCAGGCCGGATACCGTGCCGCGCCGCTGCCAGGAAACGCCGTGCAAATCGACCTCGCGCATTTCGCGCGGGCCGTCTACGCGGCGATCCGTCCACGAATCTGAGAGGCGCGCTGCTCAGTATTCCCAGTTGAAGCGGCCGACGCCCTTGGGCTGCATTTTGCGATGGATCATGTCGAAGGCGTCCTGCTGCTGGGTGCGGACGTATTCAAAGACTGCGGCCTCGGACTTCAGGATCTTCTGAAGTTCGGGCACGCTGACGTCCTGGACGGCCATGCCGCCTTTGATGGCCATCGCGGCGGCGACGCCGGCGGCGTGGCCGAGGATCATGTATTGCGGCTCCATCCTCAACGACGAATAGGCGACGTGAGAGGCGGAGAAGCAGACGGGGACGAACAGGTTGGACGCCTGTTCCTTCTTCGGCAGCAGGATGCTGAACGGGATCTGGTAGGGCTTCACGGCCACCTGCATGTCGCCTTCGTTTTCGGCCATGCCCTTGGCGTTCACGAAGCGTTGCACATTGTGCGAGTCCGAGTTGTAGCTGCCCATTCCGATGACGTCGGGCTTGCGGAGGTCGGTCTGGAGGTCCTTCTGCGAGGCGACATAGACGCCGACCATGCGCCGGGCTTCGCGGACGTAGAGCTGATGCGGCCAGTGGGCTGAATCGACGTACTCATCGCGCGGCAGGCCCCACTCGTTGACTTCCTTCTGCAGGTCCTTCGGCACGCGGGCATCGTTGGCGAGGAAGTAATAGAAGCCCTGGACGTAGTCGACATGATCCTGCCAGATGCGCTCGCGCGTGGCGTAGGAGCCGTCGGGGTAGTCGTAGTTCTTTCCGATGTAGTCGGTGGAAAAGGGGCCGTTGTTGTTGAAGTCGGCCTTGCCGTTCGGAATGGGGGCGATGAGCGTGACTTCGTGGAACACCGGCGATCGGCCCTTGTTTTTGACGAAGGCATCGAGGTAGCGCGCCAGCAGCTCGTAGCGCTTCACGTCATAGTTCTTCGGCCTCGGCCAGGCGACGCGATTGGCTGCGACATTGGTGGTGATGATGCGGAAGTTATAGGCCTGGACGCGTTTGTCGGCGGTGCCGGGGGCGATTGGCGGACCGGGCTCAACCTCCGGCAGCGGCTTGCCGGAGGCATCGAGTGCCGGGACATCGAACATGAACTGGTGGTAGGGTGTGCGGTCGCGGACGCCGGCGAGGGATTCGCCGTACTGGGCCGAGCCTTCGCGGCCAACGGTGTAGGTGACCTTGGCTTGCGCCATCAGGTCGCCTTCGTAGGAGCAGTCGGCGAAGACCTTGCCACGGAAGCGGGCGCCGTTCTCCATGGCGATTTCGACGACCTGGTTGCCGTTCTTCGTCACCCCGGTCTTCTCACGGAGCCGGTGGTTGAACAGCAGCGTGACGCCGGCTTCCTTGAGCATTTCGAGCATGACCGATTCGCCGACCTTGGGCTCATAGAACCATGCGACGGGGTTCTTATATCGGCGCATCTCGTAGCGGTTGCCGACGCGGTAATAAAACTCCAGCGCCAGGCCGCCGATGACTTCGCGGGCGCCGGCGTCGGTGCGCGACAGACCGCCAGTCGCCATGCCGCCGACGTGCGTGCGCGGTTCTAGGAGGACGGTCTTCAGGCCGTGGCGGGCGCCGGAGATGGCGGTCATGACGCCGCCGGCCGTGCCGCCGTAGACAACCAGGTCGAAGTTCTGCTGGGCGCAAAGAGAGCTTGCGAGGCATGCAAGCGCCGCGAGGAGCCGGATCGGATTCATGTGTGTTATCTCCGCTTTACTGTTTCGGCGCCGGCCGCGCGTGAGGCGCCGGACCCTTGCGGGGCGGCGGCGGGAAGCGCCGGCGAATAATGGTGAGCGCCCGGTTGTGGTGCTCGATGCCGTGCTCGAACACCGCGCCTTCGGCGAGAAGCGTCTTCTGCAACTCGGCCATGGGGATGTCCTGGATGGCCAGGTTGTGCTTGAGAGCCAGCGCGGCGGCGACGCCGGAGGCGTGGCCGATGATCATGTACTGCGGTTCCATCCGCATGCTGGAGTAAGAGACATGGCTGGCCGAGAAGCAGACGGGCACCAGGAGGTTTGAGGCCTCGGCGCGTTTGGGGACCAGCGAGCGATACGGGATCTGGTAGGGCTTGACGCCCACCTGCACGTCACCCTCGTTCTCGACAAAACCCTTATCGTTCACGAAGCGCTGCAGGTTGTGGGAATCGGAATTGTAGCTGCCCATGCCGATGACGTCGGGCTTGGTGAGGTCGGTCTGCAAGTCTTTCTGGATGGCAACGTATTCGCCGATCATGCGGCGGGCCTCGCGGACGTAGAGTTGGTGAGGCCAGTTGCCTGTGTCGGTGAACTCGTCCTTCGACAAGCCCCACTCGCGCGCGGTACGGCGCATCGACTCAGGCAGTCGCGGATCGTTGGCCAGAAAGTAGTAAAAGCCTTTCTGGTAGTCCTCATGATCCTTCCAGACGCGCTCCCGCTCGGCGTAGGAGCCTTCGGGATAGGTGTAGTTCTTGCCAATGTAGTCTGTGGAGAATCCGCCGCGATTGTTCAGATCGGCCTTGCCGTTCGGGATGAGGCCGGTGGATGAAACATCAGTGAACTCCATGGTGCGGCCGAGGTACGGCGTCATGGCGTGGATGTAGCGGAGCAAAAGTTCGTAGCGGCCGGGATCGTAGTTGGCCGGCTTCGGCCAGGGGAGGCGGTTGGCTGCGACATTCGTGCCGATGATGCGGAAGTTGTAAGCCTGGATCCGCTTGTCGGCACTGCCCGGCTCGCCGCGCGGTTCGGCGGAGACCTCGGGCAGAAGCCGGCCATGCTCGTCGCGGGCGGGGATGTCGACCGGAAACTGGTGACTGGGCGTGACGGCGCGGACTCCGGCAAGGGATTCGCCGTACTGGGCGACGCTTTCCCTGCCGAAGGTGTAGCTGACCTTGGCCTGAGCCATGAGGTCGCCTTCATAGGATGCGTCGGCGAAGATCCTGGCCTGGAAGCGGGCGCCGTTCTCAGTCGCGATCTCGACCACTCTCGCGCCTTCCTTCCGGACGCCATCCTTTTCGCGGAGGCGGTGGCGCTTCAGGACGGTGACGCCGGCTTCCCTCACCATGTCGTTGAAGACGGATTCAGCGACCTTGGCTTCGTGACGCCAGGCGAGTTCCTGAAGGTAACGGTCCATCTGGTAGTGCCGGCCGGTCCTGAAGTAGAACTCGAGCGCGATGCCGCCGATCACCTCACGTCGGCCGACGTCGGTTGCCGACAGGCCGCCGCTCACCATGCCCCCGATGTGGTCACGAGGTTCGAGCAGGGCGACCTTAAGCCCCTGACGGGCGCCGGCGACGGCCGTGGCAACGCCGCCTGCCGTGCCGCCGTAAACAACCAGGTCAAAGGCCTGCTGGGCGAAGAGCGATCCTGCCAGGCAGATGGCTGCAGCCGGTAGTCGAAGCAGGTTCATTGGAAAGCTCTCCAGGCTACTTCTTCGGCGCGGGCCGCGCCCACGGCGCCGGACCTTTGCGAGGCGGACCGGCGTAGCGCTGGCGGATAAGGGACAGCGCCCGGTTGTGGTATTCGATGCCGAGTTCGAAAACGGCCCCCTCGGCGAGCAACTGCTTCTGGAGTTCGGCGATGGGAACCTCCTGGACGGCGACTCC
>JACZJQ010000063.1 GCA_014860455.1 Bryobacteraceae bacterium | reverse complement strand
GACTGGGGGGATGGATCCAGCGGCGCGCATTTCGACCTGGAACTGGATGTAGCGGGCGTTGGGGGAGGTGAGTTGAGCGCCGGCGGAGGCGGAGATGGGGGCTGACCAATCGCTCCAGGTTTTGTCGGGGCGTTCGGAGTTGCCCGAACGGGTGCGGAAGGCGATTGTGCCGGAGCCGGGCTGGGCGCGGAAATCGAGGCGGCCCCAGCGGGCGACGTTGCCGGCGTCGTGGACGGGGGATTCGTAGGCGCCGGTGGGGGCGATGGACTGGGAGAGGCGGTAGAGTTTGCCGAGGTTTGAGGTGGCGGCGAGCAGGCCGGCTGGCTGTTGGAGGAGTCGAGTGGTTTCGCCTTCACGGGTTTCGACAACGAGGACGGATTTGAGTTCCGGGGTGAGGCGGTAGATGCGACCCTGCTGATCGGTGGAGAACGTGATGTCGCGGCCATTGACGGTGAGGTCGAATACGTTTTCCTCTTTGGAACTCCAAATGGTCTCGACCATGTTGTCGGACTCGATGCGGTAGATGGCAGACTTTTCGACGCCGGACATGTCGACAACGGGGGAGGTAGGGGGCGCGGCTTCAGTAAAGGCGGGAGGTTGGGGCTTGGAGGCGTCGGGTTTGGGTTTGACGTCGAGGCCGCCTTGCTGGGCGGCGGCGTCGGCGGTGACGGTGATGGAGGTGGTGACGACGGGGATGTTATGGGTTTCGGCGGCGCCGGCGGCGGACTGGACCTGGCGCTGGGTGACGGAACCGCCGAGGGCGGCGGCGTAGACCGAGCCGTCGGGCATGGGAACGAGGGAGCGGATTTCGGGCAGGGGGGAGTCGTAGAGAACGAAAGCGCGGTCCTTGGCATCGACGCGGTAGATGATGCCGTTAGGTTCGGTGCCCGCGACAAGGCGGCCGC
Organism: Bryobacteraceae bacterium; assembly: GCA_014860455.1. Taxonomy (GTDB): domain Bacteria; phylum Acidobacteriota; class Terriglobia; order Bryobacterales; family Bryobacteraceae; genus PNKE01. The sequence continues at coordinate 12,050 of JACZJQ010000063.1, read as the reverse complement.
GGACGTCGAGGGCGAGGCTGGTGACGTGAGACTGGCCGGTTTCATACCAGACTTCGCCCTGGCCTGACGGGGTGACGCGGTGGATGCGGCCGTTGTCGCCCGTGGCGACAAAGAGGGAACCGTCGGGGGCGAAGGCGAGTGCCCAGATGTATTTCGATTGGGGGTTGTAGAATTCGGTGACCTGGTTACCGGAGATTTTGAAGACACGGCCGTCGGGGGAGGTGCCGGCGTAGATGGCGCCGCGGGAGTCGACGGCGAGGGCGAAGATTTCGGGCTGTGGGGCGGTCCAGATGGAACTGGCCTGGCCGTTGGGGGTGATGCGATAGAGGCGTCCGCGGTGGCCGGTGCCGAGGTAGAGAGCACCGTCGGGAGCGGAAGCGACGCTCCAGACGCCGGTTTCGCCGGAAGAGAAGAGAGTATCGAGGCGGGGGGCGAGGGTGAGGCGGCCGTCGCGGGTGAGCGAAATGCCGGTGAAGCGGCCACGGACGAAGTCGGAGAACGAGTGGGATTCCCAACTGGCAGCGCCGCCGGCGAATGCGAGGGTGGAGGCCAAGAGGAGGGTGGGGAGGATGCGCATGACTTGTTTCACCGTGGACATTAGCGTTTGACGGTCACCATGGCGGTCTTGGAACCGGTCATCATGTAGCCGCCGGAGGCCATTTCGATTTCGTCGAGTTTGGCGGAGGCGGTTTGGGGGTAGCTGGCGCCGAGGAGCAAGGCGAGCGAGGGGGGCGGGGCGGGAAGGGTTTCGCCCTGGACCTGCCAGGAGGGCTGGCTGCGCCAGATGCGGACGTAGGCCTTGGTGTTGGGGCGGAGTCCGTTGAGGAAAGAGACAAGCTGGGGCTTGTTGCGCGGGGGGGCGAACAAGAACTGGCGGTATTCGGCGAGGTTGGCGGCGGCGCCGTCGACGACTGTGAAGTAGAGGGGTCCGGATTGAGCGCCGACGGGGATGGTGTAACGGACAGTTTTGGTCATTTCCTGACCGTTTTCGCCGGTGAACAGGGCGGTGAGGTCGATGGTCTCACCGGGCTCGGCTTCGCGTTTGGAGGGCCAGAGGGATTCGATTTGAAGCTGTTTCTTTTCGTTGTCGACTTCGAGGTCGACTTCGATTGCGGAGAGTTTGAGGTCGTCGAAGCCGCCCTGCATGATGGCGGAGACGGGTGCGGCGAGCGAGGCCGAGACCATGTTGGGTGCGCCGAGCTCGGCGGTGTAGAGGTTATCAAAGGCGATGGAGGGCTGGCCGGGGCCAACATGGAGGCGGGCGCGGACCGAGACGCTGGAGAGGCCGGCGGTGCGTTCGGTGGCGTCGATGGCGGAGTAGACGGCCATCTGGACGAGCAGGGGGGTAAGCAGACGGTCGTTCACCATCTCCATGTGATAGTTCCAGGTGCGAGCGACGCCGCCGCGGCTGACGACGCGGATATCGACGGGCAGCAGGGCGGCCTGGCGGCCGAGGATGCCGTGGATGGCGGTGGTACGGTCCTGGGTGATGACGCCCATCCATTCCTTGGAGGATGAGATTTTGAAGGAGGAATTCTGGCTGGCAAGGAGGGTCATCACCTCGGCGCGGGCGAAGGGCATTTCGGAGTCGCCGGTGGCCATGAAACGGTGGCCGAAGGCGAAGATGCGGTTGCCGTCGATGTGGGTGATGGTGCCGTCGGCTCCGGCGGCGAGGTCGCCGGTGATGAGTTGGACGCTGATCATGGAGCCGGGTTTAAGGGTGGATGGGTCGCCCAACCGGCGCGGAGGGCGTCCGCCTCCGGAGAGGCCCTGGACGGGTTCGAGACCGGCGGAGCGGAGGATGGGGGCAAAGTGGTCGAAAGCGGCGCGGGTGAAGCCGCCGAGCCAGAGCGGGGTGGCGATTTCGGTAAGGCGGTTGGGGCCGAGGTCGAAGGACTCGGGCTTGGGGAGAAGCGAGGCGAGGTCGAAGGGATTGGAGGCGTTGACGGCGCGGGGAGCGCGGGGGGTGGTGGAGATCGAAAGCATCTCCTCGATGGGGCGGATGCCGGCGATGGGCTCCTTTGAAAAGGGGAAAGAGAGGGCGACGGCGCCGAGCAGGCGGCCGTTGAAATAGACGGGGCTGCCGCTCATGCCCTGGAGGACGCCGGTGTGGGCCATGGGTCCGCCGGAGAGGCGGGCGAGGATGATGGACTGCTTGGGTCCGGCGTTTTCAAGGACGCCGAGGATTTCGACATCGAAGTCCTGGATGTCGGCGCCGTTGAAGACCGTTTTGCCGGTGGCCTTCATGCCGGGTTTGACCTCGGAGAGAGGCAGGATGGCGACCTGGGCAGCGAGGGTGGCGGCCAGCAGCGTGACGAGGATGGGAACGAATCGCACTGTACACATTGTAAGGGTGGATGCGGCGCGGATTTGTGCGGTCGGGTATAGTAGAAATGTACCTTCCGCTGAATAGAGTGGCGCGGTAGCCAAGTGGTAAGGCAGAGGTCTGCAAAACCTTTATTCACCGGTTCGAATCCGGTCCGCGCCTCCAACCCGCCAGCAGTTGGTTGGCTCTACGCCAAAAACGGGGGACACCCCGGCTCCCAAGACAGTTTACGGCTCTACTCCCAAAACGGGGGACCATCGACATGAGCGAATTATCCGCGCGGTTCTGGCCGATCTTCTTTGAGCTGTATGAGTCTTTGCCGAGGCAGGGTCCGGGCAACCGTGCCTGCGCCGAGAGGGCGCTTTCGATGTGCGGCCGCCTGCCGCCCGCGCCGGAGGTGCTCGATCTGGGATGCGGGACCGGCGGGCAGACGCTTCACCTGGCCGAACTGACGGCGGGGACGATTTTCGCCGTTGACAGCCACGAGCCGAACATCGAGCGGTTGCGCCAGAGCGCTGCCGCGCATGGGCTGGCGGAGCGCATTTCGGCGGTTGTGGGCGATATGTGCGACCTCGATCTGCCGCAGGAGAGCTTCGACCTCGTCTGGTCAGAAGGCGCGCTTTACAGCATCGGCATCGGGAACGCACTGCGCATCTGCCACGGACTTCTCTGCCCCGGTGGTTACGTGGCGTTCACCGATGCGGTCTGGCGCGTCGAGGACCCGCCGGCCGAGGTGAAGGCGAGCTTCGACTTGGACTACCAGACGATGGGCGCGGTTTCCGGAGTCCTGGCGGAGATTGCCGGTTGCGGGTTCGAGTTGATCGGGCATTTCACGTTGCCCGACGAAGCCTGGTGGGACGATTTCTACACGCCGATGGAGGCCGGCATCGGCGAACTCCGCGGCAAGTACAGAGGTGACGAGGAAGCGCTCGAAGTTCTGGAGCAGCTTGCCGGGGAGCCGGCGATGCACCGGAAGCATTCAGACTGCTACGCCTACGAGTTCTTCGTCGTGCGCAAGCCGGATTGATCGAAGCATCCAGGCGCTAAACGCAATGCGCGCCGCGTGATGAGAGTCCTCCGGTCTCCAGGCGGAGACGGTTGATTGTGCCGCCGCCTGGAGGAGCCGGCGCACTCTCATTTTTTGTCGAAAAGTTCCCGGGCGACGCCGATGGCGGTGACGGCGCTTGGCCAGCCGGCATAGAAGGCCAGGTGGGTGATGGTTTCGATCAACTCCTCCTGGGTGACGCCGTTCTGGCGCGCGATGCGAAGGTGGGACCGGAGTTGGTCGGGGCGGTTCATGCCGATCAGCGCCGCCACTGTGGCGAGGCTGCGGTCACGCTTGGACAGCTCAGGACGTTCCCAGACGTCGCCGTAGAGCACGTCGTCGGTGATCTGGGCCAGCTTGGGGGCAAAGCTGCCGATCGCGCCTTGAGACGGCCTGGGCCGAGTGCCAGCGTCGGGGGGCGCCGCGTGACCACGAAGGGGCGCGGCGTATTGCGCATCGCTGACGTTTTCCATCCAGTCGACTGTCTTGCCGTCGAGCTGTTCGCTGATGGCGATATGCGTCATCGAACTGCCGGGCGCCGCCCCGTGCCAGTGTTTCTGGCCTGGCGGAATCCAGACGACGTCACCCTGGCGGATTTCCTCGACAGAGTCGCCCCAGCGCTGCACCCGGCCCGTGCCGGCTATGACGATCAGGGTCTGGCCCAAGGGGTGGGTGTGCCATGCGGTTCTTGCCCCGGGATCAAACATGACCCGTGCGCCAGAGACACGCGCAGGCGCGGGTGCCTGGAAGGGAGACTCGATGCGCGCCGAGCCGGTGAAGTGGTCGGCGAGCACAGGCCGGGCAGGTTGCGCGCCGCTTTTTGTGATTCGAATCGCGACTTCTGCGGCTGATGTCTGGCTCCGCGCCGCTGGCGTGAGGAGGCAGAGGGCGACGCCAATTGTTGTGAGGAGTCTCATTTGTATCCCCTATCCATGTTCCTGTCAGGAACTGAGGTTTCTTATCGGAGCCGGCCGATCGCTTTTTCCCAAAACCGGACCGCCTCCGATATCCATCCCTCGGCGCTCGTGCCTTTGCCTATTCCGAATCCATGGTCGAGGTTCTTGTACTTGCGGTACTCGACCACCGTGCCGGACCGGCGCAGGGCATCCACCCGATTCTCCATGCTGGCGGGTGGAGCGATACCATCCTGTTCGCCGACGACCGCGAAGGTGGGCGGCTCGGGTGAGGAGTAGTCCGAATGCGCGGTGTACGCCATCACAACGGCCGCCGGCTTGGGGATGTTGCTGCCCTCATACCTCGCCGCGCCGTGGGAGCCGATCGCCGCCGCCATTCGCGCTCCCGCCGAACTGCCCCACAGAGAATAGCCGCCAGTGGCGACTTGAAGCTCCTCGGCGTTCTTGAATATGTAGGACACCGCAGCGGCCAGATCTTCGGTGGCCGGGCGGCCACCCTGGCCGACACGGTATTTCAGAACGAAGGCGTTGTATCCCTGCCTGCTGATCGCCTCCGCATACGGGAAGCCTTCGTGGACCGAGCCCACATAGGAGAAGCCGCCGCCGGGGCAGATGACTGCGAACGGCGCGCCAGGCTTTCCCCGGAGATAGAACAGCCCGGTGTGCCTTCGCGACGGATCCTGCCGCATCTGCGCTGCGGAGTAGAAGCTGTAGAACAACTTCCGACCGCCGGCAGCATCATCAACCATGCGGTTTAGCGCAGTCACCACCGTCTCCGGATCGACGTGAGTGTGATACGGAAGCAGCGAAGCGATGCGGGTGAGCGGCAGGCGCTCGTCGTAAACGCGATCATCCCAGGGCAGGATCAGGCGACCGAATCCGGCGAACGCAGGGTGCCCCAGTATGTCGCTGATCGTGCTCTGGACAGTCAGGTGATCGGCCCTGCCGCCGGTCTCCGCAACTGCGACGGAGAAGTTCACGAGCAACGCGAGTAGCAACGCTGTTCGGGGTGGGTTCATCGCTCCGCGGCCCGGCTATTGGCCCATCAGCCGGCTGAACGAGAGCTGGACCAGTTTCCAGGAGCCGCCCTCCCGCAGGTAGACCTCAGTGACCATGAAGGGATTAGTGACCTCGTTGCCGCCAACCACTGCCAGCAAGCGAATCCTGCTCAACACGATCGCGGTCGTGCCGACGATACGCGCCGACGCACTCTGGATATCGGCCTGCTTGTAGTGGATCCTGCCGCTTTTGATGACGTCGAGTTCGACGCTTCGCGTCATGTTTCCGCCCATGTGGACGAAGACGGCTTGCTCATGGAACAAAGCTTCGAGCGGCTCCATCTTGCGCTCCGCCATCCAGAGCCACTTGTCTTTCGAGAGGTTGATGAGTTCCTGCTCGGCCTGGGTGGGGGCCGGGGCGTGGGCTGCGGCCGGCCGTTGTTGAGCGGAGGACGTATGCGTGCTCGCGACCAAAAGACACATTGCGAGAAGTGACATCTTCATGCGGTTGGCTCCTGTAGGGTTCGGATTAAAGTCAGTGGCGTGCGGGAGGCGCGCGCCTTGCGGGCCGGCGCCTCCGCGAAGGGCAAGAGCGATTTACGCGAACAGTTCCTGGGCGCGCGCCATCCGTTCCGGGATGTTGACGCCGTTCGGGCATTTGACTGCGCAGGATGCGCATTCGCCGCAGCGGACCGCACGTTTCTCGTCCGGCAACGCCGCGAAATGCTCACGGCCCAGGGTGAACTGGCCGTAGAAATCGGCGTAGGAGAGGAAGCGGATCGTGTCGGGAATGGCCGCGCCCTGCGGGCACTGTCCGCTGCACTGATAGCACATACGGCAGTACAGCGGCCGGATGCTCTCGTTGATGCCGGCGAGAAGTTTCTCCTCCTGCGCCCCGAACGGCTCCGACATCGCCCGGAAGTTCTCTTGCAGTTGTTCAGTGTCGGTCATGCTGGGGATGGTTGTTCCGAACCGCTTGTTCCGCAGCACCCATTTCAGCGCGGCCAGCGGACCGCCTGGACGATTGGAGTGCTCGCCGCCGGTCTTGAATCCGAACGCGCGGCTGGCCGGGGCCATCACCTTCATGGCGACGAGTCCGATGCCGGCTTCGTCGAAACGCTGGTAGGCGGGGTCGTTCACGGAACCGATTGCGAAATTGTAAGTACTGAGCACGACGTCGAACTTGCCGACCTGCAACACGCGGTCGGCGATGGCGTTCGGGTTGTGGGTGCTGACGCCGATGAACCGGATCTTGCCCTCTTTCTTGGCGTCTTCCCAGACCGGGATGATCTCGTCGGAGATGGCTCCGGGTTCGTCACGGAAGTGCATGTACCAGATATCCAGGTGATCCGTGCCGAGTTCCTTCAGGCTCGTTTCGAGATGCGCTTTCGCCTCGGCGGCCGTACGGGCTGTCGACTTGCTGGAGAGAACCACCTTGTCGCGCCGGCCCTTCAGGGCGCTGCCGACCATACGCTCGTTGTTGCCTCGCCCATAGACGCGCGCCGTGTCGAAATAGGTGATGCCCATGTCGACCGCCCGCGCGACCACACTCTCATCGGAGGTGACCATACAGCCGAAGCCGACCGACGTCACTTTCAGCCCGGTCTTGCCGAGCGTCCGGTAGGCAAGGGCTCCGGGTGAGGGCGAGGTGGAGGCCGGCCTGATCGGCGCCTGCGGCGTGGAGAACGCGGTAGCAGGCAGCGAAAGGCCGGCCGCGAGGAATCTCCTTCGGGAATCGCTGGAATTCACTGGCCGTACTCCTTTGTGGAAGATCATTCGATGCAGGCCGGCTCTCGGAAAACGTCCTTTACCGGTGAGCCGGGTGTTCAGATTCGATGTGCCAAGCGCTGATTTCCGACTGGTCCGGATCCTGGCACCTGGCTCAAGCTTAGGGCCGTACCGGCTGCCGGCGTTAGCCCGAACCTGCCGACTTTTAGCCTATTCCTGTCGAAGGCAAGCGAAATAGCGAGGCTGAGGTGTATTCTGGGCCCAGCAGGAGCCTGCGTCATGATCCCCGATTCCACCCGAGACTTCATCGCGGCGCCAGACCGGCTGCAAGAATTGAAAGAGGAACTGGCTCGCAGGATAGCGGCATGCGTTGGCCCAGAGCAGAAGCGGATTACGGAAGTACCGGGCCTTACGGTACACCGGCGAACGGCTCCGACGCCGCCGTGTTCAATGACCTATGAGCCGAGCTTGGTCTGGACGGCGCAGGGGAGTAAACGGGTGGAGCTTGGTGGCCAGACCTTCTGCCACGGCTCGTCTCATTACCTGCTGGCGTCGGTCGCCCTGCCAGTGGTGGCCAGGGTGGTGGAAGCAAGCGAGCAGACGCCCTGTCTCGCGATGTCGATGAAGCTGCAAATGCCCGTCGTGAGGGAACTGCTGAGCCGGGAGGAGATTCCGATTTCTCCACAGGTGGTGAAAGGTCCGGCTATCGCCATCGGGGTGATGACGGTGGAATTGCTTGACGCCTTCTGCCGGCTGATGCGACTGTTGGACCGACCTCAGGACATCGCCTTCCTCCATGGCCTGATTGAACGCGAGATTATCTACCGGATCCTCGAAGGGCCGGAGGGCTCACGGCTTCGTGCCATCGCGACGTCGGGGGATCAGTGTCAACGGACGGCGAGGGCGATCGCCTGGATCAAGGACAACTATGCAAAGCCGCTACGAGTTGAGGAACTCGCCGAGATCGCGGGAATGGGGGTCTCCACGCTCCACCACCACTTCAGGGCTCTGACGGCGATGAGCCCACTCCAATATCAGAAGCAGCTCCGGCTTCAGGAAGCGCGAGTGAGGATGTCGATCCACGGGCTGGATGTGGGCAGCGCGGCGCTGGAGGTCGGCTACGAGAGCGCCAGCCAGTTCGCGCGGGAGTACAAGCGCCTGTTTGGCTTGACGCCGATGCGGGATACTCGCACTCTCCGTTCTGCTGATGCTGCGCAAACAGAGCCGCTCGGAGTTCGTTGACGCACAGCCCGCAACCTGGACGCTTGCATCGACTTGCCGGACTGGGTTGGCGGCTATGGGAGAAGCTCGAGGGCACGGCTGATTTGATCAGGGGTGACGTAGAAGTGGGGCGACAGGCGGACCCAGCCCTGGCGTGGGGCGCACATGACGCCGGCTTCGCGCAGGCGTGCGTGAACCATGCGCGAGTCGACGCCGGGTTTGCGGATGCTGACGATGCCTGAACCGGTGGCAGGCGTCCGTTCGCCGCCCATCACTTCGTAGCCGCGCTGTTGGGCGCCCCGCGCGATCTGGTCGCCCAGACGCTGGACATCGGCGGCGACGTTTTCGATGCCGGCTTCGAGCAGCAGTTCCATGGACGCGGTGAGGCCGAAGGCGCCGACTGTGTTCAGGGTGCCGCATTCGTACCGGCCGGCGTCGGTGCGCAGGGCCATGTCGCGGGAGGCGTAGTCGACGTAGCCTTTGACGGTGGTCCAGCCGAATTCGACGGGTTCGATGCGGTCCTGCCAGTCCTGCTGGACGTATAGGACGCCGTGGCCTTCGGGTCCGAGCAGCCATTTGTGGCCGTCGGCGGCGAGGGCCTGGATGTTCATTTTGCGGACGTCGAGGGGGAAGGCGCCGAGGCCCTGGATGGCGTCGACAAGAAAAAAGACGCCGTGGCGGCGGCAGATGTCGCCGATGGCTTCGAGGTCGGCGCGGTAGCCGCTGAGATATTGGACAAAGCTGATGGCGAGGAGTTTGGCGCCGCGGGCGGCCTGTTCTACCTGCTCCAGAGGGTCGAGGTAGGAGAGCCACTCAACGCGGGCGCCGTGCCACTCTTCTAACTTCTTCCAGATGTAGAAGTTGGCGGGGAACTCTTCGCGGAAGGCGACGATCTTGTCGCCGGGCTGCCATTTGAGGCCGAGGGCGATGGTGGCGATGCCTTCGGAGGTGTTCTTCACCATGGCGATCTCGCCGGGTTCCGCATTGCAAAGCCGGGCGGCGGCCGTGCGGAACTGGTCGTAGCACTTCATCCAGCGGTCGTAGTGGAGCGAGCCGTTTTCCAGGGCATCCTGTGTGAGCCAGGTCATGGCATCGGCGGCGCGGCGGCAGAGCGGGGCCACGGCGGCGTGGTTCAAATAGACCAGGCGGTTGGCTGAAGGAAACTCGTTCCGGTAGCGGAGCGACAAATCAAGCGACCCGACATCGTTGTAACCCATCTATTCGAGTGTACGTTACACACATTAGGGAACGGGTCTGAAAGCTGGAAGCGCGTATACTGAACGCAGACGGACCCGGCAAGAAGGAGCGGCGCGATGACGATCGGTAGCATCACATTTCGAACCATCCTCGGATTGAGCCTCTCGCTCGCCGTGTCGATGCCTCCGGCTCTGGCGCAGAATCAGAAGCCGGCCGAGACGAAGACCGAAAAGAAGAAGAAGCCCAGCAAGAAAGACCCTGATGCCATCGGCGAGCGCGATGTCGGCAAGGGGCTGAACTGGTATTCGATCGAGAAGGAGATCGCGCTGGGCAAGGGCCTGGCCCAGGAGATCGAGCGCCAGGCGAAGATCGTCGACGACCCGGTGATCGCCGAATACGTCAACCGCATCGGGCAGAACCTGGTGCGCAACTCGGATTGCCAGTTTCCGGTGACCATCAAGGTGATCGACACCGACGAACCCAACGCCATGGCGCTGCCGGGCGGGTTTTTCTACGTCAACACCGGGCTGATCACGCTGGCCGAGAACGAGAGTGAGATCGCGGGCGTGATGGGCCATGAAATCGCGCACATCGCGGCGCGGCACGGCACCAAGCAGGCCACGCGTGGCCAGTTGGTGAACCTGGCGACGATTCCGCTGATCTTCATGGGCGGCTGGACGGGCTACGGCATCCGGCAGGCGGCATCGGTGGCGATACCGCTGGGATTCCTGAAGTTCTCGCGCGGGTTTGAGGAAGAGGCCGATCTGCTTGGCTTGCAGTACATGTACAAGGCCGGCTACGACCCGAACGGGTTTGTGGACTTCTTCGAGAAGCTGGAAGCGATGAACAAGCGCAAGCCGGGCACGATCGCGGGCTGGTTCAGTTCGCATCCGCCCACAGGCGACAGAATCGTGAAGGCGCAGAACAACATTGAAGAACTGCTCAAAGCTCGGCCGGAGTATGTGGTGACGACGTCGGAGTTTGAGGATGTGAAGAACCGTATCCTGATGCTGTCGAGCCGGCGGCGCGCGACGCCTGAGGATCCGAACCGTCCGTCGCTGCGGCGGGCGCCGGGTTCGACTGAGCCGATCGGAGCCGAAGGCGACGACAAAAAGAAGACCGAGGATCCCGACGAGCGGCCGACGCTGAAGCGCCGCAATTAGAGTTCGCCCGCAAGACGGCGGCTTGACCCGCCAAGCGCGACGACAGGAAGCCCCAGGCAAGCAGCTTGGGGCTTTCTGGCGTCCGGCTTCACGCTGCATTTGGGGGGAGAAAAACGCGGCGAGAGGTTAAGGAGTAGTCATATCCTGAAAGGGTATGCGAGGGGATCAATGAAGCTGTACCGGGCGTGGCTGAGGCGGCATCTGCCGCCGTCTCTGTTGAGAAAAGTGAACAACCTCTCGCACCTGGATGACCGGCTGTTTGACGCAGAGACGCGGCGGGCGCATCTTGCACGGGTCGTGCTACGAGAGCGATTCCCCGCCCTGTTCGCGGATGGCGAAGGCGATGAGTTCCAGGTGTTTTCGCAAAACGGCGAGGACGGGATTCTGCTCGGCATCCTGGCGAAGATGGCGGGGGTGAGCAAGAACTTTGTCGAGATCGGAGTCGAGGACGGGTTGGAGTGCAATACGGCGGTGCTGGGGTTTGTGCTGGGGTGGGACGGGGTGATGGTGGAGGGCGAGGCGCTGAGAGCGTCGGCGGCGAGGAAACTGGTGGCGCGGATGCTGGTTGGACGGGCGAACCGGGTGGAGGTGCGGCAGGCGTTCGTGACGGCGGAGAACGTGGAGGGCATTGTTGGAAGCGGGCCGCTGGGGGTGCTTTCAATCGATGTGGACGGCATGGATTACTGGCTCTGGGAAGCGGTTCCAGATGAGACGGCGGATGTGGTGGTGATCGAATACAACGCGTCGATGGGACGGCAGCGGGCGGTGACGGTGCCCTACGATGCAGAGTTTTCGGCGATGCAGGCGCACGCGAGCGGATACTATCATGGGGCGTCGCTCAAGGCGCTGGAGAAGTTGGGGCGGGCGAAGGGCTACAGCATGGTGGCTGTGGATGCTGCGGGGGTGAACGCGTTTTTCGTCCACGACCGGGTGAAGCCGGAGTCGCTGCCGGCGCGCGAGGCCACCGAGATCTTCCGCCCGCACCGGATGCGGCTGCGCAACCACTCGGAGAGTGAGCAGTGGGAGATAATCAGCCGGATGCCTTATGAGACAGTTTGAGGGCGAGTGGCGCCGGGCGGCGTTCTGGGCGGGGTGTTTCGCCTTGCTGCTGGTGGTGAGGCTGTGCCATGTGGATGTGTTGTGGGTGGATGAGGCCTACGGGTTGGCGGCGGCGCGGCGGATTCTGGAAGGGGCGGAGCTTTACAGGGACATCTGGTTCGACAAGCCGCCGCTGTACGCCTGGATCTATCTGGCGTTGGAGGCGCAGACGGGCTGGGCGTTGAGGGTGGGCGGGGCGCTGTTTGCGCTGCTGTGCTGCTGGCTGGCCGGCAGGGCGGCCGAATCAATGTTCAGCCGGCGGGAGGGGTATGCCGCGGCGGCGTTGATGGCGTTCTACCTGTCGTTTGACCATCCATCGTCGCTGATTTCCCTGGCGCCGGATCTGCTGCTGATTCCGTT
>JACZJQ010000062.1 GCA_014860455.1 Bryobacteraceae bacterium | reverse complement strand
CGTCGATACGGTTGGCCCAGGGCCACAGCAGGGGATTGCCGTACATGGATGCGCCCTGGGTGTTGGCGGGCGAGGTGAACGGCGCCCAGAAGACCTCGCGGCCGTGGATCTTGAACGAGTAGGAGTTCATGCCGAGGGAGGGGGCGATGAGGACCTCCATGCCGCGGGTGTCGTCGGCGAGCGAGACGACCTGGATGCCGTCGATTGTTCTTGTCGATGCGCGGTAGGCGGCGCTGGAGGGGGTGGGGAGTGTCATGGCAGAGAGGATGAGAACGGTCAGTAGGCGGCCCATGTCTGAGTATTGTTCCATAGATCAACGGAATTGCGAATCTGGGGAGTAAGGCGCGTCTGAGTGGCCGGCCGAGGGGATCGAGGACTGGGGAGAGAGGAACCGGCCTTTCGGGCCGGCCCTCCTTCGGTTTGTTGTTATGACTACGCTGAGCGGGCGAAGCGGCGGCGGCGCGACGGAACCCGCAGCCTGGTTTGATCCGGGCTTAGCCTTTGACGCCGAGTTTGCGCAGGATGGTCATCGCCGGGCACCAGTTGGTGAAGGCCGACTGGAACAGGTTCAGCCCGACAAAGGCGGTGAAGTAGAGCCAACGGGGGTCGTGGGCAAAGCTGAGCCAGACGGTCAGCATGATGACCAGGCCGGCGATAAGGCGAAGGTAACGGTCGACGTTCATTGTTGTACGCTCCTCTGATTAGCGATGTAGTAAACGATCGGGACGGTGACGCGCGACAGCAGCAGCGAAGCGATTTCGCCGGCCATCAGCGCGATGGCGAGACCCTGGAAGATGGGGTCGAACAGGATTACGGCGCTGCCGACGACGACGGCCGCAGCGGTGAGCATCATGGGCCGGAACCGCACCGCGCCGGCGTCGATCACGGCTTCATCGAGCGGTATGCCTTCCTTGAGGCGGAGTTCGATGAAGTCCACCAGGATGATCGAATTCCGGACCACGATGCCGGCACCGGCGATGAAGCCGATCATGGAAGTGGCGGTGAAGAAGGCGTCCATCATGCCGTGGGCGGGCAGGATGCCGACGAGGGAAAACGGGATGGCGGCCATGATGATGAGCGGGGTGAGGAAGCTCTGGAACCAGCCGACGACGAGCAGGTAGATGAGCACCAGGACGGCGGCGAAGGCGATGCCGAGGTCGCGGAAGACTTCGTAGGTGATGTGCCACTCGCCGTCCCATTTCATGGAGTATTTGGAGTCGTCGAACGGCTGGGCGGCGGTGTATTGCTCGATCTCGTAACCGCCCTCGACCTTGATCTTCGAGATCTCGGGTCCGAGTTTGAGGATGGCGTAGACGGGCGACTCCATGACGCCCGCGACATCGGCGGTCACGTAGGTGACCGGCATCAAGTTCTTGTGATAGATGCTGCGGTCGACGGTGGTTTTCTCGATGCGGACGAGTTCGGAGAGCGGGACCAGGTTGCCGGCACGGCCCATGACCTTGAGCGAGGCGAGGCGGGAGGCGTCGCTGCGGGTGGCGCGGTCCAACCGGACGACGATGGGGATGTCCTCCTTGGAGTTGTCGACGTGGAGGAGGCCGGCGGTCATGCCGGCGGAGGCGGCGGTGAGGGTTTGAGCGATGTCGGTGGTTGAGACGCCGTTGAGGGCGGCCTTTTCACGGTCGACATGCCAGGTGAGTTTGTCCTGGGGGTCTTCGACGTACCAGTCGGCGTCGACAACTCCGTCCATGTTGTCGAAGATACCGAGGATCTCCTTGGCGATGCGGTCGCGGCCTTCGGATGTGGGTCCGTAGACCTCGGCGACGAGGGTTTGGAGGACTGGCGGGCCGGGGGGGACTTCGGCGACTTTGACGCGGGCTCCGGTTTCCTTGGCGATGGGCAGCAGGCGCAGGCGGACGGCCTTGGCGATTTCGTGGGAGGCGCGGTCGCGGTCGTGCTTGGGCAGGAGGTTGACCTGGATGTCGGCCATGTTGGAGCCGCGGCGGAGGAAGTAGTGGCGGACGAGGCCGTTAAAGTTGTAGGGCGACGCTGTGCCGGCGTAGGTCTGGACGTTGACGACTTCGGGCTCGGCGAAGGCGGCCTGGGCGAGGAGGCGGGCGACATGTTCGGTCTCCTCAAGAGACGTGCCTTCGGGCATGTCGATGATGACCTGGAACTCGCTTTTATTGTCGAAGGGCAGCATCTTGACCTTGACGAACTCAACGTAGACCAAGGCCATGGAGCCGAGCAGGAGGACGGTGACGAGGCCGAGGAATCCGTATTTGTAGGCCGGGATGTGGATGAGCTTGTTCATGGCCTTGCGGTAGAACAGGGTGAAGCGGTCCTCGACGTGTTCCTCGCCGTGGCTGGCGTTGCGTTTGAGCAGGCGGATGGCTGCCCAGGGGGTGACCAGGAAGGCGACGATGAGCGAGAATATCATGGCGGCGGTGGCGCCGATGGGGATGGGGCGCATGTAGGGGCCCATCAATCCGCTCACGAAGGCCATTGGGAGAATGGCAGCGATGACGGCGAGGGTGGCGAGAATGGTGGGGTTGCCGACCTCGTCGACGGCTTCGACGGCGATGTCGGCGAGGGGGCGTTGCTGGTTGCCGGGCAGGCGGTAGTGGCGGACGACGTTTTCGACGACGACGATGGCGTCGTCCACCAATATTCCAATGGAGAAGATGAGGGCGAACAGCGTGATGCGGTTCAGGGTGTAGCCGTAGAGGTAGAAGACGGTGAGGGTGAGGGCGAGGGTGACGGGGATGGCGACGAAGACGATCCCGGACTCGCGCCAGCCGAGGACGAGGGCGATGAGGATAGAGACGCTGACAACGGCGATGCCCATGTGGAAGAGCAGTTCGTTGGACTTTTCGGCGGCGGTTTCGCCGTAATGGCGCGTGATGGTGAGATCGACGTCGTTGGGGATGAGCTTGCCCTTTAGCGCGTCCACCTTGGCGGTGACGGCGTGGGCTACATCGACGGCGTTGGTGGATTTGCGTTTGGCGACGGCGATGGTGACGGCGGGCTCGAAGCCGTCGCCGGTGGAGAAGTTGACGTACTGGGTGGATTCCTCGCCACCATCGGTGACGTCGGCGACGTCGCGGAGGTAGACGGGCTTGCCACCAGCAGCGGCGATGACTACGCGTTTGGCGTCTTCGGCGTCGCGGAGGAACGAGCCGGCTTCGAGGATGAACTCGCGGTTCCCGGACACAGCCTGCCCGGCCGGCAGCCTGGTGTTTGACGACTGCAACGCGCCAGCCACCTGCAATGGTGACAGGTTGAAGGCCGCCAGCCGGCCGGCATCCAGCGTGACGCGCAACTGGCGGCGCTGCCCGCCGAGCAGGGTCACTTCGCTGACATCCGGCACCTGCTTGATGGCGTCATGCACCTGTGCGGCGACTTGGCGAAGCGAGAAGTCGTCGTAACGTTTTGAATGCAGCGTCAGCGCCAGAATTGGGACGTCGTCGATCGAGCGGGGTTTGACCAGCGGCGGCGTCGCGCCCGGCGGGATCAGATCGAAGTTGGCATACATCTTCTGATTGAGCCGGACAATCGCGTCAGACTCGTTCTCGCCTACTTTGAACCGCACGATGGCCATGGCGCCGCTGGGCTGAGACGTTGAGTAGATGTACTCGACCCCCGGGATCTCCCACAGCAGTTTCTCCATCGGCTTGGTGATGCGCTCTTCCACCTCCTCGGCCGATGCTCCGGGGAAGCCGACAAAGATGTCGATCATCGGAACGATGATCTGCGGCTCTTCCTCGCGCGGCAACATGAAGATGCTGAAGGTCCCGATCATCAGCGACGCCACGATGAACAGCGGCGTCAGCTTCGAGTTGATCCAGGCCGCCGCCATGCGGCCGGCGATGCCCAGAGGGGGTCTTTCCTGGCTCACTGCCGCACCTCGATCCTGGCGCCGTCGGAGAGCGTCGACGGCGGATTGGCGATGACGCGGTCACCCGCCATCAGGCCGGAGAGGATCTCAACGCCGGTTTCGAGAGTGGCGCCGGTCTTGACGAGGCGAGCGCGGGCGACGCCGTTGTCGGCGACAAAGACGCTTTGCACTTGGCCATGCTGCCGGATGGCCGAGGTTGGAACGGCAAGCGCCTGCTTCTCGCCCGCCGGGAACAGTGCCCGGGCGAACAGCCCGCTGCGGATCAGTTGCGAGCTGGGCAGGTCGATGCGGGCGGTGAAAGTGCGTGACACCGGGTCGAGCGCCGGCATGATCTCCGACACTCGCGCTTCGATGTCGCGGTCCAGCGAGTCCAGCCGTACCTTCACCTTCGAGCCTTGCTTTACAGACGCGATGCGCGACTCTTCGATGGCCGCTTCCAACCTGTACGCGCCGGCCTGTTCGATGACCAGGATCGGCATGCCGGGCGCGGCCAGCATGCCAGGCTCTGCCTTGCGCTCGGTGACGATGCCGGCGAACGGCGCCTTGACTTCGGTGTAAACCTTGTTCACCGACGCCTGCGCCAGTCCGGATTCGGCCTGCGCGATCCTGGCGTTCAACTGCTCGCGCTTGGCCTGCGCCATCTTGTGGTTGGCCGAGGCCATGCGTTGGCGGGCCTGGACTTCGTCAAACTCCTGGCTGGTAATCGATTTCTGGTCGTACAGCGAGCGCATGCGCTTCATCGTCGATTCGGCCAGGTCCAACTGCGCTTTTGCGGCGGCGATGGCGTTGTCCACTTCGGGAACCGCCGCCCGCGCCTCCAGCACGGCGGCATTGGCCTGGGCCACAGCGTCGTCGATCTCCTTGGCGTCGATCACGGCGATGGTCTGGCCGGCGCGGACGGTATCGCCGGCCTGGGCATTGATGGACCGGATATAGCCCATGATGCGGGCCGAGAGCACGCTTGTTGTCCGGGCCCTGACCGTGCCGGTGGCTTCATAGACCTCGGCTACGGTTGCCGGCTGCACCTGTTGCACGCTCACCGCGATGGGGGCAGCCTGCGGCGCAGCTTTCTTTTCGGGCGTATGAGAACCACAGCCGCTGATCAGGAGCGCGGCGGGCGCGAGGGGAATCAGAATCTTACTTGAGAACATCGCTGGCTCCATTCAAAGTTCCGGCGGCGGCGTCGACCGAGATGGCCGCCATTCGCTGGTCATAAATTGCGGCAAGGCGCCGCGTGCGCGCGTCGAGCACCGCAGTGTCGGCGCGCAGAATGTCGGTTACCGTCGCCAACCCGCTGGAGTAACGGTTGCGCAGGATGCGCTGGCTCTCCTCGGCCTGAGCGACGGTGGCTTCGGTGACGGTGATGCGCTCCTGGGCGGCGAGCAGGTCGGTGCGCGCCTTTCGAACCTGGAGCGACAGCGCCGATTGAAGTTGCTTCTCGGTGGCGCGTGCCGCGGCGGCCTGATGCTCGGCCTCCTTCTGCATCTGCTTGGCGCGGTTGCCGTCAAACAGATTCCACTTCAGCGACGCGGCGATCATCCAGTTGGCCCCGCCCTTGTTGCCGAACTGCTGGCGGTCGGCCTCGAGGATTCCGCGGAATCCGATCATCGGCAACCGCTGGGCGCGGGCCTGTTTAGCCTGTTCGCCTGCTAGGTCGGCCATCAGACGGATCTGCCTCAATTCGGCCCGCTGCAGGGCCGGCGCCTCGGCGGCCAGCCTCGCCACGGTCAGCGGAGATGTGAGCTCATGTTGCGTATCCAGCGACAGGCCGAGCGCTTCGTTCAGCGCCGCCATGCCGATCTCGGCATCGTACTTGCGCCTGATCTGCTGCTCGCGCATCGCTGAGACATGCACCTGGATCGACAGCACGTCGGCGTCGGTCGCCATGCCGGCATCGCGCACCGTCTGCGCCCGCTTCAGGTCCGCTTCGGCCGATTTCAGCCCTTCCTCGGCCACTTTGAGCGCCTCCCTGGCCAGCGTTACGCCATGATAGGCGCGGGCGACGCCCGAGATGACCTGCTGTTCGAGCGCCTTCTTCTCTTCATCAGACATCTCGCGGGCGAGCGAAGCAGCCCGGATGCCCGATTTCGTCGCACCGAAGTCGTAGATCGTCTGGTCGGCAACCACCTGGGACTGGAAGTTGTTGAGCGCGTCGGGCCGGTTCAGGCTCCTGATATTGAAGTTGGCCTCGGTGAACTGCCGCTGCGTGAGCAGCGCGCCGAACACATAAACGGGGTTGTTACCCCGCTGATAAGATTCCTGATAGGCCACCTTGGGCATCCAGCCAGAGCGGGCCTGTTCGATGCGGGCTTCCGACGCACGGATTTTCGCGGCCGCGGCTTCGAGCGACGGGTGCTTTTCGAGCGCCATGCGCACAGCTTCATCGAGCGTCAGTGGACTTTGGGCCGGCAGCACGGAGGCCCAGAGCAAAAGTGGTATCAATCGTGCGGATTTCATGGGGGAATTCACCTGTGGAGATGCGAATGCGGTGCAGAGGTGACGGTGAAACATGATCTTCACTGCTTGTCACTCCCGCGCTGGACCGAGCATCTTCCGAAGTACGGAGATTGAATGGAACTCACTGTGAACTACCTTGGCAACGTTCAGTTTGAAGCTGAAACGCGGGGCCATAAACTGATTTGCGATCAGCCCTACGAGAACAAGGGAGACAACGACGGTATGACGCCGCCCGAACTCCTGCTGGCGTCGCTGGCGACCTGCGCCGGCTACTACGCTGTCGAGTATCTTAAGGCACGCGATCTGCCGAAGGAAGGGGTGCGGGTGAAGATCTCCGCCGAAAAAGCCAAGAGCCCGGCCCGCCTCGCCAAGTTTCTTATCGACGTGGAAGCACCGGAATTGACTGATCCGCAACATATTGAAGGCGTGCGGCGGTCGGTGGAGAAGTGTTTGATCAAGAACACCCTGCTGGTCGCGCCGGAGATCGAACTCGGCATCCGAGCGCTGGAACCGGCAGCCGGCTGAGCGGCCGCCCTCAGACCCTGTCACCGGCCCCGCCGCGCCGGCATCTGCAGTGAACGGAGACATGCATGGAACTGACTGTCAACTACCTCGGCAATTTCCAGTTCGAAGCCGAAACCCGCGGTCTTAAAGTGCTTTGCGACCAGCCGGTCGAGGACCAGGGCGACAACGAGGCCATGACGCCGACCGAGTTGTTCGTAGCCTCACTGGCCACTTGCTCGGCTTACTACGCCGTTTATTACCTCAAGACCCGAAACCTGCCCAAGGATGGACTCAAGGTCAAGGTGAATGCCGAAAAGGCCTCCGGACCGGCGCGGATCAGCAAGTTCCAGATCAGGGTCGAATTGCCGGGTATCAGCGATCCCCAACACATTGAAGGGGTCCGCCGCTCAGTGGCCAAGTGTTTGGTGAAGAACACGCTGATGATGGCTCCGGAGTTTGAAGTTGAAATAGAGGGGTTCGAGGCGGACAAGGGTCAAGCGGCGGAGTAGCCGCGGCCGTTGTTAAGACGCGGCGTGGTTGCCGCTTTCATCTGCCTCGTGCAGCCGTCATTTTTGTACCCCGGCGGCGTAGTTGCCGCGATTTCTTTACCATGGAGGGGTGGTCAGACAACCGCATCCCGAAGTGGAATGGGCCAGGAAACTGATGGCGGGCGACGCATCGGCGTTCGAACCGTTCGTCCAGAGCTTCCAGGCCAAGATTTTTCAATACACCTGGCTGACTTGCGGCCAGAGAGAGGATGCCGAAGAGGTGGCGCAGGAGACCCTGCTCAAGGTCTTCGAGAGCTTCGACCAGTTGCGCGAACCCGAGCATGTCCGTGCCTGGGTTTTTCGCATCGCGAAGAATTACTGCCTCATGAAGCGCCGCCGCAGCGTGTATGCGCCGGAACGTGAGTATTCGCTCGACGAGCTCCTGCCATCGTTCGACGGGGAACGGAGCCTTCAGATTCCCGATGAATCCGAAGTTCCCGAGGATGCGCTCCTGCGAGGTGAACTGAATGCCCGGATTGAAACGGCGATCCGGGAGTTGCCGGAAATTTACCGCAGCGTCGTTTTGCTGCGCGACGTCGAAGAACTATCCACTTCCGACACAGCCGGGATTCTCAACGTCAGCGAAGACGTTGTCAAGCAACGGCTGCACCGTGGACGGCTGGCGTTACGCAAGGCGCTTGCGTCCTATGTGGAGGCGAAATGAGCCATCAACCACCTGACCATGAGCATGACCACCAGCATGGCAAGGATCCCCTCTGCTTGGAGATTTTCGCCCGGCTGTCTGAATACCTGGACGGTGAACTGGCGGCCGAGGACTGCGCGGGCATCGAGGCGCATATCGCGGATTGCCCGCCGTGCGTGGAGTTTGTGAAACAGCTGCGCGGCTCGATCGAGGCCTCGCATCACTTCAGGGTGCCGGGCCAGCCGGCGCCGGTTGACGCCGAGCTGCGCGAGCGGCTTTCGCAGGCGTGGTCAGAGGCGCTGGCGCGAAAGCACCAGGATGCGCAGCAGGACTGAGCGACGCCGGCTCCGCCGATCAAACTACCCGCACATCAGAACTCCCAGCGGAAGCCGGCCTGGATGAGGCGCGGTGATCCGGGAACCATGCCGCGGACGCGGTCGACGAGGACGAGCCGGTCAAACACGTTTTTGACGGTGACGAAGGCGGTGGTGCGCCAGGCTTCGAGGGGGATGTTGAGAGTGGAGTTCCAAATGAGGTTGCCGGGGATGGCTCCGCGCTGTCCGTCTGCGGTGGAGTTGACGGTATTGAGGTCGTCGCCGAACTGGCGGCCGGAGTGGACCATTTCGACCATGAGGTTGGCGCCGCGGCGGTGGGTCCAGCCGGCCGAGACGGTGAGGAGCGATTCCGGGGCGTAGGGGAGGCGGTTGCCGGAGATGAGGACGGCGCTGGAGCCGGAGACGGCGCTGTAGCGCAGGCCTTCGTAGCGGGCGGTGGGGATCCAGGTGGCGGCGCCGCGGAGCCAGAGGGTGTGGCCGGTGCCGAGGAAGTTGCGCTGGTCGAGGCGGCCGGAGAATTCGGCGCCCTGATGCATGGTTTTCCCGGCGCTGGTGAGGACGCTGCCGATGCCGCCGGCGAGGGAGGCGGGCACGATCTGGTTTTCGTAATCGGTGCGGAACCAGGTGGCATCGAAGGTTGCGCCGCGGCCGGCGCGGGCGCGGATGCCGGCCTCGTAGTTCCAACTGAGTTCAGCGTCGAGTTCGACGAAGCCGCCGGAGTTACTGATGATGTCCTCGGCGCGGGGCGGGGCGAAGCCGCGGTGGGCGCCGACGAAGACGGTGATGCGCTGATTGGGATTCCAGGCGCCGCCGATGCCGGGGATGAACTGGGTGAGATCGGCTTTTCCGAAGGCGCCGGCGCCGCCGTTGAACAGGCGGTTGGTGCGGTCGAAGCGGACGTGCTCGATGCGTAGGCCGGGGGTGAGGGTGAAATCGCCGAAGAAGAAGCGGTTTTGAACGAAGGTGGAGTAGCCCTGGGTGGTGCGGCGGTTATCCTCGACGATGCGGCCCTCGCGGCTCATGGGGGCGTCGCCGTTCTTCTGGATGCGCTCCTGGATTTCGAAGTGGGCGCGGACGCCGGCGCCGAATTCGCCGCGGACGCCGAACAGGCTGTGGGAGAGGCGGAGCTTGGGGTCGAAGCCCCAGGTGGCGTACTGGCGGAGGCGTCCCTCATTTCCGCAAGTGGTATGCAGGTTGGCCATGCCGGCGCAGGCGGGGTCGGCAGAGTCGTTGGGGCGCTGGGCGGAGTTCGACGACTGGCGCCACCAGTCGCGCTTGAAGTTGGACCCATAGATGTTGGTGTTGAGGATGGCGTTGGGCGACAGCGAGGCGGTGTGGGAGACGGCGCCGCCGAAGCGGTCTCCGACGAAACTGTCGTTACGGAAGGGGTTTGAACGAGGCGCGGCGAGCCATTCCGCCAAACGGAGGCCACTGTAGGTGACGCGGGAATCCTCGCCGTAGTAATTGAGTTTGACGGCGAGGGCCTGGCGGGATCCGAGAGGCCGGAGGATCTTGAAGTTCAGGTCGTTCAGGGCGGAGCGGACGTTGTCGCGCGAGCCCTCGCCCTGCTTGCGGGTGGCATCGAGGAGCAAACCAGTTGCACCCCAGGTGCCTCCGTAGCGGAGGTGGCCGTTGAAGTAATCGCGGTTGCCCCCGGTAAGACTGAGGGCGCCGCGGGGCTTGTCGGGCACGGCGGGGGTGACATAGTTGAGCACGCCGCCGATGGTGCGGGGGCCCCAGAGTATCTGGCCGGAGCCTTTGACGACTTCGATGGAATCGAAGCGGTCCACGGGCGGGTGGTAGTAGGAGGCGTTGTCGCCGTAGGGGGCGTAGGCGAGGGGGACGCCGTCTTCCATGAGGAGGACGTTGCGGCTGCGAGTGGGGTCGAGGCCGCGGATGCCGATGTTGGGGCGGAGGCTGAAGCCCTCTTCCAGACGGGTGTTCAGTCCGGAGACCTTTCGCAAGGCTTCGTCGAAACTAAAGACGCGGGACTGGGCGAGAGCCTCGGGTTCGACCACTTCCACGGAGCCTGGCGTGCGGCTGACGACTTCGGGCGTGGCGGCGATGAGGCCTGATGTGACGAGGATCTCCTGGGGCAGTGCGGCGGGACGGAGTTCGATGCGCAGTTCGGCGGGCGCGCCAGGAGAGGCGGTGACGTCGATCTGTTTCGCGGAGAACCCGGGATGCCTGACCAGCAGTTTGTACTCACCGGAAGAAGGGACGATCAACTGAAAATCGCCTGCAATGCCGGACTGCGCCGACGTTCTCCAGGCACTGGCGGCGCGGGAGACCTCCACGGAGACCGCGGGAACGGCGGCGCCGGATGAGTCGAGAACGCGGCCGCGAAGGATCACTTCACTGGCGTCCCGGGCCTTCAAGATGGGGGCTGCAGAGATGAGTGCCGACAAGACAGCGAGAGAACGCAGAGAAAGAAACAAGATAAGCCTCCAAGGGGGTGATGTCGAACGGAAAGAACAGTACTGCAAAGCAAAAATTTAGTGTACCTGCAAACGGGTTGCAAGTAAAGCGGAGTGCGAAACGGGGAAGGCTGGCGGTGATACACTCGTCTTCGATGCGCCGAGAACTGCTTGCCTTACTCGCGATGACGCTGGTTTCCTGCTCCTCGCCGAAGCCGAAGGACTTCAACGCCCTCACCCGCAACTTTGTCGAATCGACACTTGCCCTGTCCCCGGTGGCGGCCACTTCGGTCGGCTATCACAAGCACGGCGATCAGGTTCTCGACTCGTTGCTGGACGACTACTCAACGGCTGGAATCGGGAGGCAGGAGCAGCACTGGAAGGGGTGGCGGAAGACGCTCTCCGCCATCAACCCCGCCACTCTCGACGCCGAATCCCGCGCCGATCTGGAACTGATGAAGTCACAGGCCGAGTTGGCGATCCTTGAACTCGACGACATCCGGAACTGGCAACGCAACCCCACCCTTTACGTCGAACTGATCGGCAACGCGCTGTTCACGCCGTACTCAGTCGAATACGCCGCCGCGGCGGACCGCTATCGCCACATCATCGCCCGCCTCCAGGCCGTCCCGGCGTTCTGTGAAGCTGCCAAGGCGAATTTGAAGTCCGCCCCGCCGGTCTGGAAGCGGGTGGCGAAAGAGGAAAACGACGGCAATCTGGCCCTGATCAACGGGCCGCTGCTGGCGGGTGCGCCGGCGGAGATGAAGGCGGAGTATGAGGCGGCGGCGAAAACGGCGGTGGCCGCGCTGGAGGGGTTGAGCCAGCAGATATCGGGTTTGAAGGACGAGGGGGAGGAGTCGTGGCGGCTGGGTTCGGAGTTGTACAAGGCGAAGTTCAAACTGGCGATGGGCGGAACGCGGACCCCGGAGGAGGCTTTGGAAGAGGCCGAAGCCGACCTCAAGGCCATCCGCAAACGGATGTTCGAAGTTGCGCTGCCACTGCACCACAAGCTCTACCCCACGCACCGCTGCCCGGTGGACGTGAACTGGATCGTCGGCGAGGTGATGGAGAAACTCGCCCAACGCCACGTCACTCCGGCCGCCTACTTCGGCGAGGCGCAGAAGACGCTCGACGAAACGCGCGCTTTCCTGGCGGCGAACACCGGCAAGTTGGTCGCCCCGCCGCCGCGCGACAACCTGAAACTGATCGACACCCCTGAATTCATGCGCGGCATCTACGCAGTGGGCGGCTTCAATCCGGCCCCGCCGCTCGAACCGCAACTCGGCGCCTTCTACTGGCTCACGCCCATTCCCAAGGACTGGCCGAAGGAGCGCGTCGAATCGAAGCTGCGCGAATACAACGAATACGGACTCCGGATCCTCACCATCCATGAAGCCATCCCCGGCCACTATGTCCAGTTCGAGTATGCCGCATCGATCGAACCAGCCCCGCGCCGGTTGCTGCGCTCCATCTTCGGCAGCGGCGTCTATATCGAAGGCTGGGCGGTCTACGCCACCGATGTAATGCTCGAGGCGGGCTACCACGGCAACAGCCCCGAAATGCAACTCACCTTCATGAAGCAACTGCTCCGCGCCATCGCCAACACCATCCTCGACATCCGTCTCCACACCGGCAAGATGACGCGCGAGGAGGCGCTGGAGTTGATGGTCAAGCGCACCTTCCAGGAGCAGGAAGAAGCCGTGGCCAAATGGCAGCGGGCGCAGCTCAGCGTCTGCCAGTTGCCTACTTATTACTCCGGCTACAAAGAGTGGAAACGCCTGCGCGCCGATCTGGAGGCAAAGGAGAAGGACGCTTTCTCGCCTTCAGCCTTCCATGAAAAGGCCTTGAAGGCCGGCGCTCTGCCCATGAAACAGATCCGCGCCTTGTTCGGCCTCTAACCACGCTCTTGCGGCAAGTTCACCCCGCATGCTTCAATCGGGGCAAGGCAAGATGATCAGAGACCTCGGCTACTGGGCGCGCGACCTTATCCTGTCGGTCATCATCGCCCTCGTCATCATCCTGTTCCTTTACCAGCCCGTAAAGGTTGAGGGCACATCAATGATGCCTGCGCTGGAGGACCAGGAGCGTGTCTTCATCAATAAGTTTGCTTACCGCTTCGGCATCTCCGAGGTCGAGCGCGGAGACACGGTCGTGTTCTGGTATCCGGGCGATCCCTCGAAGTCCTACATCAAACGCGTTATCGCACTGCCTGGCGACACAGTGGAACTGCGTGAGGGCCAGGTGATCGTCAACGCCAGCCCCATTCAAGAACCCTATGTCGCCCCGGACTTCCGCGATCGCTCCTCGATGGAGCCTTTGATTGTGCCCGACCGCACATACTTCGTCCTGGGCGACCACCGAAACTCTTCCAACGACTCCCGCAACTGGGGTCCCGTCCCCGCCGAATCCATTTACGGCAAGGCTGTCTTCGTCTATTGGCCGCTTTCCAAACTCGGCGTCCTGCCGTAACGCTCTTCCGTCTATCTCTTTCTTAAAAAATAACTTAAGTGCGAAATGACCACGCTCAGCAGCAGGCACGTCGCGAGCGGCAAGTAGAAACTGCCGTGCCTGCCCCGGATCTCGAAGTCTCCTGGCAACCGCCCCAAGCGTAATCCTATCCGGGCCGCGAGATGGACCAACACTCCGGCCGCCACTAGGGCCAGTCCGGCATAGATCAGCGTCTTTGGTTGCGGGCTCATCGGTGTTTCCAGGCCCCGCCGGGCCGTTTTGCTCCTCAGGACGCATCATACCGAACCCGGGCGGGACCGTGAGTGGCCGGAACATCCCGCCACGTTCACGTTTTATGCACAAGTAATTCACAAAGTCTTGTCTGTAACTGTTTGATAACACTTGAAATAAAAGTTGTTGAAGAACCCGTTCCGACAACGCTTTTTTGTTGACACCTGGAAGCGACTGGTGCAGACTGGGGTTGGTTCCAAGAGGTTCTAGGAACAGCGAGCCAGAAGGAACGAAGCGGACCCCAAACGATGATCCTCATGGGGAAGCTGATTACGTCAGCCAGCCTGAGGGGAGCGAAGGGAGATCGGACGGACTGGAAGGCAAGCTATTCGCAGGAAGGCTTGGCCGGGCACGATGATCCCGAGGGAATTTCCCAGAGGGGAGTGACGGTTGAATCGGTCCAGCGAGTGCGTTGCAAGGAAGTTGCGAGAACGGGCAACGAGTTGTTGATCGGACACGCTTGAATCTAGATTGGCGTTCCGGGAGGCTCGGGTCGAACGGCTCTCAGCGGAGAGGCAGCGCGGAAGGTTGGAAGCAGAGCAGGAACGTTGACCCTGCCGCGGCGGTCCCAGTAATGGGGGTGTCGCTGTGGGCGAGTGAAAGGTCGCTTCCGCCATCCGGTTTCGCTCAGAATGTGGCAGCTCAAACGGCGCCGGATGCTAAAGGCGGCTGGGAGAAAAACCCGGCCGACACAGTCCGGTGAATGATGGGCGGCGATTCTGAGTGCCATGCTCAAGCCCGGCATGCAGGCAGGTGAGCAAGCTGAGCCAGAGGGTCACTTGGAACCACTTTCATTTTTGCCGGCGTGGCGCAGGCTCAGGCGTCGCGCCGGCAAATTGCTTTATCCTCCGGCTATCCTTCGCTTTCTATCACGCCTCCCAGGTCAGGTTTGACATACTTCCTCTGCCGCTGACGGAAACTGGCGAAGTTGCACCTGCACGCCTCGCACCGCCACCGGTGCGCTCCAATTGCCAGTTGAAATGCCGTCCACCCGCCCACGCGGTAGTACTTCGGATCCCACGTCGAGAGGTCCATCCGGTAGCACCGCGGACACTTAGCCCACAACAACTTCGTCACCCCGAACGGCTGCGCCATATAGCGGTGTGCGCAATTGTGGCACCGCGCCGTTTGGAACCCCACCACCGAGACCAGGCTCTCAAACCACCTGCGGTCACGCGCCGGACGAACGTCCTTTGATCCGCACTTCGGGCACGTTGTCTCCGGCAGTCTCCTGAATCGTGATGGCATAGATCCTTACTTCGTCTCGCTCCATCGGACTTGGTCTCGCCGCACTGGCCGCACATCAGCCGCCCATCATCGTACGATTCCCCGGCGCCCAGTTTATGGCCGCTTCGCCCGTCGCGCAGAAGTGGCCACATACTGCTGCTCGTAGGCCCGGTAAGACGGCAGAAGCATCGACCGCACCCTGTCGTCGGTTCCAATGCTCATCCCTTCCACGGCCGCCACCGGAAGCAAGTCCCTGGTCGACGAGCTGATGAACAGCCCGTCCGCACGGCTCAAATCGTCGAGCGTAAGCACGCCTTCCTTCACCGTGATTTCGCCCGTATCGATCTGCTCCAGTAGCAGTTCACGCGTGATCCCCGGCAGGCACCCTGACGATTTCAGCGGTGGGGTCACCACTACATTGCCGAACGCCGCGAAGATGTTGGCCGAGGTTAACTCGCTCACCTCATCCCGCTCATTCAGCAAAATCGTCTCATCCAGACCCGACGTGTGCGCCTCTTCATACCAGATCAGGTTCATCGCCCACGACATCACCTTCGTCCCGGCGAACCGGCATGCCGAATGCCTGGCTTGCGGCACGATGCCCAGCTTCACCGCCCGCCCCCAATCTCCGCGGTTTGCCGTGAAGGCGAACAAATCGACTTCGGTTGCCGGCACCGGGCCTGCCCACATCGTGCCGCGGTTGCGGCAGATCGTAACCCGCAGTGTCGAATTCCAAGCTTCGTTGGCCTCGACCAACCGGAGCAACGACTCTTCCATTTCCTCCGGCGGCCACGGGAACATCACCCGCATCACCTCGGCGTCACGGCGCATCCTCGCCCAATGACGGGGGAAAGCGAACAACACGCCTTCGACAATTTTGATGGTCGAAAAGACCCCCCAGCCGTTCATCAGCCCCACCTGGCCAGGCGAGAGAATCAACTCGCTGGATAATCGGATCTCGTGGTTGTATAGCAGCTTCGAGTGAATCACTGCTGCTATTCTACCCAAGCCAGTCGGGAAAACTCCTGGCCCTCCCCTTTACTGTTGCAAGAATCAGATCCTCCACCTTCGCGCGCCGCGCCATCAGCCGTTCAAGCAGCCGCTCCAGGTCGGCCTCCGACCCGTCGAGCCATCTTCTCGGCAGGTCGCGGTAGGCGGCATCGATGGCGCTTTCGGGGAAGTGCCTCACCCAATCCAGCCAGGGCTGGAAATCGTCCAGGCTCTTCACGCCCGCATAGACGCCGGGCCGCATGTAAACCCCCTGCAACGGGGAATCGGCGAACTCCCAGTGCGGACCGTCGAAGGCGTAACCGTTGTCGATCAAATGGGCGATGAATCCCTTCTGCTGCGGCGCCGCCTCGGCTGATTCGATCCAGTCCTTGATTCGGCGCCGGAAGAAAATGGCCTGTCTCGCGTCCGAATTGCTGACCCACTTATCGAAGACGAGCGCACCGCGGAAGTCGGCCACATTGTGGACCTGTCCCAGCAGTGAATCTGGAAGAAAGTCGTAGACGGCGTCCGTGTCCGGATTGCCTGGGAAGCGGGAGCCGAGGTGCCAGCCCGGCTCCACCGGCCTGCGACCGGTCCCGAACTGGAAATGCACATCCTCATTGCTTCGCAGGAACTCCTCGCCCACGCTCACGATTTCCAGGTCGGGCGTGGCGATCTTCAAATGAGCCAGAAGCCGGCCTGCGATCCACTCGTTCACCAGGATTCTATTGTGCTGAGGGTTACCGACGAATTTTGTGACGAAATACGGAGGTTTGGGCTGGCTGTCGGTAGCCAGCAGGTGTGCCTGCGCGCCGCCGCGCATCTTGCGGACGAAACGCGTGGCATTCACAGGCATCTTCGACATTAGGATAATCTGGAATACTAGGCTCGGTCTCGCCCACCCGCGAATCCGCGCCCGCCATTCCGATCAAAGGGAGACAAGCCGTCATGGACGAGATGGACAAAGCAAAGGCGCCGCCAGCCGGTAAGACGAGCGATGAAGTCGCTCTCGACCTCATGAAATTCATCGCCTCCGAGACCGGCTACGCCAAGCCACAGGGCTCGGTAGGCTTCTCCGGCAAGAACGCCAAGTCTCCAGATGAGCAGGTTGACGCGCTTCTCTCCCTTTACGACCGCTGCCGCAAGGCGGTGCGGCAGGATCCCGCCGATTGATGCTGCCCGGAGGTTTGGTGGAGTCCTCCGCCAGGGACAGCAGGTAAAATATATCCATGGTCAAACAGCCCGTTCCAGCGCCCGAGCCTGTGCAGCCGGGCATCGAGGAGAGCCTGGACACCCTGGAAGGGATAGTGAAGCGTTTGGAGTCCGGCGAGGAAACCCTCGACGGAGCCGTCCAACTCTTCGAAGAGGGCATGCGTCTCAGCGCGGACTGCAGGAAGCGACTCGAGGAGGCTGAGGCCCGGGTCGAGATCCTGATGAAACAAGCCGGCTCCGAGGTGGCCCAGCCGTTTTCGCCGGAGGAAGAATGAGCCCCGTGGCTGTTGCGATCGGCGAGTATATCGAGCAGTTGTCACGCCGTGTTGAGCAGGCCCTGGACCGTCTCGTCCCGGCCGAATCGAACCCGCCTGAAATCATCCACAAGGCGATGCGCTACAGCCTGTTCGCCGGCGGCAAACGAGTCAGGCCGGTGTTGTGCATCGAAGCGGCCAGAGCCGTCAGTGGCGGCGAGCCGGATCTCATCATGGATGTCGCCTGTGCGCTGGAGATGATTCACACGTACTCGCTGATCCACGACGACCTGCCGGCACTGGACAACGACGACCTGCGCCGCGGACGCCCTACCTCCCACAAGGTCTTCGGCGAGGCCATGGCCATCCTTGCCGGCGACGCCCTGCTTACCCATGCCTTTGTCGTCCTCGGCTCGATCGGCGACGCCCGCCTGGTCTCGGAACTCGCCACCGCCTCGGGCACGGTCGGCGGCATGATCGCCGGCCAGGTCCACGACATCGAAGGCGAGCGCCAATCCCCCACCGCCGAACTGCTTGACCGCATCCACCGAGCCAAGACTGGCGCGCTTCTCCGCGCCAGCGTCCGCATGGGCGCCATCCACGCAGGCGCGTCCGAGGATCAACTCGATGCGCTCAGCCGTTACGGTGAACACATCGGACTTGCGTTCCAAATCGTCGACGACCTGCTCGATGTCCTCCAGACGTCTGAAGAACTCGGCAAGACCGCCGGCAAAGACGCCGCGCAGCACAAAATCACCTTTCCGGCCGTCTACGGAGTCGAGGCCTCCCGCCTGATGGCCGAGCGGGAGCGTGACTCGGCCCATGCCTGCCTGACCGGCTTCGGCGTCAACGCGACGCGGTTGCACGAACTCGCGGACCTGATCGTCGACCGCTCGAAGTGACGCCATGAAGCCTGCCCGGCGCCGCCTCGACCAGTTGCTGCTCGACCGCGGCATGGTCGAAAGCCGCGAGAAGGCCAAGGCGCTGATTCTCGCCGGCCAGGTCCTGGTAGCTGGACAGCGCGTCGACAAAGCCGGCGCACCTGTCGCCGGGGATGCCGCCGTCGAACTGCTTCAACAATTGCCCTATGTCAGCCGCGGCGGCTACAAGTTGGCCGGCGCGCTGGACGGCTTCGGCATCGATGTCGCAGGTCTGGTTTGCGTCGACATTGGCGCATCCACGGGCGGCTTTACCGATTGTCTGCTGCAGCGCGGCGCCCTGCGCGTCCACGCTGTCGACGTCGGCCGCGGCCAGTTGCATTGGAAGTTGCGCACCGATCCTCGGGTAGTTTTGCACGAGAACGTCAATGCCCGCTATCTGGAACCATCGCTCATTGGAGAACCCGCCGCCTTCGCCTGCTGTGACGTCAGCTTCATCAGTGCTACACTCATCATTCCCGTCATTGCCCGCTTGCTCGCGCCGCCCCGGCGGATGGTCGTTCTAGTCAAACCTCAGTTCGAGGCGCGCCGCGAGGATGTCGGCAAGGGCGGGATCGTGCGCGACGAGGCGGTTCGACAGGCGGCTTGCACCCGTGTTCAGTCCGCGGCCACCACGCTCGGGTTCGAGACGCGTTTGATTTGCAGCCCTATCGCCGGAGCCGAGGGCAACAGAGAATACCTGCTTTATGGATTCGATCCGGACAGTCGGAGTCATCTCCAAACCTGACGCCCGCGAGGCCCGTACCCTGGTCCCCGCGTTGCTCACGTGGCTTGAAGCCCGCGGCATTACCTTGCGAGTCGACCCGGTCACAGCCGCCTATGCCGGCCGCTCCGACGGCCTGTCGCGCGACGACGTCCCCGAGGGCTGCCAGCTCGTCATCGTTCTCGGCGGCGACGGCACCCTGCTGAGCGCCGCTCGCGCCATCGGCGGCAAGGAAACGCCCCTGCTCGCTGTCAACCTTGGCGGCCTCGGCTTCCTCACCGCCATATCCACCGACGAATTGTTCCCCGAACTCGAACGCGCACTTCACAACGAACACCGCATCGCCAAACGCCGCATGTTGAGCTGCGAACTTCAGCGGGGCGGGGAAGTGATCTCCCACTACGAGGCCCTCAACGACATCGTCATCACCAAGGCCCACATCGCCCGCATGATGGACCTGGTCTGCAACGTCGACGCCCATTTCGTCTGCCGCTACAAGGCCGACGGCCTCATCGTAGCCACGCCCACCGGCTCTACCGCGTACTCGCTCTCCGCCGGCGGGCCCATCGTTTTTCCTTCGGTCGGCGCGCTTTGCATCACGCCCATCTGCCCGCACACGCTCACCAACCGGCCCGTGATCGTCTCCGATTCGAGCGTCATCCAAATCCTCAATCTGGCCGCCGACGGCGACGCCTACCTGACCATCGACGGCCAGGTCGGCGAGCCCATGAAGGAACAGGACCGCGTCATCTGCCGCAGCTCCCGCCACTCGCTCAGCCTCATCCGGCCCCCCCGGATGCTGTTCTTCGACGTCCTGCGGCAAAAACTCAAATGGGGTGAACGTTGAAATACCTGAAGAAAATCTCGCTGACCCAGTGGATCTTTATCGCCATGGCCGCCGGTGTGGCCATCGGGCACTACTTCCCCGATTTTGGCAAGGATCTCGACATCCTCAGCAGAATCTTCCTGCGCCTGATCAAGTCCATCATCGCGCCCTTACTTTTCGCCACCCTGGTCTTCGGCATCGCCGGCTCCGGCTCGGCCAAGACGATGGGCCGCATCGGCGTCAAGTCGCTCATCTATTTCAACGTCACCACCGTCGGCGCGCTCGTCCTCGCTCTCATGTCGGCCAACTACTTCCGCCCCGGCGACGGCGTCCCCATCGACCGCGGCGCCCATGCCCAGCTCCCCGACAGCAAAGCCAGCGTGATGGGCGTGATTGAAAACGCCGCACCCACCAGCATCATCGACGCCATGGCACGCAACGAAGTGCTCCAACTCGTCGTCTTCTGCTTCCTGTTCGGCACGGCCTGCATCGCCATGGGCGACAAGGCAAAACCCGTGATCGACTTCTGCCGGTCACTCGGCGACGTCATGTTCGAGTACACCCGCTATGTAATGTTCCTCGCCCCCCTCGGCGTTGGCGGGGCTATCGCCGCCGTCATCGGAGCAAAAGGCATCGGCGTCCTGTTCGGTTTGGGCAAGCTCATCGGCGCACTCTATATCGCCCTGGCCGGCTACGTCTTCATCATCCTCGGCATCGTTGTCGTCATCTTCCGCATTCCCGTCATGCGCTTCATCCGCGCCGTCAAGGATCCATACCTCCTCGCATTCAGCACCGCCTCCAGCGAAGCAGCCTTCCCCATGGCCATCCGCAATATGGAGCGTTTCGGCGTTCCCCGCCACATCGTGAGCTTCGTCCTGCCCACCGGCTACTCCTTCAACCTGGACGGCTCGACGCTCTATCTCGGTCTGGCCTCGGTCTTCGTCGCCCAAGCCGCCGGCGTCGAAATGACCATCACCCAGCAACTCACCATGATGGCCACCCTGATGCTCACCTCCAAGGGAGTCGCCGCCGTCCCCCGCGCATCGCTGATCATCCTCGCCGCTACACTGCAAACCTTCAACCTTCCCCTCGAAGGCGTCGCCGTCATCCTCGGCGTCGATACCCTCATGGACATGGCCCGCACCTCGGTCAACCTACTCGGCAACTGTCTCGCCACCGCCGTCGTCGCCAAATGGGAAGGTCACGAAATCATCCCGCAGCCGGACGCGCCCACCGCGGAACCCGCCTAGCGATATACTGCCCAGGAAAGGATATTCACCGCCATGAAGCTCGGCGCCGTCACCTACAACGTCCTCAAGGACTGGGACCTCGATACCCTCATCACGAAACTCGAGGCCGCCGGATTTTCCGGCGTCGAATTGAGGACCACGCACAAGCACGGTGTCGAACCGTCGCTCGATGTGGCCGCGCGGCTGAAGGTGAAGGAGCGGTTCGCCGCCAGCAAGATCAAATTAGTCAGCTTCGGCTCCACGTGCGAATACCATGCGGCCGATCCGGCCGTACGGCGCAGAAACATCGAGGAGACCAAGACCTGGGTCGATCTCGCCAAGGACACCGGCGCCATGGGCGTCAAGGTCCGGCCCAACGGCTTTCCGCCAGCGGTCTCGCGCCATGAGACGATCGCCAACATCGGCCTGGCCCTGAAAGAATGCGGCGACTATGCTAAGGTGCGCGGCGTCGAAATCTGGCTCGAGGTCCATGGCCGCGATACCCAGGTCCCCACGGTCTGCGCCGAAATCATGAAGCAGGCCAACCATCCCTCGGTCGGTCTCTGCTGGAATTCGAATCCCACCGATGTCGTCAACGGCAGCGTCAAGCAGAGCTTCGACCTTCTTCGTCCCTGGATCAAGACCTGCCACATCAACGAACTCGCCAACCCGGCCTACCCCTGGCGCGAACTCTTCCAACTGCTGAACGCCGCCAAGTACGATCGCTACACCCTCATGGAATGCGCCGAGAGCAAGGAACCCGAGCGCTTCATGCGTTTCTATGCCGCCCTGTGGCGCGAACTCGCCCGGCCCTAACGATGATCCCCAGAATCCTCATCCTCCTCGCGGTGGCCCTGGCCGCCGCAGCCCAGCCTGTTCCCGAGCAGTTCTTCGGCCACCGCATGGGCGCCGACAAGTCCACTCTCGAATGGGCCAAAGTCGTTGACTATTTCAAACAGCTTGACGCCGGCAGCCAGCGTGTCCAGGTCGTCGAGTTCGGCAAGTCAACCGAAGGCCGCCCGCTCATCGCCGCCTATATCAGCGCCCCCGCCACCCTCAACCGCCTCGAATACTTCCGCCAGATCCAGAAGCGCCTCGCCGATCCCCGGAAACTCCCTTCCCCCGATGTGTCGAAACTTGTGGCCGAAGGCAAGACCATCGTCCTCATCACCTGCTCCATCCACGCCACCGAGGTCGCCTCCTCCCACGCCGCCATCGAATTTGCCCACCGCCTCGCCACCTCCAGCGACCCCGCCATCCGCCACATCCTCGACAACACCATTGTCATCCTTGCCCCCTCGATCAACCCCGACGGGCTTGACTTCATCACGTCCTGGTACCGAAAAACCCTCGGCACCGCGCACGAAGGCACATCTCCGCCAGAGCTTTATCAGAAATACGTCGGCCACGACAACAACCGCGACTGGTACATCTTCTCGCAGGCCGAAACACGCGCCATCGTCAGCCAGCTTCATAACCGCTGGCACCCCCAGATCGTCTACGACCTCCATCAGATGGGTCCCACAGCCGCCCGCATCTGGGTCCCGCCGTTCATGGACCCCATCGAGCCCAATGTCGATCCCCTCATCATCCAGCAGGCCAACCTGCTCGGCGCAACCATGGCCGCCGACCTCACCGCCTCCGGACGCCAGGGCGTCGCTGTCAACGCCATGTACGACTTCTGGACCCCCGCCCGACACTATCAGAGCTACCACGGCGGCATCCGTATCCTCACCGAATCGGCCAGCGTCCGCATCGCCACCCCCGTCAACATCAAGGCCGACCAACTCTCTACCTCGTCGCAGGGCTACAGCGCCCGAGAGCGCACCTGGAACCACATCGAACCATGGCAGGGCGGCCCTTGGCGCCTGCGCGACATCGTCGACGATCAGCTCGTCGCGATGCAAAGCCTGCTCACCGTCGCCGCAGATCGCAGAGGGGCGTTCCTCCGCAACTTTCATACCATGCTCGCCCGCGCCGCCTCGCGCACGTCGCCTTCAGCCTTCGTGCTGCCCGCCGTCCAGACGGATCCAGGCGCGGCGAAGCACCTGCTTGAAACCCTCGCCTTCGGCGCCGTGGAAATCGAACGCGCCACCACGGAATTCACCGCACAGGGCAAGCAGTACCCGGCCGGCTCCTACGTCGTCCGAATGTCGCAGCCATTCTCGCCTTTCGCCAAGACGCTTCTCGAGAAACAGAACTATCCCGACCTCCGCCTCTACCCCGGCGGTCCGCCCAAGCGCCCCTATGACGTCACCGCCCATACGCTGCCGCTGCTCCTGGGTGTCGAAGTCGATCAAATCAACTCCGAACTCGCCGCCCGCACCGAGCCAGCAAAGGCCTTTGCTTTCAACTCGGCGGCCAGTTCATCGGGCTCCCTTCCTGCCTCGGATTCAACCTCCTGGCGTGAGGTCAACGCCGCCTGGAAATCCGGCCGCGCCGTCTACCGACACCCCTCCACCGGCGCCTTCTCCATCGCCCGCTCTCAGCCCGGCTTCCAGCCTCTCCCGAAGCCCCGCGTCGGCCTCTACCGCAGCTTCGTCCCCAGCATGGACGAGGGCTGGACCCGCTGGATCCTCGAACACTTCGCCTGGGAGTACTCAAGCCTCCCCAACGCTCGCATCCGCCAGGGCCGCCTCCTCGACAATTACGATGTCATTGTCTTCCCTGACCAGACCCCTCAAATGATCCACAACGGCTACCGCCAGGGTTCCATGCCCGCCGAGTTTCTCGGCGGCCTCGGCCCGGAAGGCGCCGCCGCCCTCAAGGAGTTCGCCGAATCCGGCGGCAAGCTCGTCTTTCTCAATGATTCGTCTGATTACGCCATCGAGCATCTGGGCATCCCGGCCCGCAACATCCTCGCCGGCGTCCCCAGCCGCGATTTCTATTGCCCCGGTTCGCTGCTCAACGTTCAAGCCGACGCGGCCTCGCCTCTCATGCTCGGTCTACCTCGCGAATTCACCGTTTGGATGGAATCCAGCCCCGCCTTCGAGCCCGCCGCCGGCCTCCGGTCCATCGCCCGCTACAAGCCCTCGGGCGTCCTCGCCTCAGGCTGGCTGCTCGGCGAGAAACATATCGCCGGCAAGTCCGCTCTCATCGAAGTCCCCATCGGGCGCGGCCGCGCCATCCTGTTCGGCTTTCGCCCCCAATACCGCGCCCAGAGCTACCTCACCCTCAAGCTCCTGTTCAACGCTCTTGTTCTCTGAACCCCGCGCTGCTCAGCGGGCGCCCGCCACCTCGGCCAGACACCGCCGCAGATCCTCCAGATGCAGCGGCTTGCCCAGAAATCCGTCCATGCCCGCCTCGTTGCACGCCGCCCGGTCGGATTCAAACACGTTCGCCGATAGCCCGATGATCGGCAATGCCGCTCCCTTCGCTGTCTGCCTGATCCTCCGCGTCGCCTCCAACCCGTCCATCACCGGCATGCGGTAATCCATCAGCACCGCTTCGTAATAGCCGCTCTCCACCGCCCGTACAGCCTCTTCGCCGTTGTCGACAAGCCGCACTGCGTGTCCCAGCGCCTCCAACATCCTCACGATGATCCGCTGGTTCACCGCGTTGTCCTCTGCCACCAGCACCCGCAACCGGCGCGCCTTCTGTTCAGCCTCGCCGTCTCCATCCGGCACGCCGGCGCCCGCATCCTGCCCGTTGGTCTCGACGCGCTCGTCCTCGCGTATCCGCGTGAGCGGCAACTCGACTCGGAACGTGGTCCCCGCGCCCGTTCCACTCTCCACTTCGATCACCCCGGACATCGCCTCCACCAGCGCCTTGGTGATCGACAACCCCAGGCCCGTCCCGCCGCTCTGCTCCCGCCCGCCGGTGTGCAGTTGCGTAAACGGCAGGAACAAGTCGTCGATCTGCTCCGGTGCGATCCCCACCCCCGTATCGCTCACCTCCAGTCTCAGCACGCCCTCGCCACCCTGCGGCTCAACCCAGTGGACCCTCACAGTCACCGAACCCGCCACCGTGAACTTCACCGCGTTTGACACCAGGTTCATCACCACCTGATGCACCCTGTGCCCGTCGCCCACCAACCGCATCCGTCGTTCCGCCATCTCCATCGTCAGTTCAACGCCCTTGCCCTCAGCCGCCGGCCGCATCAGTTCGCATACCGCTCCCACCACCGCACGCATCTCGAAAACCGCGCTGTTGAGTTTTAGCTTGCCCGCCTCCACCTTTGAAAGGTCCAAGACCTCGTTCAGCAGGTGCATCAGCACCCCCGCGCTATCCTGCACCACCCGCACCATCTCCCTCTGCTCGGTCTTTAACTCGCCTAGAAGCAATAGATCCGTCATGCCAACCACGCCGTGGATCGGCGTCCGGATCTCATGGCTCATCCGGGCCAGGAAGTCGCTCTTGAACTGGTTCGCCTTCTTTGCTTTCTCCGATTCCTCCGCCGCTCGCGCTTTCTCAATGCGAAGCTCCCGTGTCCGCTCCTCCACCGCCCGTTCCAAATCCCGCCGCCGCTCTGTCAATATCCTCACCCGCCACGCATAGACTGCCCACACCAGCCCACCCATGCCCACCGTCGTCAGCAGTGTGAACCACCAGCTCTGCCAGAACGGCGGCAACACCCGGAACCCCAGCCTGGTCACCGGCCCCTCAGGCTGCACGCCCGGCACATACGCCGTCATCTCGAAGATGTAGCGGCCCGGCGCCAGCCGCGGATATCGAGCCTCCCTCTCTGTAGTCTCCACCCACGAATCGTGGCTGCCCAAGAGACGGTACCGGAACCGCACCGGCTTGCGGTCCCTGAACGTCAACACACCCATGCCCACCGTCATGCTGGCGTGCTTGTAATCCACATCCACCCCTTCGGCTAACGCCGGATCCACCTCGCCTCCCCCCATCACCACCCGCGTCACCACCGCCATCAAAGGCTTACGCTGCGGGTACAGCGAGACCGCCGGGTCCTTGATCCGCGTCACGCCCCGTGCCGTCCCTATCCATACCGCCCCGCCCGCCTCGGACAGAAATGCGTCCACCGCGCACGACGTCCCCACCAGTCCACTGGCCTGCGTGAACCGCGCCCACCGCTCGCCGTCATAGACATCCAGCCCGTCATCGCCCCCCACCCACAAACGCCCAGCCCGGTCCGTCCTCAGGATCAGAATGCTCCGCGACGTCAGATTCCCGTGGTAGTGCGCCGCCCTCACCCGGTCGCCTTTCCCAAAGGTCAACCGCGTCACCCCCAGCGGATCCCGGTATGCCACCCATACGCTCGCATCTCTCATCACCGCCACATGCGTCACCCCCTCCGCCAGCAGACCGTCTGACTTGCCGAACCTCCTCCATACCCCGCCGGTCCACCTCAGCAGCCCCCCGCTGCTGGTCACCCAAACCGAGCCGTCCTGCCCAGCCGACATCCGGAAATATGCCTCGTTCCACCTCGCCCCAGGCGGTGTCATCCGCTCGAACTCCGTCACTCCCCCTGCTCCCACGCCCGACCTGAACAACCCCTCGATCGCCGCCACCCAAAGTCGTCCCTCACGATCGGCCGCCAGTGAATTCACCCGGTCAAACTCCTCCCCATGCCTGGGACTGAATCTCGT
>JACZJQ010000006.1 GCA_014860455.1 Bryobacteraceae bacterium | reverse complement strand
CCCCTCTATGGAGCCCCTCCGCCCTACGGCGCTCCACAATATGGCGCACCCCAGTACGGCGCGCAGCCGCCCTACGGCGCCCAGCCTCAAGGCGACATCGCCGCCCAGATCTCGGCCAAGAGCGGGGCCGTCCTCGGTGCGCTGAATCTGCAGAACGCCCAGGGCACCGGCATCGTCCTGGCCATGATGATCCGCGCCGCTATGCTCGACGGCTCGGTCGCCCGCGCCGCCGCAGCCGATGTGAACGGCAACGGCAAGGCCTTCACCGCGATCCTCATCTCAATGTCCGTGCCCACGCTGGTCGCCATCATCTTTGGCTCCTCCTACATGACCACCGCCGCCGGCCTCACCATTACCCTCGCCACCCTCGCCATCTCCGTCGCCCTCACATTCGTCGCCATCGGCCTCATGAGCGCCTGCTCCCAGGCCATCGTCGGCCGCAAGCTCTCCTTCGGCGAAATCTTCCGCGGTCTCGCCTACGCCCAATCGCCCGCCCTGCTCACCTTCATCCCCGTCGTCGGTATGCTCGCCGGTCTCTGGCGCCTGCCCACCACGCTCGTCGCCCTCCGCGACATGACGCCCACCACCATGGGCAAGGCCTTCGGTCTCCTCCTGGTCGGCGCGCTCGCCTCCGTGGTCTTGAGCATGATGCTCATGCCGATAATCATCGGGATGTTGGGAACGTCGTTCTCGAGGTTCTGACCATGACCCTCGAAGAAGCCCAATACAGCTACCAGGCCTGGCGCGGTCAGCTCGACGCCGGGCTCATCCATCCTGACCAGTTCCGCGCCGCCGTCTCCCAGATCCAGGCCACCGACGCCACGGGCACGCCCTGGATGGTCGATCCCGACTCCGGCGTCTGGCTCCGCTGGAACGGCGCATCCTGGGAATCCGGCCAGACCTACGGCTATCAGCCCCCACCCGTCGCACCGCCTCCGCCGCCGGCCTACGCCGCGTCCCAGCAAGCCTATCCCCCGGCGCCGCCGCCCGGCACGGTCGCCTACGGCTACTCACAGCCCTCGCCTTACGCCACCCAATCCGCGTCCGCTCAGGATCAGCCCCAGAAGACGCCCTGGTCCCAGCGCATCTGGGACATCCTCAGCGTCGCCGGCAGCAGCGCCATGGCCGGCGCCTGGTACTGGTATTCCAGCCTCGACCCCTACGTCAAACCCGACTACAAAACCTGTGCCGCGATGGTCCTGCTGCCCATCCTCCTCATCGTCTTCCGCGAAAAAATCGACGGCTGGCTCCAGCCCCTCCAGCCCTTCCGCGAAAAGATGCCCCGCATGGTCATGCTCGGCGCCGGCGCCGCCACCCCTCTGCTCGTATCCAACTTCCTCTACGCCTCCGGCAGCTCAAACTACCCCTACATGCTGCGGACTTACCTCATCAGCACCATCGTCTCCTACGTCATCCTCCGGCAACCGCCGCGCGGCGCCGGCGGCCTTTCCACCAGCCGCATCGGAGGGCAGATCTAAATGCTCGCCCGCATCCAGCGCGTCCTCCGCAACCAGCGCTTCCGCAAAGCCTACTGCTGGAGCGTTCTCGGCCAGTTCATCCTCATCAACCTCTGCCTGTTCGGATTCACCCTCTACGCCGACGACTGCGCCCGCGACTGGACCCGCGCCGAAGACTGCCTCCGCACCCCCGGTTTCGCCCAGACCATCGGCACCGGCGCCGGCGTCATCGCCACCATCCTCATCAACGGCGCCGCCATCCAGACCATCCTGCTCACGCCTCCCAGTCAGGAGGGCGAAGGCAAGGGCGGCGAGGGTGTGCCCCCGCGCCAGTACTATTTCGACATCCGCACCGAGGGCGGCAGATCTTCCCTCTCCGCCGATGGCAACGATTCGCTCTGGATCTACGGCGAAGTCCGATGCACCGATCCCAAAATCGACTGCTCCGGCATGACCGGCGGCATCGGCTTCAGCCCCGGCGGCACCAACTGGGACTGGCTCAGATCAGGCGGCTCCGACTACTCCGGCTCCATGAAAGCCGCCCAGTTCACCGCCCTTGCCCCAGCCGGCGCCACCGCCCCCGGCTCGGCCTCCATTGTCGCCACCGCCTCGGTCGAGGGCCAGACCCTCTCGGCCGAAGTCCCCATCACGCTCACCGTCGCCGCCGGCGAATGGGAACTCAAAACCGAACCCGCCGACCCCGCTGAACTCGTCCCCGATTCCAGCCAGGTCCTCACCCTCAACGCCCGCGTCAAATTCGACCCCGCCGCCTTCTCTCCCGACGTCGCCCAGCAACTCCTCCAAGAGACGCAGGACAACATGAAGTTCACCGCCGGCCAGTGGCTCGATTTGAGCGACCCGCCCACCCCCATGGGCGAAGGCTTCATGGCCGTCAACATCGCCGCCTCTGATCCCTCCGGCGAGCCCATGTGCTCCAACCGCCCGGAATCGGAAACCGTCACCATCTCCACCTCGTTCAACGGCCAGGCCATGCAAACCGCCTTTGCCGTCAAAATCGCCGGCAAGCCCGAGGTCGAGGTCAAGCCCGACGTCGTCTCCATCCTCGGCGGCTCCGGCGACAGCTTCGATGTCCGCGCCTGGATCACCGCCCCCGGCCCCAACTCCTGGACCATCACCACCAAGTTCGAGGAAGGCGACGACGCCATCTGCGCGCACTCCTGCAGCCAGGAAGGCCCCGCCGTCGCCACCGTCACCATCTCCGACTCAGGCGCCAAGGAAAGCGGCGCCGGCGTTAAATACTCCTGGGTCACCGTCATCGCCACCGACGACGTCACCGGC
Organism: Bryobacteraceae bacterium; assembly: GCA_014860455.1. GTDB lineage: Bacteria > Acidobacteriota > Terriglobia > Bryobacterales > Bryobacteraceae > PNKE01. The sequence goes on along the minus strand of JACZJQ010000006.1, from coordinate 10,198 downwards.
GTCGAAATCAAGCGTGGCATCCGCGTCTCGCTGGCCACCGAAGGCCTCGTTATCACCAAGGGCCTCGACCAGGACGGCACCCTCCACGTCAAGGCCGACGGCAAGGCCGTTGAAAAGTCCTTCACCTTCCAGTTGATCGCCTACGACGCCGAATCCAAACAACTCGTCTCCGACAAGAGCTATCTCGAAAACCTCGAGTTCGAATTCGGCCACGAGCCTAAGACCCACGAAGCCAACGTCGTCGCCTACTGCGGCCTTATCCACGACTGCAAAATCGTCTACTCAAGCACTCCCCTCACCGCCGACTATTTCTACAAGGCCGAAAAGGAACTCCCAGGCGAAGACCGCATGACGCTCAACTACACCGTCTCGGTCCCCGGCCTCACCGGCGAGGAGTACACCCGCAAACTCCCCGTCACTCTCGAGGTCATGACCCTCGAACAGGAAACCGAAGCCAAGGAACTCGAATACGAGCGCTGCCGCGAGGTCATCCGCAAATACATTCCGGCCCAGTTCCAGCAGAAGCTCTACACGCTGGTCGACGAGAAGAAGGACAAACTCGGTCCCAAGGGCCTCGCCAAACTCCGCCGCAAAATCTGGTCCATCGCCGTCAACTACATCCTTGCCGAAGGCGACGAAGCCTACAAGGAGATGGAGAAGTGGGCCGACCGCATCGTTACGGTCCTCGAATACGCCGAAGCCGCCGGCGACATCGCTTTCAATGCGGCCGCGGCTGCGTTCCTAGGACCCTACGGCGCCATGGGCGCCGGCTTCATGAAGGGCGCCCTGATCTCGGCTGTCCAGGCTTACGAGTCCGGCCAGGACATCATGTCCTGGGCGTCTCAGAACCTCGATTCGCTCTACTTCATCGCCGAAGGCCAGGTCATCGACGTCGACACCTTTGAGAAGGCTCTCGGCGGCAACCGCTACAAGGCCTGGGCTTACTACGTCGCCATGACGTTCGTGCTCAAGCTCTACCGCCAGAAGGAGATCGATTTCTACCAGGCCGCCAAGGACACCGCCCAGGATCTGGCCATGGAGAAGTTCTCGTCCTGGCTCGGCCAGGAGACAGCCAAGTCGCTCGGCAAACACGGCATCAAGTACACCGGCAAGGGCGGCGATGTCGAGATCGTGAAACCCACCGGCGACGGCGGCGATGCTCCCGGCGTCAAACCAACCGACGGTCCGCCCAAAGACCCCGACGTTCCGCCGAAACAACCCGACGCTCCGCCGAAACAGCCTGACGGTCCGCCCAAGGACCCCGACGCTCCGCCGAAACAACCCGACGGTCCGCCCAAAGACCCCGACGCGCCGCCGAAACAGCCCGAAGGGTCTGAAAGCGGAGTCGTGCCTCCCCTCAAACCGCCCGGCACGGACAGTCCGCCAAAGGTCGTGAAACCCGGCGACGGCCCTGTCAAAAAGCCCGACGATCCGTCGAAGAAACCCGACAAGCCCCCGGAGAAGAAGCCGGAGAAGATCGAAAAACCATCCAAGACCGAACGCGATGCTAACTGGGAGAAAGGCAAACAGCAGGGCAAACAGAAGGTCAAGGACCTCACCGACGCGATTAAGAGCCGCGACCCGGAGAAAGTGAAGCAGGAGGCGCTTGGGTTCCTGAAAGACAAGAACGCCATGATGGAACTCAACCGCGACCCCGGCGCCGGCTACCAGCGCCAGCAGGTGAACAAGGCTCTGAAGGATGTCTACACCAAGGTCGATACCCAGGTGGTCAAGGACCTTGAAGGCCAGTACGGCAAGGACAACGTCCGCATCTTCAACGCCACCAATCCGAAAAAATCCACCGCCGGAGAGTCCACTTCCTACGACCGCGACATCACCGCCCAGCGCCGCGCCCGCGAGGGCGAGCTCGTCCGCGATCCCAATGCCCCAGGCGGCTTCCATAAAGTGCAAGCCGGTGAGGAACGCTGGGTCGACGTCCCCGCCAAGGACCTCGAATCCACCTACAGCAAACACTTCTATGGCGAAGCCAACGGCGTCCCGCCCGACAAGCGAGGCTCCATCAACCCTAAGGATGCCTCCGACTTCTCAAAGCAGCACGACCAGACCTGCACCGACCGCACTTCGAACGACTCCTACGGCAACTGCAACAAGGATCTGAAAACCGCCCTCGGCAAGCCCGGCGACAAGTTCACCGACCCCGGCCAGATCTCCGGCGTCATGGAATACAAGGCCAACGAATGGTATGAAAAGGCCGACCACATGCAAAAAACCGACCCTGTCGGCGCCGAAGGCTGCCGTGCCGAAGGCATGCGCCAGACCACCAAACAGTGGAACAACCAGGCCCTGCAGCGCGTCGACGCGTTGAAGAGCCAGGGCGTCGAAGTCAACGTCCCCAAGAACCTCGACTCCGCCATGAAAGAGATGGCCAAGGTCACCAAGGGCGAAATCTCACCCGCCGAGGCCGAGGCCCGCATCAAGAACCTCGGCTACGACTCGCCCCAGCAGGCGGCCCACGACATGGGCAAGTTCGTCGAAATGCTCGACAAATTCAGGCCCTGACGATGACGGTAACCGCAATGAACGAATGGGTCTTCATCGACATTCCTGACGGCGCCGTGGAGGGCTTCGCCGGCTGCGACTACCCTTTCCCCATCCGCAAAGATCGCATGGACGATTTCGAGAAACTTCGCCTCGAGATGTTCCCCGTCCCCGTCCTCGTCGACGAACTTGACGAGTACCTCGACGAATTTCCGGGCCGCGTCGAACGCTACCGCGAAGCCGGTGCTTACCTGGCGCTCTGCGCCGCCGTCGATACCACCATCGACAACTGCCGCGAACGCGCCCTCGACTACTTCCGCCTCTCACTCTGGTTCGACTCGTCCAACCTCGCCGTCCGCATGAGTTATGCCGTCGCCCTCCATGCACTCGAGCGCCGCGACGAAGCCATCGCCGAGTACCGGATCATCATCGCCACGGCCGATATCCGGCAGTGGTGGCGCGCCTGGATGCTCTGCGCCCAAGCGCTCATGTTCCTCGGCCGCGACCAGGAAGCCCTCTACCTTCTTCGTGACGCGGAAAAAACCGTCCCTGACGACCCCCTATTCTGGGATACCCTCGCCGAGGCCCAGGATAAAACCGCTCCAAAATGCCCCGCCTGCCACGCCGCTCTCCCCGCCGGCGCCGGCTTCTGCGGCTTCTGCGGTGCGCGCTTGAGTTAGCTCTTCATCCGCCAGATCCGCGGAATCAGATACACCAGCGACATCCCCACCAGCCCCCGCCCCATCTGGTTCTGCACGCCCTTACTCTCTTTCGAAATCTCCGCCCACCCGCTGATCACCGGCCAGCACAACCATCCCAGACACCCCAGCACCACCATCATCGGAATCGCCCGCCCGATCTTCGGCACCATCGGCACCAATAGCCCCGAGATCAACGCCGGCGCCACCACCCCTACCGCCATCTGCGGATTCTGCTTGTACATCGGCCACCTCTGGATGGCGTCCACCGCCAACCCCGGCATCACCGACACAATCCCGTCCCACGCCCCCGATCCCGCCGCCGCGGCCTGCTGAGGCTGCACCGCCACCGGAGCACCCGGCTGCCCGTATCCCGGCCCCTGCGGCCTCGTCTGCGCGTACTGCTGCGGTTGCTGCGGATACGCCTGCGGGGCACGGAACTGCACCTGGGCCTGCGCCGGATTCACCCACGCCGCGCCGTCCCATTTCAGCCACGCCCGCGTCTGCGGATCGATCTGCCACCACGCCCCCGCCGCATCCTGCACTCTCAACTCCCCCGCCGCCGCCACAAACTGCGGATGCGCCATCTGCCCGCCCCTGTAGATCGCCTCAAGTTGCGCGAATCGCGCCGATGCTTCTTCAAACGTCATTGGCGTTCCTCCTTCACCGCGGCCGGGATCGCAGGCATGCTCGTGATGCCGTCCTCGGTACCCATCCAGTAATTGCCCTGCGCGTCTTCGGCCATCGCCTTCACCTCCCACCCGGCCAGCCCGTCATCGGGCGTCAATCTCGTGAACCCCCGGTCTGTGCGATACACAATCCCGTCATACTCCGACCCGATCCAAAGCCTGCCTGCCCGGTCCAGATACAGCGTTCTCGCCTTCTCGCCTGCCAACCCTTCAGCCTTCGTCCATGTCGTCCACTCACCTTTGAACCACCGCACAGCGCCCCCCTCACGCCCGAATCCTGTTGAAAACCACAATGCCCCGTCCGGCTCCTCCAGCACCATTGACACCGACGGATGCGGAAACCTCCCATTGGTGGTGTGCACCTTCCGCCATACGCCCCCAGGCGCGCCCTCAAGCAGTCCCCCATACGCCGGGTCCGACGAGCCCACCCAAAGCCGCCCGCTGCTGTCTTCATACAGCACGTCCGGATCTTTCAATCCAAGCTTCGCCGCGCTATCTGTCAGCCGGAAATCCATGCCCTCGAATCGCGCCAGCCCCGCCTCTCCCGACGCCAGCAGCGTCCCGTCCAGCCGCTTCAGCAGCGCCATCCATCCGCCCTTCGCGGACGGAATCAACCGGCACGTCTCACCCGTGCATTCATCGATCCCGTCCCCATGCGCCACCACCACCCGCCCTGGCTCCACCTCCAGCAGCGCCCTCACACGACCATACGAGCGCCCTCCCTCCGGCAGCGCCAGTTTCTCTCCTGTGGCCGGATCCAGCCTCACCAGCCCGTCACGGCCCCCGGCCCACACCGTCTCGCCGCCCGTGCCCGCCACGAGGATCAGCGCCGAAATCTCATGTGGCGGCCTCACCAGCAGCCAGCCCGGGGCCAGCTTCGACCGCTTCAGCCCGCTGAACACCGGCCCCGCCGTCCACGCCAGCGCCAGCACCACCGTCAGGCCCGCGGCGAACTGTACCCATCTCACCCATCTCTTCCCCGGCCGCGCCATTCTCAAAACCTACGACCGGCTGATCGACCGGATGGCCGCGTGCAGCCCGCCAAACTGGTTGATCACCGTCGTATACAGGTTCGGCACCGGCGCCAGCATCACCGCCCCGTAGCCCCGGAACGTGCTCACCAGCCCCTCGCCCGACATCCAGCTCTTGAACAACCCCTTGGTCGCCTTCTCCACCCTGTACTCGAGCGACGCCGTCCTCGCCACTGCGAACGACCCATCCACCGTCAGCGTCTGCCCCTGAATCTCGATCCGCTCCACCGGACCCGGCGACCAGTAAATCACCTTGCCCTGGCCCGACACCTGCGTCTGAAACCAGCCCTCGCCGCCGAACATCCCCCGAAACGCCGGGTTGGTCTGCATGTCGATCGCAATGCCCTGGTCCGACGCCACATACGCGCCCTTATCCAGCACCCACGCCTCGCCCGGCCTCAACTCCATGATGTTCAGCTCCCCAAACGTCGGCTCCAGGAAGATCTCTCCAGTCCCGCTATAGACCGGCCTCACCGCCTTCTCTTTCGTCAAAAACGACTTCGCCAGCCCGCCCAGCGACGGCCCCTCAGCCGTCATCTGGATCTGCCCGTTCATGTAGTGCAACTGCCCGGCCTCGATCGTCACCGCGCTGTTTTGCAGCCTGATCTTTGCCATCCGGTACGGGTCCCGCTGCAGGATCTCAAACGCCGTGCCCCCCATCCCCGCCGCCGGCGCGAAATTCCCAGGCGCCGCTCCATACTGTGGCTGTGCCATCGGCGGCGCTGCCATCGGCTGTGGCGGCGCAGGCGCCATCGCCTGTGGCGGAGCCACGTCATACGGCCGCCCGCAGGTCCCGCAAAATCTCACGCCGGGCTGCATCGGCGCTCCGCACTGTATGCAGAAGGGGTTCATTCGTTTTCTCCTCTCGGCCCGGCGTTTCCTGCCTTACTGCCCGGGCCCGACCTATCATCTCGCCGCCCGTCCTGGACCCGTCCGCCTCTCCGGTTTCCTCCGGCGCTGAACTCTCCATTACGCTCATTAGCGGCCCGAAACTCTGTTATAGTCCATGATGTCTTGAAACACCACCGGAGAGTCCACCTGCCATGAATGTCTCTTCCGGCCTAGGCGGCCAGACTTGCCCCGAATGCGGCGCCGTTAGCTCCGCCCAGTCCCAGTTCTGCGGACAATGCGGCGCAGGCTTCCCCGACCCCTCCCCCGAGCATCAGTGGATGATCTCCATCCCCATGCTCGACAACCGCTTCATGCTGTACGACCTCGTCAAACTCCTCTTCTGGACCGGTCTCATCATCGCCATCCTCATGTTCGTCATGCTCGCCGCCTTCGGCCCCGGCCACGACTTCCTCGAATCCTACTTCCAACTCATGCGCATGTTCGCCTACGTCCTGGCCGGCTTCGCCGTCATGTTCCTCGCCATCATGCTGCTGTTTTTCGGCAACCGCTACCGTACTGGCTTCACCGTCGACCGTAACGGCGTCGGCTGGTCCTCCCTGATGTCCCGCAGCAAATGGGCCAACCGCGCCGCCGTCGTCGCCGGCATCCTCGCCGCCAAACCCGGTGTCGCAGGCGCCGGACTCCTCGCCCAGTCCCAGGAACAGGGCATTGTCGAATGGGACGAAATCCGCAAACTCAAGTTCTACCCCGCCCTCTGCACCATCTCCGTCATGAACAGTTGGCGCGTCGTCATCCGCCTCAACTGCACCCCCGAAAACTACCCTGCCATCGCCGATACCCTCAAACGAAAGGCCACCAAGGCCGCCATCCAGATCCTCGGCCTGATGCTCAGCCTGCTCATCTCAGCCTCTCAGCGGGGCGCCCAATGATCGAACTCCTCCGCCGCCTCATCCTGCTCGCCGGCGCCTGCGCCGCCGCATGGCTTTGGTGGGATTCCCCCGTCACCCTCATCAGCGTCCGCCGCCCCGACTTCGCCATGGAATACGCCCGCAAATACGGCGAACGCAAATACGCCTTCATGGGCGCCATCGAACACGGCCGCGAACTCATCCGCAAGACCACCGACCCCGGCGGCATCGCCGAGTTCCGCAAACGCACCCTTTCGTCCCGCTTCATCGATCCACCGGCACGCGACCTCGCCCCCTGGGTCGACTCCATCGATGCCGCACTCAAAGGCCAGGGCCCCGCCGCCCCCCGCACCGCCAAGGAACAGGTCTTCTTCCTCCCTGAAGAGCCTCCCATCGACCTCTTCCTCCCCGGCATCAAGAAAATCTACGGCGGCGCCTCCTGGCTCAACTCCTACTCCACCGTCGCCGGCCGCGACCTCGAATTCCGGTACCACCCCGAACCCCGCGATTCCGCCGCCCCCGCCTGGCTCCTCTATCCCCAACGTGGACAAGCCTGGATCTGGCTCCTCGCCGCCCTCGCCGTCTATTTCCTCCTCCCCCGCGCCGCCAGACGGTCCTCGGTCCGCCACGACCCCATCCCCATCACCGCCCTCGACCTCGCCGGCGCAACCATCGCAGCGTTTTTCTTCGCCCTGCCCCTCTTCGTCCACGATTCAAACACGGATGCCGTCGACGATATCTTCGGCGGCGCCGGCATCAGTTGGCTCGTCTCCGCCTTCGTCGCCCTTCTCATGATGAGCAACGCCCGCCGCGCCGCCTTCGGCATAACAGTCGCCGATACCGGCCTCCGCCTCTCCCGTCTCACCGGCAACCGCGACATTGCTTTCGGTGAGATCGCCTCGGTCACCCCCATTGACGACGGCGCTGAGCGGCTCGGCCTCCAACTCCGCCTCACCTCGGGCGAAACCATCGACCTCAAATGGGCCGGTCTCATGAACTTCGCCTCGCTGCTCGACATCCTCTGGCGCACCGGCTACTACCGCCCCGGCGTCATGCGGTAGTCGAATCGCTCCGCCCACCGGATCCGCCCCGTCATCTGCATCGCGACGAACAGCGTCGCAATCGCGCCCACCGTCACCGTCAGCCCCGTGAACCCTTTCAGGAAAAATGCCGCCGAAAACAGCACCAGGTACACCAACTGCGCCAGCCCCGCCTCCACCGCCGCAAACCTCATCCCCACCACCAGCCGCAGGTACGAGATCACCAGAAACACCGACACCATCGAACAAATCACAAACGCCGCCGCCAGCGAAACGTGATCCACCAGATACGCCAGCAGCAGGTGGAACGAGAAAAACGCCGCCGCCAGGAAGAAGTAGTTCACCGCATGCAACTCGATTCCCTTCATCGCCGTGAACAGCAGCATCACGAAGAAGAAGAACAACAGCGACACCGGCGCGAAGAAACTGATCTCCGCAGCCAGCGGACCCGGCTGCAAAGCCTCCGGCATCGCAACTGCGATGTTCGACCCGGTCAGCAGATTCCTGTACCGCCACTCCAGATCCCACCCCCCGTCGCGCTGCTGCTTCGCCGACGGCGGCAGCGTGTTGTCCGCGAAATCGACATCGCTGAAACTCGTGTGCGCCTTCAACACAAAATCCCTCACCTGCTCCACGCCCCCGCCAAACTTATACGACCAGCGGTCCATCCCCTGCGACCTGTACCCCGCATGCAGTGTGATCCGCTCGCCCGGCTGCGCGTCCATCTCCGCCGTCAGCCTCCCCCCGCTGTTGCCATACTCCACCTGCGCGCCGTTCACCAGGAACACAATGTCGTCATACACCGCCTTCTCCGCCGGCAACGGGAACCGCAACTCCACCCGTCCCGCCTCCTTCCTGTTGTTTTCGAACACATACGTCCCGCCGAACCGCACCCCGAACGTGTTGTACCAAAGCAACCCCTTCCGCCTCCGGTCCAGTTCCAGCCGCGCCTCGGCCCGCGTCTGCACCAGTGCAATCGCCGCTGTCTTGAACTTGCCCGCCTCCTCGCCCGGCGTCTTCAGGCACGCCCACGGCGCCCGCTGGGCCTGCTCGCCGCCCCACATCGACGCCACCTTCCCCCGCAGCCGCCCGTCCTGCATCGCCGTCCTGTTGAACAGCGTCCCGCCCAAAACAAACCACGCCATCGCGGCGCACACGTAAATCGCCAGAATCGCAATCAGATGTTTGACCATGGGATCAGTCTATGTGATGTACTTGTCGTTGTAAAGTACTTTGAAAGATACTTCACGCAAGTCGCCGTCCCCCAGAAGCAGAAAGAGGCAGCCCCCTCGGGGACTGCCCTCTTGTCTGTCTTCAAAGCTGCCGGTTTACCGCTGTACGCGCGCCGACCCGCCCTTGGCGAACTGTTTCACCTGGTCCACCGTCGCCATCGTCGTGTCGCCGGGGAATGTCGTCAGCAGCGCCCCATGCGCCCAGCCGAGTTTTACCGCTTCCACCGGCTCGGCCCCGGAAAGCAGCCCGTAGAAGAAGCCCGACGCAAATCCGTCACCGCCGCCGATGCGGTCGATCACGTCGAGTTCGGCTGTCGGAGCCGCATACGTCTGGCCGTCGATCCAGGCCACCGCGCTCCAGCTATGGTGGTTGGTCGAGTGGACTTCGCGCAGCGTCGTCGCCACCACCTTCACCTGCGGGAACCGCTTCACCACCGCGTCGATCATGCCGAAAAACACCGTCGGATCCAGCTTCGACTTCGCGTGCGCATCCGGACCCTGCAACCCCAATCCAAGCTGCAAGTCCTCTTCGTTGCCCACCAGCACATCGACGTTTTCGACAATCCGGTTCATCGTCTCCACGGCCTTGTCGCCGCCGCCGGAAATCTTCCACAGCTTCGCCCGGAAGTTCAGGTCGAATGAGACGATCGCCCCGGCCGCCTTGGCCGCCTTCATGCCTTCGATGATCACTCCCGGCGTCGTCGGCGACAGCGCCGCGAAAATGCCGCCGGAATGGAACCACCGCACGCCGCCCGCGAAGATCTCGCCCCAGTTGAAGTCGCCGGGCCTCAGCAGTCCGCCGGCCTCATTCGACCGGTTGTAGAATACCACTGGCGCGCGCACGCCCTGCCCGCGGTCGCTGTAAACGGTGGCCATGTTTGGGCCGCGCACGCCGTCGTGCTCGAAGTACTTATAGAACGGCCTCACGCCCATCGCCTTCACGCGCTCGGCGATCAGGTCGCCAATCGGGTATTTCACCATCGCCGTCGCGATGCCCGTCTTCAGGCCGAAACAGTCGGCCAGGTTGGCGGCGCAATTAAACTCGCCGCCCGAAACGTGGATGGCGCACTCGGTTGCCTTCCGGAACGGGATGATGCCGGGATCGAGGCGGTGAATCAAAGCGCCGAGCGACACGAAGTCCAGCGCGGCGGTCGCGGGAATGTTCAGTCCGTATTTCATGGGGTTTTCCTGGTAATCGAGCCCGGACAACTGCCAGCCTCGAGATATCTAATATATCAGACCCCCCGGT
>JACZJQ010000061.1 GCA_014860455.1 Bryobacteraceae bacterium | reverse complement strand
CTCCGCGGCATCATTTCGGCGGCACCAGAAACGCCGCAAACTCCCGCCATCAATGCGGTCGTGACTAAAAGTGCAATCTGTTTGTGTTTCATCATGATTTCCCCCTCTCTGCCCACATTCGCGATCATCGGCCACAAACTTATCTCTCCGTAGCTTAATGTTCGCTTATGCGGGACTTAGTTACTTGTACACCCGCATACTAGGGGTTCACATGGGAGCTTGCTCCCAGGCATGAGGTTCAGTTCAGGATTTCGCGTCCGCGACATCCCCGTCGGCGCAGGCCTGGTCACTCAGGGGTGGTTCGCGTCGTCTTGTCGAGTTACCAGGCGACAGGCTGGTGACGAAAGCTGCCGGCCTGTTTTGTTTTGCAGAACCCTAACGGTTGATGCTGGTTGGCGGTGGGATGAACTGGTGATGCGCCGGTGGAGTCGCTGCGGGATTAGGGCATAAGAAACCCCGCCGAAGCGGGGTTCCTGTGTATCGGCGACCAACATGCTGCATTGGGGTGCCGCCGGCTGGCGCCAAATTCACGCGCTGTATTGCTCACGAATGATGCTGCGGCGCAGTTCCCGGCTCAGTGACCCGGCGCAACGTACATCGGCGACTTGCGGGCTGCTGCGTCTACTTCTTCGGGCGTCATCAGCACAGTTGTTTGCACGGAGGCGCCGCCACCAGCGCTTACCGTCAGGGCGATCGCGGATGCGCTCGCGTTGTCAGGTAGTTCGGCGACCACAAACGCATCCGTGTCGCCAAATGCAAAATAGAATGACTCAACCCGCCCCCCAACGGATTCAGCCGCCTTCTGCGCTACTGACCGACGCATTGAGCCACCGTCCTTGATGAGGCCCTTCGCGCCGTCGGCAGTGTAGTTGATACGGAGCAGGTACTTGGCCATATGATTCTCCTGGTGAAAGTATGAAGTGAGTCGCCGTCCAACCCAGCCGAGCGACGCGAAACGGGAGTTCATTATCAAAGAGCCGGGTTTCCCTCACAAGCGACATGGCAAAGTGAGCCTGCAGACAGCGCCTTTGTGGCAGTGATGACGCCGAACGTTGATATCGTGCGACAGTCTTGCGCCCTGACTGTTGATCCGCAGGTCCCCGGTTCGAGCTCTGGTCGGGGAGCCAAGGACATAGCCGGTTAGCGACGTTGTGGTGACTAACCGGCTTCTTCTTTTGTGCCTTCGCTTCTACACATGGTCTACACAAGTAGGACGGGCACGCCTTGTGAGCATCAGCCGGCTAGCCATTTTCCTCTCCGCACGTCCACGAAAGCTTGGGCGCAAACAGATTTACTCAACTCTGCCCCTTCACCCTGCCTTGTCCCCCCGATGTGATCCCCGGAATTAGTAGCGCTGCTCCCTCGCGGCCGATTTCAAGGCGATGGGATCTCCAGGCCGGCGCGCGCCCTCGCGGCTCGGGACCGCAGGATGAGGACAGTCGCAAGCGACAAACCCGCCAGGTTGAACCAGTGCGCTCCTGCCCACACGTTGACCGGCAGAATCAGGAGCAGACCGGCCAGAGCATGCAGCAGGGCATCCAGGAAGCGGAGCGGAACCAGGCCGTAACCCACGAACGCGGCTGAGAGGAACCATACACCCGCAACAGCGGCGGCGACATCGATCGCGATCGCGATGGGTGCCCCCTGCATCAGCAGCGTACCGGAGAACACAAAGAGGAACGGCAGTAGAAACACCGTCCATCCGAAACGCATCGCCTCAAACCCCGTTCGCATCGGATTGGCCTCGGCAATATTGGCAGCGGCGAAGGCAGCGATCGCCACCGGAGGTGTCACCATGGAGAGGCAGCCGTAGTACATGATGAACATGTGCGCGGCCATCGGCTGGATCCCCATCTCAATGAGTGCGGGCGCGATGAGCGTTGCCAACAGGATGTAGACGCCAACCGTTGGCATCCCCATGCCCAGAACGATGCTCGCCACCCCCGCGATGACAAGCAGCAGAAAGAGGCTGTTCCCCGCCGTTTTAAGCATCAGCAGTGTCAGGCTGAACCCGATGCCCGAATAGTTCAGCGTGCCGATGATGATCCCCGCCGCCGCGCCGATCATGAACAGGTCCAGCACGGACAGTCCGGTGTCGATGGCCATGTCGCGAATGTCGCGCAGGCCGACACGCCTCCCCTCGAAAGGCACGAGAATGGCAAGCACAAGCGCGACCGCCGTGGCTGCCAGACCGGCGACCTCGGGCTGGGCACCGCGGACGAAAAGGAGCCAGATAAGTACAGCGAAAGGCACCGGGAACATCCATCCGGCGGCGAGCGCGCCGCGCATGGCCTGCCCATCGACGCGCGGGGTAACCGGCATCTTCAGCTTGTTGGCCTTTAGGTCGACCTGGACGAACAGCGCGACATAGAACAGGGCTGCCGGAATGGCCGCAGCGAGTGCGACATCCAGGTAAGGCACCTGAAGAAATTCAGCCATGATGAACGCAGCCGCGCCCATGACCGGCGGCGTGAGCTGTCCGCCGGTGGAAGCCGACGCCTCAATAGCGGCGGCCTCATGGGATTTGAAACCTGCGCGCTTCATCATTGGAATGGTGACCACGCCCACCGTCAGGACATTTGCCACGGCGCTGCCAGAGATCATGCCGAAAAGAGACGAGCCAACAATCGCGATCTTCGCTGACCCGCCGCGGCGGTGACCCATCAGCGCAGTGGATATCTTGGTAAAGAACTCGGACCCGCCCGATTTCATCAGTACCTGGCCGAACAGGACGAAGACGACGACGACACTCGAGATGATCTTCAGCGGCAGTCCGAATGCAGCAGAGGAATCCCAGATCGAGAACCAGGCAAGACGTTCCAGCGGGATGGAGCGCGCGGCGAACTCTCCCGGCAGGCTCGCCCCGACTAGCGCAGCAACGAAGAAGGCTGCTGTGATGATCGCGAGCGCCGGCCCTGCCGTCCGCCGCAGGCCTTCCAGGAACAGCACCAGGAACAGCACGGCGACCACCAGTCCCTGCGCACTGCGGCTCGCCGCACTGACGGAGAGATCCGGAAACTGGATCACCGCATAGACTGAGATGGCGAAGCCGATCGCCGCCAGCACCCGATCCGGCCAGGGCACGGGCCCGACCCTCGTCCGTCCGCGTCCGGCGGGCACTGACAGGAATACCAGCGGAAGCGCGACGGCGATCAGGATGGCAACGTATTGCTCGGCATAGAGAACCAGCCCGGCACTGCGGAACAGGTCAGCGGCGACGCCCACGACGAGACATGTCAGCAGGAACGCCATGGAGCGGATCAGATGGGTCATGAGTTAACTCGTCAGTAGCCGCCGATTCCTGCTACTCTCGGCGCTTTTGAAATTGCGAAGGGTGGTGCCGTGGATAAGATCGTCGACATTCATGCTCATGTTCTCGTGCCCGAGGTCTATGCCGAGACCGCGCCGCACAGCATCTTCAACCGCATGCCACCCGGAGCGTCCAGCGAGGTGCGGGAGGCAATGGTAACGCGCGGCAAGAAGGTCTTGTCGGCGATGTCCGACTATAGCGAGCGACTGGCGGCGATGGATAAGATGGGCGTGGACATGCAGGTCCTCAGCCCCAGTCTTGTGCACCAAAACACCGATTTCGCAGATCCTGAGGCGGCATTGGCTTTGTGCCGCGCAACCAACGACGCCGTGGCCGCCGGAGTGCAGACCGCGCCGGACCGTTTCCTCGGCTTGGGCATGGTCCCGCTTCACGCACCCGAGCTTGCGGCCGAGGAACTGGTCCGCTGCACCAACGAGCTGGGTCTGACAGGAGTGACGATCTCGAGCCGTGCGCGGGAACGCGAGCTTGGCGATGCGGCCCTGCGCCCGTTCTGGTCGGCGGCCGAAGCCAACAAGGCGCTGGTCTACATTCACCCGGCAGGCAACCATGATGCGCGTTTCGCCCGCTATATGATGTGGAACAGCCTTGGCCAGTGTATGGAAGAGACCTTCGCCATCGCCTCCCTGTTCTACGAAGGGATCCTCGATACCTTCCCCGATCTGCGTATCTGCGTCTCGCACGGCGGCGGATACATGCCGTTTAATACCGGCCGAGTCGACCGGAACTACATCGAAAAGCCCGCCACGCGGGTCAACATGAGCAAGCCGCCGGCAGACTACCTTCGGATGCTGTATTACGACACCTGCCTCTACGACCCGACAACGCTGGAACGCCTTGTAGACAAGGTGGGGGCTGACCGAATCCTGCTGGGGTCGGACTACCCGGTGGGCGATCCGGACCCGGTCGGATTTCTGGACCAGACCAAACTGTCTCCTGCTGATCGGCAGGCCATCCTGGGTGGGAACGCGGCGCGCCTGTTGAGCCCGCCGCGCTGATATCCCCACGGATCGGCTCACTTCACCAGGCCGACCTCTTCGTAGTAGCGCTTTGCGCCCGGATGCATCTTCATTCCCTTGACCGGGGTCGCCATCCTGGCTGGATCAAATTGGTTGAACGCGGGGAAGCTCGCGGCGAGCGCTTTCTTGTTTTCGTGGAGCGCTTTGGCCACTTTGTAGACGACAGTGTCGCTGACATCACTGCGTGTGTTCATGACCATGTCGAAGGCGACCAGATCCGCTGCGCCGTCGATGCCCTCCAGGTTGGGTTGCGCCTTGACGTTCAGCAGGTATGAGCCCGGCAGGGCCTCTTGCATCCGAGCCACCGCTTTGGGCGTGACGTCAAGGGGCAGAACGCGCAGCCCGCCGACGCTGGCCGCCGCCTGCTTCACGGCGCCCGTCCCGATTGCGAAGAACAGCACGTCTACCTTGCCGGCTACGAAGTCTTCGGCCGCGCGGGCGACGTTCGGTGCGGGCACTTGCTTGACATCGTCATATGTCAGCCCGGCATTGGCCAGGTGCGCAGCAATGATCTGGGCGATGCCTGGTTGCGCCTTGAAGTCAGACGGGATCGACTTTCCTTTCAGGTCAGCCATCGTGCGGATGTTCGAGTTCGCGCGCACATGGATGGCGACGCGGTACGGCATCAGCACGCCCACTTGCACCAGGCCTGGCTGCGCGCCCTTGCCGCTGTACTGACCGGTTCCGGTCACGAAGTAGGTGGAGTCGAAGGAATTCGACAAGTTGAACTCGGCCCCGCCGGCCAGCACTTCCTCGAAGCCGGTCGTGGCTTGGGCTTGCACGATCGCGCGAACGCCAGCGTCGCCGAGTGTCTTGGCGATCGCGGAACCGGCGGAATGCGACGTGGTTCCAGCCGGTGATGTGATGATGCCAACCGTCTGAGCCGCCACCGGTAACGCCAAGCTGGCCGCAATCGTCGCCGCAATGGCGATGCTTCTTATCTTCATTTCACTTCCACCTATTATTTTCATCTGGTCTTCTCCCATAGCTCCGCGACCCCTGCCTCGGCACGAAAGTATGGTGGATTCAGATTCTCCGTGCAAGGAAATCGCCCCGGCTTTCGTAAACACCTTCGAGCCACAAATGGACTGCTCCGGGTATCGTAAGCACTTCCGGCCTGTGATTGGAGCATAGGAGGGAGTCAATGAACACTCGCACCGTCCTTAATACCCTGGGCTGGCTCTTGACCGCCGCCTCGGCAAACTCGGAGCGGAACGGACGAATTGTGGTCTCGTCGGCTCACGAGCTCGATGAAGCGTCAATACGCATGGTCTGGCTGGCAGCCGGATGGCTCAAGAACTACGATGACCATATGGGCACTCGATTCAAAGAAGACGAGATCGGACCACTGCTGATGCTGTTTCCAGAACTGCACAAGTTCCTCGAGCACAAGCGTACGTGGCGCTCGACCGCAGGAAGACTCGTTCGCAGGGGCGAGGATGAGCGCTAACCCTTCCGTCGAGCGGACACACAACTGCGGGGCACGTTGGCGGGCTTCGTCAAGGCCTGCGGCGCAGTTGTGTGCCGCTCACGTCAAACGTTAGGCGTCGAACATCACATGGGGCGCGCGTTCACATGGCAAATACGGATCGTTGGAAGCGACAACTCACTGACCACCGTAGCAAGAAGGTTGTCTTTCTATCCCACTGCTTGCTGAACCAAAATACGCGTTACCTTGGTGGGGCATGCGAGCGCGGCGCCACACCGTCGGTCGTGGCAGAGTGCCTCGAACGCGGATGGGGGATCGTCCAGATGCAGTGCCCAGAACAACGGGCTTGGGGCGGTGTTCTCAAACGCCACCTGCTTCGCTACTATGGTTCCCAGGGCACGCTTCTCGACCGCACGAGGAACTTGGTCTTGCCCATCCTCCTGTGGTACACACGGCTCATCTATCGACGCTTGGCAAAGCAAGTTGCGAGGGAAATCGCCGATTACACAACCTCCGGCTTCGAGGTTGTTGGCATCATGGGTGTTAACGGATCGCCCTCTTGCGGTACAGAGCAGACAATCGGATTCCGGCAATCGCTGCAGCGCGTCGTCAACTTGACATCGTCCGCTACGCGTCACGACATGAACGCCATAGTTCTGAGTTCGCTTACCCCCGGGAGGGGACTCTTCATCGATGCGCTGCAGCGCGAGATCAAGCGTCTTGGGCTGAACGTTCCATACCTCGCCTTCGACTTACCCTCCGAATTGCGGGAGCAGCCAATTGCGCCAATTCTCAGCGATGCTTGAGGTCTACAAGCAAGTGCAACACCATGAGCGCGACGCCTCTCAAGAAACACCTTCCAAGTTATTGATCCGCAATAGTGACGCTTTCAGGCGAGTTGCGGGGCGGGGACGAGCTGCATGCCGAGTTGCTTGGCGCGCTGGGTCAGGTTGCGCAGCGCCCGCTGGCGATAGCGCTCCTCGAAGTAGTCCTGGCCCTGGTCGGCATCTTCCTCGCCCTTGGTGAGCATCGCGTAGATCAGCCGGGCCAGTTTATGCCGCAGCGGCATTCTTGTAGCGCAGTTCTAGCGGCATACTTTACGTCATATGGTGCGGTTGACTTATCGTAGCGGCACGATGTCCGCTTTCGACCTTATCCTGTTCCCCCGATGCATGCCAAGCAGCCTATGCGAACCAGCCTCCTTAGAACACTGGGTTACTTCACCGGCGGGCTCTGGACAGCTTGGGGCGGGCGGAAGCGAATTGAAGCCAGGCAACTCCGCAATCTGCGGCGTCTCGTGGAAAAGGTGCGGCGCGACTCACCGTTGTTTCACCGGCTTTACGCGGATCTGCGACCATCGAGCGAGATCGAGTTGCTCGACTTGCCGGTGACCCGCAAACCCGATCTCATGCGGGACTTCGACCACTGGTTGACGATTCGTTCTCTTCCCCTCGACAGGGCCCACGAGCATCTCCGGGATATCCGGAACGTTGGCGTGCCGATCGACGATGTTGCCGTTTTCCAGACCTCCGGGACATCAGGCGAACCAGCGGTCATCGTCTTGTCCGCATCGTTCGTGGAATACGCCTATGGAATTATGATGGCGCGCTTCGAACGGTACCATTGGAAGCTCATCCGGGAAGTCCGCAAGCTCGGCGTGAGGGTGACGATCACCGGCGGGAATGGTCACTTCGCCGGAAACGGGTTCCACAAGCTGGTGCAACGGCTGTATCCGGGACTGGCGAAGGGGTTGGGTTTGATCTTCATCGAGGCCGAGCAGCCGATTGATCGGCTCGTTGACAGACTCAATGCGATCCCGAACATCGCCTGGATCGTCACCTACCCCAGCATGCTGACCATCCTCGTCAAGGAAAAGGAGGCCGGGCGACTGAAGATCGAGCCGGTGCTCTTCACTACCGGGGGAGAGACGCTCACGGACAATCTTCGCGAACGGGTTCGACGGGCCTTCCCCTCCCTAAAATACGACATTCTCGACCCCTATGGATGCACCGAGTGCCTATTGCTTTCGTTCGAGTGCAGCCGCGGGCGGAAGCATTTGAACGAAGATTGGGTCATCCTCGAAGCGGTCGACGAAGCGATGCGGCCCGTTCCCGATGGGACACTGTCGACGACCGCGTTGCTGACGGTGCTCGCCAACGACGTTCAACCCTTCATCCGATATGACCTCGGCGACTGTGTTCGTTTCCACACGGACCCCTGCCCCTGTGGGTCGCCGTTCCGCAGTTTTCAGGTGGAAGGGCGCGAGGCGACGCTCGTTCATGTGGGCGAGGTGACGCTGTCGCCGCTCGTCTTCGATCTGGAGCACGAGCGCGCCCGGCGCATCCAGCTGGCTCAGGTCAGCGAGAGAGATTTCGAGGTGCGAATAGACCTGGCCGATGAGGCGGTGGCAGAGGTTGTGTTCGAAGAAGTCATCCACTCGGTGAAGCGAGTGTTTCGCGATAACGGCCTGGAGGACGTCGCGGTCACGGAAAGCCAGGCACTGCCGGAACAAACCGCGAGTGGCAAGTTCCTTGAAGTATTGCCTTTACGAGGCTCTGAATCGCCCCGGCTTTCGTAAACACCTTCGAGCCACAAATCTTGGTTATGTGGCGTTACCTTCACGCGCTCTCCCTGCCAGTATTAATGCCCTTAATCCGCAGGTCCCAGGTTCGAGTCCTAATTGGGGAGCCAAGAAAAGCGACAGGCTGGTGACGAAAGTTGCCCGCCTGTCTTGTACTCTGGGGGCGTCGATACTCAGCCGCACCGACCCAAACCCTGCTTCGGCGGGGCTTCTTTTTGGT
>JACZJQ010000060.1 GCA_014860455.1 Bryobacteraceae bacterium | reverse complement strand
GACCAGGTTGGTCAGGACACCGCTGCCTGAAATTTTGAATAGAATAGAGGATTCCGGGCGTCAATGAAGAGCCTGAGGCTCTTTGGTGAAACAAACAGGCGCCTTTGATGTCCTCCCCCGGTTGCGCAAGCGCGGGGGCAGCGGAGTGTCAATATGAGCACCTTGGTGGCAGGCGGTCAGAAGAGGACCGCGATTCTATACCAGTCCGTCATCGGCAAGAAGATCATCATGGCCGTGACGGGCTTTGTTTTATGCGGCTTCGTGGCGGGGCACATGGTGGGCAACCTGCAGTTGTTCGCCGGTCCGGAGAAGCTGAACCACTACGCGGAACTGTTGCAGAGCCTGGGCGGGGCGCTGTGGGCGATTCGCGGGGCGCTGCTGCTGGCGGTTGGACTGCATATTGCGATGGCATTGCAGTTGACGAAGCTGAAGTGGGAGGCGCGGCCGACGGCGTATGTGAAGAAAGCGTCGATTGCGTCGAGCTACGCGTCGCGGACGATGATCTGGAGCGGGCCGATCATCGGCGCGTTCCTGATTTATCACCTGCTGCACTTCACGACGGGGCAGGCGCATCCGGAATTTGTGAGAGGCGACGTGTACCGGAACGTGGTGACGGGGTTCCAGAATCCGGCCGTCGCGCTGTTCTATATGGTGGCGAACATCCTGCTGGCGATTCACCTCTATCACGGGGTGTGGAGCATGTTCCAGAGCCTGGGGGTGGCGCATCCGAGGTATACACCGATGTTGAAGACGGTGGCCAAGGGGTATGGGTATGTGATCGGGATCGGCAATGTGTCGATGCCGCTGGCGGTGCTGGCCGGGCTGGTGAAGTAAGGGAGGGAATGAACCATGGCACTGAATTTGGATGCAAAGATTCCTTCCGGACCGATTGAACAGAAGTGGGACAACGCGCGCTTCGAGATGAAGCTGGTGAACCCGGCGAACAAGCGCAAGTATTCGGTGATTGTCGTCGGCACAGGGCTGGCCGGAGGCGCGGCGGCGGCGTCGCTGGGTGAACTGGGCTACCGCGTGAAGGCGTTCTGCTTCCAGGATTCGCCGAGGCGGGCGCATTCGATCGCGGCGCAGGGCGGCATCAACGCGGCTAAGAATTATCAGAACGACGGCGATTCGGTTTTCCGGCTGTTCTACGACACGGTGAAGGGCGGCGACTTCCGGGCGCGGGAGGCGAACGTCTACAGGCTGGCGCAGGTGTCGGTGGATATCATCGACCAGTGTGTGGCGCAGGGCGTACCGTTTGCGCGCGAATACGGCGGCGTGCTGGCCAACCGCAGCTTCGGCGGGGCGCAGGTGTCGAGGACGTTCTATGCCAGAGGGCAGACGGGCCAGCAGTTGCTGCTGGGCGCGTATCAGGCGCTGGAGCGCCAGATCGACGTGGGCACGGTGGAGATGTTCTACCGGCACGAGATGCTGGATGTGATTGTCGTCGACGGGCGGGCGCGCGGGATTGTGACGCGTGACATGGTGACGGGCGCGATTGATGTCCACATCGCCGACGCGGTAGTGCTGGGCACGGGCGGGTACGGCAACGTGTTCTACCTGTCGACGAACGCGAAGGGTTCGAATGCGACGGCGATCTGGCGGGCGTATAAGAAAGGCGCCGGGTTCGGCAACCCGTGCTACACGCAGATTCACCCGACGTGCATACCGGTAAGCGGCGATTACCAGTCGAAGCTGACGCTGATGTCGGAGTCACTGAGAAACGACGGCCGGATCTGGGTGCCGAAGAAGGAAGGCGATACGCGCAAGGCGGGCGACATTCCCGAGGCCGAGCGCGATTACTACCTGGAGCGGATGTACCCGGCGTTCGGCAATCTGTGCCCGCGCGACATCGCTTCGCGAGCGGCGAAGAGGGTTTGCGACGAGGGCAGGGGCGTGGGTCCGGGCGGCAAGGGAGTGTACCTGGACTTTGCCGAGTCCATCGGCCGGCTGGGCCGGGACAAGATCGCGGAACGGTACGGCAACCTGTTTGAGATGTACGCGAAGATCACCGGGGAGGATCCGTATCAAGATCCCATGCGAATCTACCCCGCCGTCCACTACGTGATGGGCGGGCTGTGGGTGGACTACAACCTGCAGAGCACGATTCCGGGGCTTTTTGTTTTGGGCGAGGCGAACTTCTCAGACCACGGCGCGAACCGGTTGGGCGCGTCGGCGCTGATGCAGGGGCTGGCCGATGGGTATTTCATCATTCCTTACACGCTGGGCAACTACCTGGCGCAGGTGAAGCCGGGAGGGGTGGACGAGACGCATCAGGAGTGCGTGGCGGCGAAGACGGAGGCCGAACAGCAGATGAAAACGCTGCTGTCGATCAAAGGGAAGAAGACGGTGGACGATATCCACAAGGAGCTTGGCAAGGTGATGTGGGAGTACTGCGGGATGGGCAGGAACGCGCAGGGTCTGGAGAAGGCTCTGGGCTTGATTCCGCAGATCCGCGAGGAGTTCTGGAAGAACGTGAACGTGCCGGGTTCGGGCGAGGAGTTGAACCAGAGCCTGGAGCGGGCCGGACGGCTGGCCGACTTCCTGGAGCTGGGCGAACTGATGTGCCGTGACGCGCTGGTGCGCGAAGAGAGCTGCGGCGGGCACTTCAGGGAAGAGCACCAGACCGAAGAAGGCGAGGCGAAGCGCGACGACGAGAAGTTCTGCCATGCGGCGGTGTGGGAGTACCAGGGCGCGGACAGCGCGCCGGCGCGGCATGTGGAGCCGTTGAACTTCGAGTATGTCCACCTGGCTCAGCGGAGCTACAAGTAAGAAGGGGCAATATGAACATGCGAATTGTTCTTCACATCTGGCGCCAGAGGAACCGCACGGCGCAGGGCCAAATGGTCCGCTATGAGTTGCCCAACGTGAGCGAGCATATGTCGTTTCTGGAGATGCTCGATGTGCTCAACGAGGAGTTGACGCGCAAGGGCGAGGATCCGGTGACGTTTGAGCATGATTGCCGCGAAGGGATTTGCGGCTGCTGCGGGTTCATGATCAATGGCGTGCCGCATGGGCCGCAGCGCTTAACGACGGTGTGCCAGTTGCACATGCGGCACTTCCGCGACGGCGATGAGCTGTGGCTGGAGCCGTTCAGGGCGGCGGCGTTCCCGGTGGTCAAGGATTTGATGGTGGACCGGAGTTCGCTGGATAGGATTATCGCGGCGGGCGGGTATGTTTCGGTGAACACCGGCTCGGCGGTGGACGGCAACGCGCTGCCGATCATCAAGCAGTGTTCGGACATGGCGATGGACGCGGCGAGCTGCATTGGCTGCGGAGCCTGCGTGGCGTCGTGCCCGAACGCGTCGGCGTCGTTGTTCACGGCGGCGAAGATTTCGCATCTGGCGCTGCTGCCTCAGGGCCAGGCCGAGCGGGACAGGCGGGCGATCCGGATGGTGGCGCAGATGCTGGAAGAAGGCTTCGGGTATTGCACCAACGCCGGCGAGTGCGAGGCGGTTTGTCCGAAGGGGATCACGCTGGACAACATCGCGCGGATGAACCGCGACTTCCTGAAGGCGGCGATCACGTACCTCGAAGAGACGGCGGCTGCGGGCGGGGCCTGATCGGGCGCGCATCACATTGTTGGAGCTGAAAAGGACGGGCTTGCGGGCCTGTCCTTTTCGCTCTGAGGGGCCGCAAGCGGGACTTAACGCACTGTCATTGAGGAGGCACCTGTTGGACCACTTCATCCGCATCCTCTGCTCCATTGCCTGTGCGACCGCATTCGCGTCTGCTCAAGCTTCGGATCGACAACGAGCGGATCCCTGCCGAGCATATGAGGTGAACCTCTCCAAGTTGACCAACGAAGACATGACAGTTCTCCGTCGCGAAGGCGTTGTCTTTCGCGGTGAGTGGTTTTTTGCCCCCTCACTGATTCCAGACTGCGACCTCAGACTCAAAATGGCCTCGTACTTCGCAAAAGTGATTCAGGGTCAGACGGATGTCCCCGTGTCCCGATTCGGCTGGCTGAACTCATCTTCAGTTGCATCAGTAACGGAGCATGTGTGGCTCAGGATCGGCAGTGTTGCCATCCCGTCAGATGGCAATTTCACCAACGAGGCGTGGGCTCTGCTGGAGCAGCCGTGGATTCCGTCAAAAGTCTTGACCCGGATAGTCAAGAGAGAGCTACGACGGGGCGGGCTCTCGCCGGGGGCCGTGTACTTGCTGCTTCTTCGCCCGCTACCTGATCTTGAAGGCGATCTCAGAGAACTTGCCGTCAGGCCGAAGAGGAATGAACCAGTCTTCGAAGCTGCTTCAGCCCTTGTGTTGCTCAATATTCTCGGAGATAAGTCCTCGCTGAAGGGGATTGGAGAGTTGGTAGAGATCGCGAATCCGCTCGAGCGAGGGGCGATTATGGAGATCTCTGCGAAGATGTTGGATGATCGGCCGGTTCTCTGGCCAGACTTGGAGAAGCTGCTGGCCGACTGGTAGGTTCAGCTTGCCCAGTAGGCTGGGTTGGCGGCGGATGACTATCAGCGGCGGGGGCCGGACTGCTGGTATTTGTGCCGTGAAGCGGTGAACGGGGCGGTGCCGTATTCGCCCATGAAGACGGTGCCGGTGATGGCGTCGCCGTCGAGGCGTCCGGTGAAATCGTAGCTGAGGCGTGTGCCGTGGACGCGGTGGGCGCTGCGGAACTTCACGTTCGGGCCTGAGACGGAGCCGTTGAGGTCGCCGGAGAAGAACTCGCCGCGGTGGGTGCCGGTGAGGCGGTCAGTGGCGGCTTCGAAGAAGAGAATGTGGTTGGCGGAGCCGCGGCCGAAGTTGAGGGCGAGGTCCCACTGGCCGGCGAGGACGGAGGCGGTTGGAGTGGGCTGCGGCTCGGGTGCGGGCGGCGGGGGCGGCGAGGCGAGAAGGGCGCGGATGCGGGCGGCGACAGCTTTCTCTTCGCCGGGCATCATCTGATACGGGATGATCCAGATGGAGGAGGCGGTGCGGTTGGGACGGGCGCCGCTGGAGCCGGCGACGACGATGCGGGGCTCGGTGTCGAGCAGCGTTTTGGCGAGTTCGGGTCCGGTGATGTTGATCTTCGATGAGTCCCAGGAGATGGTGAGGCGGGGGGAGCGG